>DASSQQ010000001.1:0-14863 GCA_035702425.1 Gemmatimonadales bacterium
GTCGCGCGTACTGGTGGACCTATCTGCCACGCGACAGCACCGTCTACTTCGCGTTCAACAACGTGGTGGCCAAGAGCCGCTTCTCTCAGTTCACGCTGATGGAGGAGCTGGGGCAGGCACTGGGGCGCGTGGACAGCGCACCCGGCGCGAGCCAGCGCTTCATCCTCGACCTGCGCTACAATTCCGGCGGCGACGGCTCGCTCACGCCGGCCATCGTGAACGAGTTCGTGAAACGCGACCGCAGCATCGGCCGGCGCGGGCGGTTCTTCGTCATCACGGGGGGCAAGACGTTCAGCGCCGCCGCCGGCACCGTGATCGATCTCCTGCGACACACCTCGCCCATCCTCGTCGGTGAACCGATCGGCGCGGCCTTCAACGCGTGTGGGGATGCCGGGCACTCGCTGCTGCCGGCCCACCAGATCGGGCTCGCCGTCTCCACCAACTGCACTCTGGTGACGGCGCTCGACGACGTGCGGGTGATTCCGGTGCAGGTCCCGGCCTCGACCAGCGGGGAGGACTATTTCGCCGGGCGGGATCCGCCGGTGGACGCGATCCTGTCCGCCCCCGCTCCCTACCCGGAGGTGATTTCGACCCTGCGCCAACGGGGGGCCGCGGCCGCGCGAGCGCTCTACGCGGAGCAAGAGCGGCGATTCGGATCGATCGCCTGGTGGCAGCCCTTCAGCTGGGAAGAGCTCAACGGGGCGGCGTATGACCTGCTCGACCAGAAGCGGGTCGACGACGCGGTCGCCGGCTTCGAAATCAATGCCCGGCGCTTTCCGAAGCGCTGGGACGCGTGGGACTCGGCGGGCGACGGCTATCGCGCCGCGGGGCGCGACGCCGATGCGGTGGCCGCCTATCGCCGGGCGCTGGACCTGGCTCCGGACAACTGGAACGCGAGCCACCAGAAACAGGCCATAAAGGAGCTGACCGGCCGGTAGCCGGGCGGGGAGACGGCGGGGGAGGGTGAACGTCTACCCGCCCCCCCGTCCACCCGTCTATCTTTTGTGCGATGGCCGACGAATCCCCCTCCATGCCCCTGTCGCGCGTCGTGCGCTGGATGGCGCTCGGCGCGCTGATCCTGTTCGCGCTCGCGCTCTACTTCCGCGACGGGCTCCGGGTCTCCCCGCTGTCCGGCACTCCGGCCGATACGGCCGTCGTGCCCGCCACCCGCTGACCCCCGTGGCCGCGGCCGAAATCCGCGTCACTCTCCCCGACGGGAGCGAGCGGCGGCTGCCCGCCGGCGCCACCGGCACCGATCTCGCGAAGGCGATCGGCCCCGGGCTCGCCAAGGCGGCGCTCGCGGTGCGCGTCAACGGGGAAGTGCGGGACCTCTCCCGCCCGCTCCCCGACGGGGCCACGGCCACCATCGTCACCGACAAGGATCCCCAGGCGCTCGACGTCCTGCGGCACTCCTCGGCGCACGTGCTCGCCACCGCGGTGCGCCAGCTCTTTCCCCACGCCCGGATCGGCTTCGGCCCCCCCATCGAGGACGGGTTCTACTACGACTTCGAGGTACCGACCCCCTTCACGCCCGACGATCTCGCGAAGATCGAGGCGAAGATGCAGGAGGTGGCGGTCGCCGACTATCCGTTCGTGCGGGAGGAAGTGAACCGCGACGAAGCGAAGCGCCGGTTCACCGACGATCCCCTGAAGCTCGAGCGCATCGACGACCTGGGTCCCAACGAAGTGATCTCGGTCTACACCGACGGCCCCTTCGTGGATCTCTGCCGCGGGCCGCACCTCCCGGCCACCGGGCGCATCAAGCACTTCAAGCTCCTGCACGCGGCGGGTGCGTACTGGCGCGGCGACGAGCGGCGCCAGATGCTGCAGCGCATTTACGGCACCGCCTGGTTCTCGAAGGCCGACCTCGACGCCTATCTCCACCGGCTCGAGGAAGCGAAGAAGCGCGACCACCGCGTGATCGGGAAACAGCTCGACCTGTACTCGATCCAGGAGGACGTGGGTCCGGGGTTGATCTTCTGGCACCCCAAGGGTGCGATGCTGAACTTCCAGCTCCGGCGCTTCATCGAGGACGTGATTCTCGAGCGCGGCTACCAGCTGGTTTACACGCCCAACATCACCCGGGAACAGCTGTTTCTGCGCTCCGGGCACCTGCCGCTCTACGCCGAGAATCAGTTTCCCGCGATGGCGGGCGGCGAGGGCGAGAGCGAGGACGTGCGCTACCGGGTGAAGCCGATGAACTGCCCGATGCACATCCTGGTCTACGCCTCGCAGCAGCGGAGCTACCGCGACCTCCCCATCCGGCTGGCCGAGATCGCCAACGTGTACCGGAACGAGCGCTCCGGCGTGCTGCACGGGATGCTGCGGGTGCGCGGGCTCTCGATGGACGACGCCCACATCTTCCTGCGCGAGGATCAGATCGAGGAAGAGATCTTCGCCCTGCTCGACATCGTGGAGCTGGTGCTGGGGAAGACCTTCGGGCTTTCTTACCGGCTGGATCTCGCCACCCGTCCCGAGAAGAAGCTGGGCGACGACGCGATGTGGGACGTGGCGGAGCGGGGCCTGAAGCAGGCCCTGGAGCGTCGCGGGCTCGCTTACCGGATCGACGAGGGGGGCGGGGCGTTTTACGGCCCCAAGATCGACGTCAAGTTCTCCGACGCCATCGGGCGGGAGTGGCAGGGCGCCACCATCCAGCTCGACTACGAGTTGCCGGAGCGTTTCAAGATCGAGTACACCGGGACCGATAACAAACCGCACCGGCCGGTGATGATTCACCGCGCGATCTATGGAACCCTGGAGCGGTTCGTGGGCTTTCTCATTGAGCATTTCGCGGGAGCGTTCCCGCTCTGGCTCTCGCCGGAGCAGGTGCGGGTGCTTCCCATCGCGGACGCGCAGAACCAGGCGGCGCAGAAGGCGCACGCCGCGCTGCGCGCCGCGGGACTCCGTTCCCATCTGGACGACCGGAGTGAGACCTTGAACTACAAGATCCGCGACGGCGAGATGCACAAGGTTCCGTATCTCGCGGTGGTGGGACAGCGGGAGGCGGAGGCGGGGAGCGTCGCGGTGCGGGCGCGGGGCGCGGGGAACAAGCAGATGGTGCTCCCGCTCGACGAGTTCGTCCGGCGGCTCAGCGAAGAGGTTCGCACCCGGGCACTGGCGCCGCTAGCTTGACTAACCCCGGGCTGATGCCCGGGGCCAGGCCGGCATTTGGGCCGGCACCGAACTGACCCGGGGAACGCCCGGGGTGGAAGGAAGCTCGGTATGAGTAGCGACAACACCACACCGGTCATCGTTTCCGCCGTCCGCACCCCGGTCGGCAAATTCCTGGGCGGGCTCTCGCCGCTTTCGGCGCCGAAGCTCGGCGCGCTGGTCATCAAGGAAGCGGTCCGCCGCGCCGGCGTGGACGGGGCCCGGGTGGACGAAGTGATCATGGGCAACGTGCTTCAGGGCGGTGAAGGGCAGGCCCCGGCGCGCCAGTCCGCCATTCACGCCGGGCTTCCCGGCGTCATCCCCGCGCTCACCATCAACAAGGTCTGCGGCTCGGGCCTGAAGGCGGTGATGCTCGCCGCGCAGGCCATCAAGGCCGGCGACGCCGAGTGTCTGGTGGCGGGCGGGATGGAGTCCATGTCCAACGCGCCGCACTACGTCTCCGGGATGCGGAGCGGCGTGAAGGCGGGGAACCAGCAGCTGGTGGACGGCATGATCTGGGACGGGCTCTGGGATTCCTTCTCGAACCAGCACATGGGCAACCTCGCTGAATACACCGCGAAGAAGGCTGGGGTGAGTCGCGAGGACCAGGACCGGTTCGCGCTGGCGAGCCACCAGAAGGCGGTGGCGGCGATGGAGGCGTGCCGCTTCAAGGCCGAGACGGTGGCGGTCGAGATTCCGGGCCGGAAGGGCCCGACCGTGATCGAGAAGGACGAGTGCCCGCGCAAGGACACCACGATCGAGGCGCTCGCCGCGCTCAAGCCGTCGTTCGAAAAGGACGGCACCGTCACCGCCGGCAACGCGCCGGGCCTGAACGACGGCGCGTCGGCGCTGGTCGTGACCTCGCTCGCGTTCGCGAAGGCCGGCGGCCTGGCGCCGATGGCGAGGATCACCGCCTACGCCACGGGCGGCGGCGAACCGAAGGATCTGTTCTTTGCGCCCATCTTCGCGGTGCAGAATCTGATGAAGAAGGCGAAGACCAGGATCGGGGATTACGATCTCATCGAGGCCAACGAGGCGTTCGCGGTGCAGGCGCTCGCCGACGGGCGCGCGCTGGGCTGGGACTGGGATCGCGTCAACGTGAACGGCGGCGCGGTCGCCATCGGCCATCCCATCGGCGCCTCCGGCGCGCGCGTCCTCACCACGCTGCTCTACGCCCTCAAGGATCGCAGGCAGTCCACCGGCCTCGCCACCCTCTGTCTCGGCGGCGGGAACGCCGTCGCCCTCTCCGTGGAGATGCTCTGATGCAGACCGACACCGCCGCTCTTCCGTCGTCGCCCGCGCTCGCGCTGCGGCGCGCCCTCGCCGTGGTGCTCGGCGCCGCGCTGGTCGCGGCCGCCGCGCAGGTCGCCGTGCCGGTCCCCGGCACGCCGGTCCCGATGACCCTCCAGCCCCTCGCGGTGCTGATCGTGGGCGGGCTCCTCGGCCCCTGGCTCGGCCTCTCCAGTCTCGTGCTCTATCTCGTCCTGGGCGCGTCGGGACTCCCGGTCTTCACGCCGTTCGGCACCCCCGGCTTCCTGCGGCTGATCGGCCCCACCGGCGGCTACCTGCTCGCCTATCCGCTCGCGGCCTACGCGGTGGGCCGGTTCGCCGGCGACGGCCGGACCTGGGCGCGCCTCGCTTTCGCGGGCTTCGCCGGACTCCTGATCATTCACCTGGGCGGCCTGGCCCAGCTCTTCCTTATTATGGGCAGCGCGCGGAGCGCGATGGTGCTCGGCACCCTCCCGTTCCTCCTCGGAGACCTGGCCAAACTCCTGGCCGCGGTGCTCATGCTTAAGCCCACGGTCAATCCCCTCCGCGCGCGCCTGTGACGGCGCGCGTTTCGTTTGGGGGAGGGGGAGGCGTCGCGTGAGCCGGGTGGCGGTGATCGGCGCGGGAACGATGGGCAACGGGATCGCCCACGTCTTCGCGCAGCACGAATGGGACACCACGCTGGTGGACCCGTCGCGGGCGGCGCTCGACAAGGCCTTGAAGACCATCGGGTCGAACGCCGACCGCCAGGTGAAGAAAGGCGCGCTGACCCCGGCGCAGAAGGATCAGCTCCTCGGCCGCATCCGGACCGCCTCCGCCGCGGACGCGGCGGGCGGCGCGGACTTCGTGGTCGAGGCCGCGACCGAGAACGTCGAGCTCAAGCTCCAGATCTTCCGCGATCTCGACGCGGCCGCGCCTCCCTCCGCCATTCTCGCCACCAACACGTCGTCCATCTCGATCACCACCATCGCGGCCCGGACCCGGCGGCCGGCGCAGGTGATCGGGATGCACTTCATGAATCCGGTGCCGCTGATGCAGCTGGTGGAGGTGATCCGGGGACTCGAGACCTCGGACGAGACCACGCAGCGGGTGCTCGAGATCTCGCGCGGCCTGGGCAAGACGCCCGTCGAGGTGAACGACTTCCCCGGATTCGTCGCCAACCGGGTGCTGATGCCGATGATCAACGAAGCGGTCTTCTGCGTGATGGAGGGCGTGGCGACGCCCGAGGCCGTGGACACGGTGATGAAGCTGGGGATGAACCATCCCCTGGGGCCGCTCGCGCTGGCGGACCTGATCGGCCTCGACGTCTGCCTCGCCATCCTCGAGGTCCTGCATCGAGATCTGGGCGACGACAAATACCGGCCCGCGCCGCTGTTGCGGAAGATGGTCGCGGCGGGCCGGCTGGGCCGGAAATCGGGCCGCGGGTTCTATGGGTATCACGACTGACCCGACCGCGGTCGCGGATCTCCGCCGTCAGGTGGTGGACCTGGCGCGGGACTTCGGCGCGCGTCACATCGAGCCCCACGCCGCGGCCTGGGACCGGAGCGCCGAGTTTCCGCGCGCAGTCCTGGACGAGCTGGGCAAGCTGGGGTTCCTGGGCATGGTCACCCCCGAGGAGCACGACGGGCAGGAGCTCGATCACGTCACCTACCTGATGGCGCTGGAGGAGCTGGCCGCGGCGGACGCGAGCGTCGCGATCTCGGTGGCGATCCACAACGCCATCCCCACCACCATGCTGGTGCGGCACGGCACCGCCGCCCAGCAGTCGCGCTGGCTGAAGCCGATGGCGCGGGGCGAGCTCCTCGCCGGCTTCGCGCTCTCCGAGCCGGAGGCGGGATCGGACGCCGCGTCCCTCACCGCGCAGGCGGTGCGGGACGGCGAGCACTGGGTTCTCTCCGGTGCCAAGGCCTGGGCCACCAACGCGGGGAAGGCGGACCTGATGATGATCATGGTCCGCACCGACGCGCCGGGCGCGCGCCGGGGCGCGAAGGGGATCTCGACCTTCGTGGTGCCGACCGACACGCCGGGCTACCGGGCCGGCAAGCCCGAGGATAAGATGGGCCTCCGCGCGTCGGACACCCGCGCCATCACGCTCGACGGCGTGCGGCTTCCCGCCGAACACTTGCTGGGCGAGGAAGGGATGGGGTTCGTCTACGCCATGGAGGGGCTGGACGTGGGGCGGCTGGGCGTGGCGGCCCAGGCGGTGGCGATCGCGCGGCGCGCCCTCGAGCACGCGATGCGCTATTGCGCCGAGCGGCGCCAGTTCGAGAAGCCGCTCAAGGATTTCGAGGCGGTGCAGTTCAAGCTCGCGGACATGGCGACGCGGATCGCCGCCGCCCGCGCGCTCACCCACGACGCCGCGGCCGCCAAGGATCGCGGCGAGCGGGTCACCGAGCGGGCCGCGATGGCCAAGCTCTTCGCTTCCGAGACCGCGATGTGGGTCACCACCCAGGCGGTCCAACTCTTCGGCGGGTACGGCTACATGCGGGACTTCCCCGTCGAGAAACTCTTCCGGGACGCAAAGGTCACTGAAATCTATGAAGGCACCAGTGAAGTCCAGCGCATCGTCGTCGCGCGCGGACTCTATTCGCAAGACTAACGGCGCCCCCGCGGCCGCCGGGCCCGCGCTCTTCGCCCTGCTCGCGGAGCACCACCACGAGCAGGTGAGCTTCTTCTACGAGCCCTCCTGCGGGTACCGCGGCATCATCGCGGTGCACGACACCACCCTGGGCCCCGCGCTCGGCGGCACCCGCTTCTGGAATTACGCCAGCGACGCCGAAGCCCTGGTGGACGCGCTCCGCCTCGCCCGGGGCATGACCTACAAGGCGGCGGTGGCGGGCCTCAACCTGGGCGGCGGGAAAAGCGTGATCATCGGCGACAACAAGATCAAGAACCGGGAGCCGATCTTCCGCGCCCACGGCCGCCACGTCGAGTCGCTGGGCGGACGCTACATCACCGCCGAGGACGTGGGGACCAGCACCGCCGACATGGAGCTGATCCGCGCCGAGACCTCGCACGTCACCGGACTGATGGGCAAGTCGGGCGACCCGTCGCCGGTCACCGCCTTCGGCGTCTACCGCGGCATGAAGGCCTGTGCCCGGCACCGCTACGGTTCCGATTCGCTCACCGGCAAAACGGTGACGGTGCAGGGCCTCGGCCACGTGGGCTACTTCCTCTGCAAGTTCCTCCACGAAGAAGGCGCCAAGCTCTACGTCACCGACATCGACTCCCAGCGGGTGAAGAGCGTGGTGGACGAGTTCCGGGCCACCGGCCTCGCGCCCGACGCGATCTACTCCCAGCAGGCGGACGTGTACGCCCCCTGCGCGCTCGGCGCCGTGATCAACGACGAGACCATTCCCCAGCTCAAGGTGGACATCGTGGCCGGCGCCGCGAACAACGTCCTGGCCGAGGATCGCCACGGCGACACGCTGGAAGCGAAGGGGATCACCTACGCGCCGGACTACGTGATCAACGGCGGCGGGCTCATCAACGTCAACGCCGAGCTGCACGGCTGGTCCCTGGAGCGCGCCCGCAACAAGGCGGGCGAGATCTACGACACCATCCTCCGCGTCTTCGAGATCGCGGGGGACGAGGGGATTCCTTCCTACCAGGCGGCCGACCGGCTGGCGGAGCAGCGGATCGCCGCCGTGGCCCAGGTGAGGCAGAACTTTGTCTGAGAAGGTGCTGGTCGGCGCCGACCACGCGGGCTTCGAGCTGAAGCAAAAACTCGTGGCCGAGCTGAAGCGTCTGGGCTACGAGCCGGTGGACGTCGGGCCCAAGACCCTGGACCCGCAGGACGACTATCCCGACTACGGGAAACCGGTGGCCGAGGCGGTGAGCGAGGGGAAGGTGCACTGGGGCGTGCTGGCCTGCGGCACCGGCCTCGGCATGTCCTACGTGGCCAACCGCTTCCCGCACGTGCGCGCGGCGGTGGTGTGGAGCCCCGAGATCGCCGAGCTGGCGCGCCGACACAACGACGCCAACGTGCTGGTACTGGCGTCGCGCTTCCTGCCCGACGAGGAGAACCTCGAGATCCTGCACCGCTTCCTGGACACGCCCTTCGACGGCGGGCGCCACGAGCGCCGGGTCGAGAAGATCGACGAATGAGGAATCACACCGCGCCGCTCGCCGCCGTCGATCCCGCCATCGCGGACCTGGTGCGCCGCGAGGTGGCGCGCCAGGAGAACGGGATCGAGCTGATCGCGTCCGAGAACTTCTGCTCGCTCGCGGTGCTGGAGGCGATGGGCACCGCGCTCACCAACAAGTACGCCGAGGGTCTTCCCCGGAAGCGCTACTACGGCGGCTGCGAGGTGGTGGACGAGGTGGAACAGCTCGCCATCGACCGCGCCAAGGAATTGTTCAAGGCCGACCACGCCAACGTGCAGCCCCACTCCGGCGCGCAGGCCAACATGGCGGCGTACTTCGCGGTGCTGAAGCCGGGGGACACGCTGATGGGGCTGGCGCTGCCGCACGGGGGGCACCTGACGCACGGCGCGTCGGTGAACTTCTCGGGCTCGCTCTTCCGCGCGGTCCAGTACGGGGTGCGGGAGGACACCGGGCGGATCGACTACGACGCGCTGCGCGCGCAGGCCAAGGCGGAGCGGCCCAAGCTCATCGTGGGCGGCGGGAGCGCCTACGCGCGGATCATCGACTTCCCGGCGCTGCGGAGCATCGCCGACGAAGTGGGCGCGCTCCTGCTGGTGGACATGGCGCACTTCGCCGGGCTGGTGGCGGCGGGCGTTCACCCTTCGCCGGTGCCGCACGCCCAGCTCGTCACCACCACCACCCACAAGACGCTGCGCGGCCCCCGGGGCGGCATGATTCTCTGCACCGCCGATCTCGCGAAGGCGGTGGACAAGTGGGTCTTCCCGGGCACGCAGGGCGGACCCCTGGAGCACGTGATCGCCGCCAAGGCGGTCTCCTTCAAGGAGGCGCTCGACCCTTCCTTCAAGACCTACGCGAAGCAGATCGTCAGCAACGCCCAGACCCTCGCCGCCGCGCTCCTGAAACGGGGCTACGCCATCGTCTCCGGCGGCACCGACACCCATCTCTTCCTCGTGGACCTGCGGGCCAAGAACATCACCGGGAAGGACGCGGAGAAGCTGCTCGACCGCGCCGGGATCACGGTGAACAAGAACACCATCCCCGGCGATCCCCAGTCGCCGTTCGTCACCAGCGGCATCCGGGTCGGCGTCCCCGCCGTGACCACCCGCGGGTTCCGGGAGGGCGAGATGGAGCAGGTGGCGGCGCTGATCGACGAGGTGCTGGTGAAGCGCGATGACGCCACGGTGGAGCGGATTCACGGCCAGGTGCGCGCGCTCGCGAAAAAGTTCCCGCTCTACGCGTAGCCCCTTGCCCGCGCGCCCGGCGTTCCCCACTTTAGCGGCAGCATGAACGACTTCACCACCATCGAGGAGGCCTTCGCCAGGATTCGCGCGGAGGACGGCCGCTATGAAGAGCGCGGCTACTTCTTCGTGCTCGCTGCGCTCGAGTACGCGCAGGGCCGGCTCCCCGCGCGCCGCCACCTCTCCGGCGCCGAGCTGGCGTGGGCGTGCCGGGACTTCGCGCTGGAGCAGTTCGGCCTCCTCGCCCAGACCGTCCTCGCCTACTGGGGCATTACCTCCACGGAAGACCTGGGACGCATCGTCTTCCTGCTCATCGACGTCGGCCTCCTCGCCCGCCAGGATTCGGACCAGATCCAGGATTTCTCCGGGGTGTATGACTTCGCGGAGGCGTTCCGGTCCGGCTACAAATGGCCCGGAGTGGAACGCGCGTAAGGAGCGTCAGTCGGGGAGGGGAGGTGCCGCATGAACGCCGTGGAATGGCCCGTCTGCAAGAAGTGCCAGCAGGGTTCGCTGATCCCGCTTTCGGACTATGGACGTGACGGCGCGCCGATCACTTACAAGGCGTGGGTCTGCACCAATCCGGAATGCGGGTGGAACATCCGCATCGACAACGGCGAAATTTCGTTCGGTCGCACCATCGGGCAGAGCCTGAAATAGCGTTGACCGCCCCCTCCGTCCGCGCCCCCGCCGTCGCCGGGAAGTTCTATCCCGGCGCCAAGGACGCGCTCCAGCGCGAGGTGCGCGGGCTCCTCCACGCCGCGGAGCCCGCCGGCCCCGAAGCGCCGGCCCGCGGCGCGGTGGTGCCTCACGCCGGTTACGTCTATTCGGGCCTCACCGCGGCGCACGTGTTCCGTCGCGTCACCCTGCCCAAGGTCATCGTCGTCCTCGCGCCCAACCACACCGGCGTCTGCGACGCGCCCCAGGGCGCTTCGCTCTGGGCACGCGGGGCGTTTCATACGCCCCTGGGCGACGTCCCCGTGGCCGAAGCGTTCGCCGCCGAGTTGCTCGATTCCTGTCCCCTCGTGGGCGTGGATCACACCGCCCACGAGCAGGAGCACGCGGTCGAGGTCGAGCTCCCGTTCCTCCAGGAGCGCGCGCCAGAGGCGCGCATCGTCCCGCTGATTCTCGCATGGGACACCTGGGAGATGTGCGAGACCCTGGGCCTGGCGCTCGCCGACCTGGTGAGGCGCTGGGCGGAGCCGGTGTTTCTCCTCGCCTCCTCCGACCTGAACCACTACGAAGCCGCCACCGTCTCCGAGGAAAAGGACGCCCGCGCCATCTCGGCCCTGCAGGCGGTGGACGGCAAGGAGCTGCTCAAGCGCTGCCGCCGGGAACGGATCAGCATGTGCGGCCGCGGTCCCGCCGCGGTGACGCTGGTCGCGACCCGCGCCCTCGGCGCGACCCGCGGCGAGCTGGTGGACTACCGCCACTCGGGGTGGGTGACCAACGACGAATCGCGGGTCGTGGGTTACGCCGGCGTGGTGATTCCGTGAGCGGCGTCCCGGTTCTCACCGCCGCCGAAGCGACCGGCTGGGACGGCGCCGCGCGGAAGCAGTTCCGCATTCCGTCGCGGGTGCTGATGGAAACGGCGGGGCGGGCGGCCGCCGCCGTGATCGTGCGGGAGTGCCCGGACGTGCGCAAAGGCGGCGCGCTGGTGGTCGCGGGGGCGGGGAACAACGGAGGGGACGGCTGGGTGCTCGCCCGCGCGCTCCACGGCGCGGGGGTGCAGGTCACCGTCACCGGGCTCGACCCCAAGACCGACGACGCGGTGGACAACCGCGCCCTGGCGCGCCTCGCCGGCGTGGCCGAGCTCACGCGGGAAGAGCCGTGGCCGCAGAGCACGGTGATCGTGGACGCGCTCCTCGGCACCGGGGCCGCGGGCCCCGCGCGCGGCGACGTGCAGGCGCTGGCGGAGCGGATCGCAGGCGCGGGCGCCGCGGTGGTCGCGCTCGACGGTCCCACCGGACTCGATCTCTCGAGCGGCGAGGCGCACGGGCCGGTGCGCGCCCGGCTCACCGTGACCTTCGGCGGCGTGCGGCGGGGGCATCTCCTCGCGCGCGAGTGGTGCGGCAAGGTGATCGTGGTGGACATCGGGTTCCCGCCGGCGGACGCGCAGTGGCCGCTGCTGGTGACGGACGCCTGGGCCGGGAGTCGCCTGCCGCCGCTCACGCCCACCATGCACAAGGGCGATCGCGGACGGGTGACGGTGGTCGGCGGCGCCGCGGGGATGACCGGCGCCGCGCTGCACGCGGCGCGGGCCGCGCTCGCCGCGGGCGCCGGGTTGGTGAAGCTCGTGGCCGCGAAGGAGACCATCGAAGCCGCGCGCACCACGCTTCCCGACGTCCTCACCGTGGAATCGAAGCTCGGGGGCGAGCTCGAGCCCGGCGCGCGCGAAGCCCTGGACTGGGCCGACGCGCTGGTGGTGGGGCCGGGCCTGGGACGGGACGCCGAGCGCGCCCGCTTCCTCGCGGCGGTCCTCTCCCAGCGCCCCGTTCCCGCCGTGGTGGACGCCGACGCCCTTCATCTATATGACCGCAAGGCCGACCGCCCCCTCGTCTTCACGCCCCACGTGGGCGAGTTCCGCGCTCTCGCGGGGGACCGCCTCGCCGACCTCGCCGCCAACGACCGCTGGGCCGCCGCCCGCGAGGCCGCGGGCGATCTCCGCGCCACGGTGCTGCTGAAGGGCGTGCCCACCGTGATCGCGGCGCCGAGAGTGCCGGGCCTCGTGGTGGCGAGCGGAAATCCCGGGCTCGCCACCGGCGGGTCGGGCGACCTGCTCGCCGGATTCATCGGCGCCTTTCTCGCGCGGGGGCGGGAGGGTCCCGAGGCGGCGGCCCTCGGCGCCCACGCGCTCGGCCGCGGCGCGGAAGAGGGCGCGCGCCGCTGGACCGCCCGCTCGCTCCGTCCCGCGGACGTCCTCGCGGCGCTGCCCGATGTGTGGCGCGCCTGGCTGAACGACGTCCCCGCGGGTCCGCCCATCGTCGCCATCCTCGACGCGGTGGAGACCGAATGAAGGCACGACGGGGCCTGGCCTGCGCGGCGCTCTTGTCCGGTCTGGCCGGCTATCCGCCTCGCCGCCCGTCCGCCTCCTTCTGGCGCCCCGAAGACCGGGTCGTGATCTCGGACTTTTCGTGGATCGAAGCGGTGGCGGCGTCGCCGTTCTACGTCTTCGCCGCCACCGCGCACGGTCTCACCATTTACGACCGCCGCTCCCATCGCTGGCAGCTGCCGGTGACCGCCGTGGACGGATACCCCAGCGCGCGGATCCGGGTGGCGCTCGCCGACGCGGTGGACAACGGAGTCTGGCTCGGCACCGACCTGGGCTGGGCGCGCTACGACCCCGATCTCCATCAGTGGGAGAGCGGCACCGTGCCGGGCGGGGTCTCGAGTCTGATGCTCGACGCCGGAGACCAGGCGAGCGGCGTCTTCGTCGAGACCGGCTTCTCGGGCTGGCAGTTCCTGCCCCGCGGCGGAGCCATCCCCGAGCCGGGCCGGCCCCTCCCACCCGTCGGCCGCCGCATCCAGGCGCTCGATCCGCGCGCCGCGATCGCCCTCGCACCGACGGCCCAGTCCATGCGGGCGCTGATGCTCACCGATCAGCGGCTCCGCAGTTATCAGTTCACGTCCGCCGCCCGTTCGTTGGATCAACCGGAGGTCTATTTCGGCACCAACGGGATGGGCGTGCTCGAGGTGGACCCCAACACCGGCCAGTACCAGCGCCTCACCACCGGCATCCTCACCGCGAGCGCCGGCGCGGTGGCGCTCGGACCCGATGGCGTCTGGGTGGCCGCGAACTCCCGCGCGGGCGATCGCCGCGGCATCGCCTGGGTGAGCCGCGATCTCGGCGAAATGACGGGCGAAGAGGACGCCACCGGCCGGATCAGCGGCGTCCTCGTCACCCGCAAACTCCTCGCCTCGGGAAGGAATCTCTATCTCGCCACCGATCGCGGGCTGTTCGTGGTGGACAACGGGAGTTACCAGAGCCGCCTGCTGGACGCGGGCTCCGGCCTCCCCGCCGATCAAGTCCTGGCGCTCGCGCCCGCGCCCGACGGGGTCTGGGCCGGCACGGCGCGCGGACTCGCCGTCGTCAGCGCCGGCGGCAAGGCGCAGCCGTTCCCCACTCTCCCGCAGGCGATCACCGCGCTCGCCGTTCTGCGGGACACCCTCTGGGTCGGCTCCGCCGTGGGAATGGGCGTCCTCGCTCCGGGGAGCGATCAGGCGGTGGTCACCCGCGAGCTCGATCAGGCGCCGTCGCTCAAGACCACCATCCTCGCGCTCACCCGCACCGCGGACACCCTCGTCCTCGCGACCGCGAACGAGCTCGCCTGGCGCGACCCCGCGGGAGCCTGGCACGTCTCCCGCGGCCGCGGGGACCTGGGCACGGTCACCTCGCTCGCGGGGGACTCGGGCGGGGTCTGGATCGGCGGCACCACCGGACTGGCCTTCTGGAACCTCGGGTCCGGCGCGGTGAAGGCGCTCCACGTGCCGGACGACATTCCCGCCGCGGTGCGCGACGTGGCGGTGCAGGGCGAGTACCTCTGGGTCGCCACCGACTCGGGCCTGGTCCGCCTCTCGCGCGACGCGGCGCGCAACCGGTGAGCGACGCGCCCGCCGCCCTCGGCCCCGGCCGGGAGTTCGACGTCCTGCGCGCGGCCTTCGCGCGCCTCGCGGAGCAGGGCGCGGCGTCGGCCGATCTCGGCGACGACTGTGCGCTCGTTCCCGTCGGCGGGACCACCCTCGCGCTGAGCATCGACCTCGCCGTCGAGGGCGTCCATTTCCGCACCGACTGGCTCTCGTTCGAGGAGATCGGCTGGCGGGCCACCGCCGCCGCGCTCTCCGACCTCGCCGCCGAAGGAGCGGAGCCGATCGGGGTGCTGGTGAGCGTCGGATCTCCCGGAGACGCCGGCAAAGGGAAGGGTGACGGAGGAGGACCGGTCGCCGAGATCGTGGCGGGCGCGGGCGCGGCCGTCGCCAGCGTGGGGGGGAGAGTGCTGGGCGGCGATCTGGTGAAGAGCCCGCACTACCTGGTGGACGTCTGCGTCCTGGGCCACGCGCCGCATCCGGGGCGGCGCGCCGGCGCCGGCGCGGGGGCCGGCGTG
>DASSQQ010000002.1:0-8787 GCA_035702425.1 Gemmatimonadales bacterium
CGCGATCGAGTATCAGACTCCCGCGGCGGTACCCTCGGGGGTCGATTTCGACCGTATCGAATCCCAGCTCCCGGAACCTGACGCCGATTTCCTCGGTGCGCGCGTCGAGCCAGGGAACCCAGCGAGCCTCGGCTTCGATGCGCGCGCGTTCGCCGTGGTGCCGCACCCGCAGGTCCCCCGTCACCCCGAGCGCTCGCAGGAAACTCTCCGCGTCCTCGACCTGGCGCAGGCGCCGCGGGGTGATCCGCAGGCCGTACTCGACGCGCGAGGAGAGGCACGGCGCGGCGGGGGCGTCCCAGGTGGGGAGGCCGAGGGCGAGCGACGCGGTACGCACGTGCTGCTTCGTCATCCCCACCTCGGCGAGAGGCGAGCGCACCCCGCGCGCGATTCCCGCCGCCCGGCCCGGACGATGCTCGCGCAAGTCGTCGGCGTTGGTGCCGTCGCATACCACCGCGATGCCCCGGCGCCGCGCTTCGTCGCCGAGGCGGGTCCAGAGCTCTTCCTTGCAGAAGAAGCAGCGGTTGGTGGGATTGGCGAGATAGCGTTCGTCTTCCAGCTCGTGGGTCGCGAGCGCCGCCACGGGGATGTCGTACTGCCGCGCGACGGCCTGCGCGGCGTCCGACTGCGCCGCCGGGTACGAGGCGCTCTGCCCCGTCACCGCGAGCATCCGCTCCCGCCCCAGCTCCTGGCGCAGTACTACGGCCAGGAAGACCGAATCGACGCCCCCCGAGTAGCCCAGGAGTGCCGAGGGAAATTCGCGGACCAGGGCGCGCAGCGCCGCGACGTCGCCGGACATGCTGGAATGGTAATGACTTAGAGTGTCCTAATCAAAGGACGATTTGGACGACCAAAACGGATATTTCGTAAGCAGGAACCAAATTACATTGATCAGGCGTTTGATTCACATCGCTTCCACTTACGAATAGCACACCAAACCAGCTGAGAGGCGTCGAAATGGCTGCCAAGACCGAGCTGGACGCGATCGATCGCAACCTGCTTCGGCTTCTGGCCCGGGACGGGCGCGCGAGTTACCAGGCCCTGGCCGACGACGTCGGGCTCTCCCGCCCGGCGGTGATGGAGCGGGTCAAGCGGCTGGAAGAAGCGAGGTACATCACCGGCTACGGCGCGCGGATCGAGCGCGGCAAGGCGGGGTTCCCCGTCACCGCGTTCGTCGCGGTGCGCTACGGCAACTCCGACTACGTCGGCGACGAGCCGCGGATGCGCGAAATGGAAAAGCATCCTGGCGTGCTCGAGTGTCACCACGTGGCGGGGGAGGACTGCTACATCCTGAAGGTGGTCGCGGCCGATCTGGACGGGGTGCAGGCGATCCTGCGCGACCTGCGCGGCCCCGCGAAGCAGATGAACACCAAGACCACGATCGTGCTCTCCACGCTCTTCGAAAAGCCGGGGCTGGTGCCGGCGGAACTGGACTGATGGCCACGCTCCGCGGCAAGGCGCTCTTCGCCTACCTCCTGGTCTGCGTCCTCTGGGGCTCGACGTACCTCGCCATCCGGGTCGGCGTCCAGGCGCTCCCGCCGTTCCTCTTTGCGGGCCTGCGTTTCCTCACTGCGGGCGTGCTGCTGCTCACCGGTGCCCTGCTGTTCGGCGACAAGCTGCCCCGCCGGGCGCGCGACTGGCGCACCGCGGCGATCGTCGGACTCTTCCTGCTGGCCGGCGGGAACGCGTTCGTGGTGTGGGCCGAGCAGTACACGGCGTCGGGGATCGCCAGTCTCTTCGTCGTCACTGTGGCGCTGTGGATGGCGTTCTTCGACGCGATCGTTCCCGGGGGATCGGGGCTTCTCTCCTGGCGCGTGGTCTTCGGACTGCTCCTCGGCTTCCTGGGGTCGGCGCTGCTCGTCGGCGCCAGTCCCGGCGAGCTCCTGCACGCCGACCTCCGCGGACCGCTCGCCCTCACCGGCGCGAGCGCCTCCTGGTCGATCGGATCGGTGTACGCCAAGCGCCATCCGGTCGAGATGAGCTCCTACGTCACGGCGGCCCTGCAGATGATCTTCGGCGGCACCTTCGTGACCCTGGTCGGCCTCACCCTCGGCGAAGCGGGCGCCTTTCATCCGACGCTCCGCGGCTTCGGCGCCTTCACCTATCTCGTGATCTTCGGGTCCATCGTGGGATACTCCGCGTACTCCTACGCCCTGCGTCACGCCCCCGCGACCATCGTCGGCACCTACGCCTACGTGAACCCGATCATCGCGGTCCTCCTGGGGTGGCTCATTCTCCACGAGCCCGTGGGCGGCCGCACCTTCGTGGCGATGGCGATGATCCTGGGCGCGGTGCTCTGGATTCAATTCTCCCACCAGGTCTCCGTCCGGGGACGCCGGGCCGCGCCGGCCAGGGAGGCGGCGTGACGGAGCGCTCGCTCGATCCGGCCAACTGGGAGGAGCTCCGCGCCCTCGGCCACCGCATGCTGGACGACATGCTGGACTACCTCGCCGCCGCGCGGGAGCGGCCGGCGTGGCAGCCGGTCCCCGCCGCGGTTCGCGCGCGGTTGGCGGCGCCCCTGCCCCTCGAGCCCACGCCGGAGGCCGCCGTGTACGAGGAGTTCCGGCGGGACGTTCTGCCGTACCCCACCGGAAACACCCATCCCCGGTTCTGGGGCTGGGTAATCGGGACCGGGACGCCGTGGGCGATGCTCGCGGACATGCTGGCCTCCGGAATGAACGCGCAGGTGGCGGAGTTCAACGACGCCGCGCCGCTGGTCGAAAAGCAGGTGATTTCCTGGCTCGCCGAGCTGATGGGACTCCCGGCGGAATCGAGCGGGCTCCTCGTGTCCGGGGGCTCGATGGCGAACTTCGTGGGGCTCGCGGTGGCGCGGTCCGCGCGCGCCGGTTTCGACGTCCGAGCGGCCGGACTGCGGGCGCCCGGGGCGCCCCAACTCACCGTTTACGCCTCGACCGAGACCCACTCCTCCGTGCGCAAGGCGGTCGAGCTGCTCGGCCTGGGACGCGACGCCCTGCGCCAGATTCCGGTGGACCCGGAATTCCGCATCGAGGTGGCGGCCCTCCGCGCCGCGCTCGCCGCCGATCGGGACGCCGGCCGGCGACCGATCTGCGTGGTCGGGAACGCGGGCACGGTGAACACCGGCGCCACCGACGATCTTCCCGCCCTCGCCGCGATCTGCCGCGAGCAAGGGATCTGGTTCCACGTAGACGGCGCGTTCGGCGCGCTGGCCGCGCTGTCGCCGAAACTGCGGCCGATCGTCAGCGGGATGGAACAGGCGGATTCGGTCGCCTTCGACCTGCACAAGTGGATGTACCTGCCCTACGAGGTGGGGTGCACCCTGGTGCGGGACGAGTCCGCCCACCGCGCGGCGTTCAACGTGAAGCCGTCCTACCTGATGAAGCTGGACCGCGGGATCGCGGCCGGGAGCGTGCCCTTCCCCGAGCTCGGGGTTCAGCTCTCCCGCGGCTTCCGCGCGCTCAAGGTCTGGATGTCCCTGAAGGCGCACGGGGTGCGGACTTTCGCGGGCCTGATCGAGCAGAACGTGGCCCAGGCGAAGTATCTCGCCGATCGCATCGGGCAGGAGCCGAAACTCGAGCTGCTCGCCCCGGTCCCCTTGAACGTGGCGTGCTTCCGCTACGTCGCGCCGGGGGCGGCGCCGGCAGCGCTCGATGCGCTGAACCGCGAGCTGCTGATGCGGTTGCAGGAGGCGGGCGTGGCGGTTCCGTCGCAGACCCTGATCGGCGGCCGGTTCGCGATCCGGGTCGCGATCACCAATCACCGGAGCCGGCGGGAGGATTTCGATCTCCTGGTGCGGAGCGTGGTCGAGATCGGGGACACGCTCACGAAGGGGGCCTCCCGGTGATCGCGCGGGTGTGGGTGGGACACACGCCGGCGGCGAAGGAGCGTTACTCCGTTGATGTTGCTATGTGAATCAGGGACGTGCATACTCATTCCCAGCCGGCTGCCGTACGCGCTGATCCCCTTACCGCCGGCCAGGAGGTCACGATGCACCGTACCGTCAAGCTCCTCGCCCCCGTCCTGCTCCTCGCAAGCCTCGCGTGCTACCACGCGGTCATCAACACGGGCCTGGCCCCGTCGCCCCAGACCATCCAAAAGGATTGGGCGTCCGGCTGGTTGTGGGGATTGGTCTCGCCCAGCCCGGTGTCCACCATGGCGCAGTGCCCGGGGGGAGTTTCCAAGGTCGAGACCCAGCACTCGTTCCTGAACGGCCTGGTGTACTGGCTGACCTCCGGGATTTACGCGCCGATGACGATCACCGTCACCTGCGCCGCCGGGCATGCGTCGATTCCCGCGGGGGCCGCACGCCTCGAGGCCCGCAGATCCGACCTCCAGCAAACCCTGGACAGCGCGGTAGCCCTCTCGGATCACATCCAGGGTCCGGTGTTCATCAAGTTCTAGCTATCTGTCGCATCCGCCGGGTGTGGAGGGCGCATCGCGAACGGTGCGCCCTCGGCGCGTGGGGGCGTCCGGCGGGGGCCGAGGCGGCGCGTGGCGGGCGTCACTGTTGCCCCGGGAAGCCCCGGATATATTGATCTTCCCCTATGTCGCACCCGCGGAACCACTTCCAGCCCGTCCGGGGCCGCCCGTGACCGGCATCACCTGCCCCCGCTGTGGGGAGCCGGTGGCGCCGGGCGCGCGCTACTGCCCGGGGTGCGGAGCCGACGTCTCCGGGCAGCAGGGAAACGTCGCCACCGCGTACGTGACGGCGGCGCAGATCGCCCGGGCCTCGATGACGCAGGAGGGGCTCCTCGAGCTGCTGCGTCAGGCGACCCTGGGCGAGTACGAGATCCTGGGCCAGCTGGGTCAGGGCGGGATGGCCACGGTGTATCTCGCGCACGAAATCGCGCTCGACCGCAAGGTCGCCGTGAAGCTGATGTCGCCCAACCTGCTCTCGGGCGAGGGCATGGTGGAGCGCTTCAAGCGCGAGGCGCGCACCGCGGCGTCGCTCAGCCACCCCAACATCATCCCCATTTACGCGGTCCGCGAGAGCGAGCACCTGGTCTACTTCGTGATGAAGTTCATCGAGGGACGCGGCCTCGATTCCATCATCCGCGAAGTCGGCCCGCTCCCGATCCCGATGGTGCGTGCGATGCTCAATCAGGTGGGCAGCGCGCTGGGCTACGCGCACAAGCGGGGGATCATCCACCGCGACGTGAAGCCCGCGAACGTCATGGTGGACACCGACGGCTGGGCGGTAGTGACCGATTTCGGCATCGCCAAGGTGACGGAAGCGAAAGGGCTCACCATGACCGGCGCCACGGTGGGCACCCCGGCGTACATGAGTCCCGAACAGTGCTCCGCCAAGGACCTGACCGGCGCCTCGGACCAGTACTCGCTGGGTGTGGTGGCCTACGAGATGCTCGCCGGCAAGCAGCCCTTCGTCGCGGACTCGGTGATGGCGCTGATGTACGCGCATTTCAACGAGCCGCCGCCGCCGCTGCGCGAGGCGCGGCCCGACTGCCCGCCCGAGCTCGCCGCGGCGGTGATGAAGATGCTCGCCAAGGAGCCGGGCGACCGCTTCCCGGATCTCGAGGCCGCGGTGGCGGCGATCGGCGCGGTCGCCCTCGCGGCGGACGATCCGGTCCGCACCCAGCTCATGTCTCTCGCCGCCAAGGGGACCAACGCCACCATCCTCGCGACGATGCACACGCCGGCGTCGCCGTCGCCGCGGGTGCGTCCCGGCACGGCGCAGGGCGCGGCGGCGGCGGGCAAGGCGGCGCGCACCGGCGCGGGAGAGAAGGGGCTCTCGCTCTCTCCGGCGCAGGTGACGGTGGCGGTGGGGGGCGCGGTGCAGCTCACGGCGCGGCTCAAGGGCTCGACCGGCGCCACGCTGGTGAGCCGGGCGGTCACCTGGGCCTCGACCGAGCCCTCGGTGGCGACGGTGTCGGCGGATGGACTGGTGACCGCGATCGCCGCGGGACGCGCGACGGTCACCTGCACCAGCGAGGGCGCCAGCGCGACCGCGGAGGTCACCGTCACGCCGGCCCACGCGGGCTCGCGGCGTCTCATCAAGGTGGGCGCGGCGCTGGTGGTCATCGCGGGGATCGCCGTCGCGGCCTGGCGCTTCGGCCCCTGGCACGCGGCCGCCGCGGGCGCCACCGGCGGGCCCGGCGGCGCGCAGAAGACGGATTCGATCGCGTCCGCGCCGCCGCCCGCGGCCCAGCCCGGCGCGCCGGTCGCGACGAATCCCCAGTCGAAGGCCTCCGAACCCAGGGAGACGCCGCCGAAGTCATCCGTCGCCGCCGGGGACACCGCGGCCGAGCGCGGGCCCCTGCGGGACCTGCGCGCGGCGGCCCGGGCGGCCAGGGACGAGGCGCTCGCCGCGGGAGCGACCCCCGCCGACCTGGCGCCGGGGGACGCGGAGCGCGCGCAGGCGAGCCAGCTCGCGACCGGGAAGCACCCGCTCCTCGCGCGGGCCCACTTCAACCGGGCCACGCAGCTCTGGAACCAGGCGCGTGACGCCGCGCGCGCGCGGACGGCCCAGGCGGCGCAGAAGCCGGCCCCCGCTCCGGCGGGCACCACCGCGGCGCCGACGCCTCCGCCGCAGCCCGCCCCCGCCGTCGCCACGGCCCCCGCCGATCCGCGCCCGCTGATCGACGCCGCGATCCAGGGCTACGCCCGCGCGCTCGAGTCCCGCAACGTGGCGCAGGTCCGCGCCGCCTATCCCGGGCTCACCGGGGACCAGGCGCAGACCTGGCGGGACTTTTTCAGGAGCGTTACCAGTCTCTCGGCGGACCTGCGGATCGCCCAGCTCGACGCTCAGGGTGACGCGGCGACGGCGAAGGTCGAGGGGAGCTTTCACTTCACGCAGGATCATCGCGACCAGCAGCAGCCGGTGAACTTCACGGCGACGCTGGCGCGGGAGGGCGCCGCATGGCGGATCACGGCCATCCACTGAGCCGGCGGTGGCGCCCCCTCGGCGTCGCGACCGCGATCGCGGCCGCGGCGATTCTCGCCTGCACCACCGACACGGCGATCGGTCCCCGGGGCGTGGATTCGCTCTACGTGTCCCCGGAAACGGCGACGGTGGTGATCACCGACTCGCTGGGCCTCGCGGCGGTGGCGATCGACGCGTCCGGCAAGGCGTACGTGAACCTCGACGCGTCCTGGTCCTCCGACAATCCGTCGGTCGCGAGCGTCACCGGACGCGGCCTGGTGCACGCCGTCGCCCCGGGCGCCGCCACCATCACCGCGGGCGCCGGCGGCCGGAGCGCCACCGCGCGGATCACCGTGACCCCGAAGCCGTCGTTCGCCACCTCGAGGGACAGCGTGGGGGTGAGCGGGATCGCGAACGGCCCCGCCCCCGCTCCGGACACGATCCTGATCACGAACGGCGGCGGCTCGTCGCTCGTGGTCTCGATGGATTCCACGACCTACGGCCCCGGCGCCTCGGGGTGGCTCGGCACCGCGCTCTCCGCCGCGGTAGCGCCCGACACGCTGGTTCTCACGGTGCGTGATTCCGGCCTCGCGCTGGGCACCTACAGCGCGGCGATCTTCCTCTCCGCTCCCAAGGCGTCGAACAGCCCCAAGCGGATTCCGGTCACCCTCACTCTCGGCACCGGGGCCGCGTCGCAGGTGGCGGTGAGCGCGGGCGCGGGCCAGTCCGCCGCGGTGCACACCGCCCTCGCCACCCCGATCGCGGTGATCGTACACGACGCGTACGGGAATCCGGTCGCCGGTGATACCGTCACCTTCGCCGCGAACAGCGGGAACGGCTCGCTCAGCGCGACCCAAAAGGTGACCGGCGTGGACGGCAAGACACCCGGAGTGACCTGGACCCTGGGCACGCTGGTCGGCAAGGACACGGTCACGGCCACGGCGTCCGGCGCCGGCGTGAGCGGGAACCCGGTGATCTTCCTGGCCGCCGCGGTGCACGGCCCCGCATTTTCGATTTTCCCGGTGACCGCGGACACGCCCAGCGTGACGGTGAACACCATGGTCCCGGTGGCGCGCGCGGTGCGGGTCACCGACTTCTACCTGAATCCGGTCGACAGCGTGGCGGTGACGTTCGCCGTGCAGGGCGGCGGCGGCAGCGTCAGCGGCGCGAATCAGACCACCGACTCGACCGGCGTGGCGCGGGTGGGAAGCTGGACCCTCGGCACCCAGCGCGGCGCCAACGATCTGGCGGCGACCGCGAGCGGGCTCTCCGGAAGTCCGGTGAACTTCATCGCGCTCGGGACCTCGGACGTCCCGGCCACCATCGCGAAAACCGGCGGGGACGCGCAGACCGACACCGTCGCGGCGACCCTGGCGACCCCCTACACCGTCACCGTCACCGACCAATACGCCAATCCCGTGCCGGGGGTCACGGTCATTTGGGGAGTGTCGGGTGGAGGATCGATCACGCCCTCGTCGGTCACCGACAACTCCGGCGTGGCGAGCGCGATCCGCGTCCTCGGCACGACGGCGGGTTCGCCGGGCGCCACGGCGACTCTGAACGGCGTGAGCGGATCGCCGGTTTCGTTCGGCGCCACCGCCACCCACGGCGCGGCCGTCGCCCTGCTCAAGGCCGCGGGCGACAGTCAGAGCGCGATCGTGGACTCCGCGGTGCCGGTCGCTCCGTCGGCGAAAGTGACCGACCAGTTCGGCAACCCGGTGAGCGGGATCGCGGTCACGTTCGCCGTCGTCGCCGGCGGCGGGGTGGTCACGCCCACGTCGGCGATCAACACCAGCGGATTGGGGCGGGCCACCGTGACCAACTGGCACCTCGGTCCCACCACCGGGCAGAACAGGCTGCGGGCCACGGCGCTGGGCGGCGATTCAGTGATCTTCGTCGCCACCGGCATCTCGGGGGCCGCGAAGAACCTG
>DASSQQ010000003.1:0-27991 GCA_035702425.1 Gemmatimonadales bacterium
CACGTCCAGCGCGTGCTCGGCGTCGATGTAGGCCGCCGCGCCGCCCGTCCGCTGGGCGTTGGCGACGACGTGCAGCGCCAGGGTGGTCTTCCCGCTCGATTCCGGCCCGAAAATCTCGGTCACCCGGCCCCGCGGGATCCCGCCCACGCCGATCGCGGCGTCCAGGTTGATGGCGCCCGTGGGAATCGCCGGAACCCGCACCTGCGGGCTGTCCGAGCCCATCCGCATGATCGAGCCCTTGCCGCAGGTCTTCTCGATCTGGGTAATGGCGAGGTTGAGCGCTTTCCGGCGCTCGTCCGTCAGCTTGGTGTCGCGATCTTCCGCCGCCATAAGCGTCCTCGACATGGGTCCTGGGCCTCGCAAATGTGAGGCCCGAATATATACCGAAGCCCTATTCAGCGCCAGCCCGGGCGGAAGGCATCCTCCAGGTGCTCCAGCCGGCCGTTCAGGATGGCGATGCAATCGAAGCGGTACACGTCCGGAGTGGTGCCATAGCGGTCGATCCAGCCCCGCGCCGCCCGGACCAGCTCCCGCTGTTTCGCCCCGGTCACCGCCTCGACCGGCGCTCCGAACCCCTCGCCCCGCCGCGCCTTCACTTCGACGAAGGCGACCAGCGATCCCTTCCGAACCACCAGGTCTACCTCGGTGCGCCCCACCCGGAAGCGGTGCGCCAGGATGGTCCAGCCCTGGGCCAGGAGATAGGTCATCGCCTGCCGCTCGGCCTCGAGCCCGGCCCGGTGCCTCGGGTCCTTCCATTGTTCCGGGTCGGTGCGGAGGCCGCTCTTCACGCGGAGCAAACTAACGGTTCGCCGGCCGGGGACGGTACCAAAAACGGACGAGCGGTACCCTATTGCCTCACGAGCACGCGGAAGCGCGAACGCGGAACGCACGCGGCCGGTTCCGACTTCCGCGATCCCACTTCCGCGTTCACCCCGCGCTTCCGCAGATCTCATCCAGGTCTTCCAGTCCCACCAGCACGTCGCGCGGCTTGGAGCCGTTGGCGGGCCCCAGAATCCCGGACAGCTCCAGCTGATCGATGATGCGCGCGGCGCGCCCGTAGCCGATGCTCATCCGCCGCTGCAGGAGCGACGTCGAGCCGAGCTGGTTCTGGATGCAGACTTCCGCCGCCTGACGGAAGAGCGGGTCGCGCTCGCCGATGTCGCCCGGCTCGCCGCCTCCCGCTTCCGCGGCGTCCGCGGCGCGCAGGGCTTCGACCTGCTCCTCGATCGCGGTGCGGACCGCCTCGCCCTCGGGCCTCGCGGCGCGTGCCTGGTACCATTCCATCAGCTTCTCGGTCTCCTCGGTCGAGATGTACGCGCCCTGCACCCGCAGCGGCTCGCTCTTGCCGGGGGGCAGGAACAGCATGTCGCCGTTGCCGAGGAGGGTCTCCGCGCCGTTCTGATCGAGAATGGTGCGGCTGTCCACCTTGGCCGAGACCCGGAACGCGATCCGGCAGGGGAAGTTCGCCTTGATGAGGCCGGTGATGACGTTCACCGACGGACGCTGGGTGGCGAGGATCAGGTGGATGCCGATGGCGCGCGCCTTCTGCGCGAGCGAAGCCAGCGGCGTTTCGATTTCGTGGGCCACCGTGAGCATCAGGTCCGCGAGCTCGTCCACGATCAGCACGATGTAGGGGAGCACGCCGTCCCGGTACTCGCCGTCGAGCGGGAGCTCTTTCTGGATGCCCGCCTGGGTGGCGAGGGTCTCCCGCGGCCCGCGCAGCGGCTTCTTCTCCTCGACCTTCTTGTTGAAGTCGATCAGGTTCCGCGCGTGGTTGGCGTGGAGCAGCTTGTAGCGCCGCTCCATCTCCCACACCGCCCACTTGAGGACCGCCGCCGCCTTGTGGTGGTTGGTCACCACCGGAAGACCGAGATGCGGCAGCGCGGCGTACATGGACAGCTCGACCATCTTGGGGTCGATCATCAGCAGCTTCAGGCGCTCCGGCGGGTGCGCGTAGACGAGGCTCGTGATCATGGTGTTGATGCACACCGACTTGCCGGACCCGGTGGCGCCGGCGATCAGCAGGTGCGGCATCTTGGCGAGGTCGTCCACCACTTCCTCGCCCTCGAGATTGCGGCCCAGCACCACCGGCAGCACCCGGCCGGCCCGGCGGAACTCGTCGGTGTCGATCAGCTCCCGCGCCACCACCATCCGCGGCTTGGGATTCGGAACTTCGATGCCCACCGCCGCCTTGCCGGGAATCGGGGCCACGATGCGCAGCGCCTGGGCGCGCATCGCGAGCGCGAGGTCGTCGGCGAGCGCCGAGATCCGGCCCACCTTCACGCCCGGCCCGGGCGTGAGCTCGAACCGGGTCACCACCGGGCCCACCGTGCGGTCCGCGATCGCGCCGCCCACCCGGAAGGTCTCGAGGGTCTGCACCAGCCGCTGGCCCATCTCTTCGATCTGCTCGACCCCGACATCCTGGTCGTCCTTGCCGGGCTCCTTGAGGATGTCGATGGGCGGGATCAGCACGCCCTCGGGGACGGGCGGCGCCGGGCGCGGGGCGACTTTCTCCCTCGATTTATCCTTCTCCTTCCGCGGCTTGACGGAAGGCGGGAGACGAGAGGCGGGAGGCGCCGCTCGCTCCTCTTCTGGTGCCTGGGCCTCCTCATCTTCTTCGAACGCGACCCGCGACGGCTTCGCCGGGCTCTTTTTCGTCTCCCGTTTCCCGCTTCCCTCATCGCGGCTTCTGAGCATCGCCAGCGGATGCCAGCCGATGGTGAGGACGCCGAGCAGGGAGAGCACGAAGAGACCGGCCAGGGCGCCCCCGGCGGTGCCGATCGCCGCGCGGACGCCGCTCGCGATGAATCCCGGCGCGATGCCGACCAGCCGCTCCACTCCGTTCCACGCGGCGTAGTCGGCGGGGAGGGCCCGGCCGCCCACCCCGCCCGCGATGCCGATGCTATAAGGAAGGAGAATGATGAGCCCGAGGCCCAGCGCGGCCGCCCGGGGCGCCGAGAGCGAGCCCAGGCGCTCGAAGGCGGCGAGGGCCCATCCCAGTCCCAGCGCCGGGATCAGGATCGCCCCGGCGCCGAAGCTCCGCCACAGGAAGGTCCCGACCCGGTCGCCCACCCCGCCGGTGACGTGCCACGGAAAGAGCGTGAGGCCGAGGAAGAGACCCACCACCAGGGCCCCGACCCCGACCAGCTCCTGCCGGTGCTTCGGGGTCACGTGATGCGCCGGTCGGCGTAGACCGGAACCACCGCGAACCGGTCGGCCTTGGCGCAGAACGCCACGTCGTCCTGGAGCTCGAGCTCGGCCAGGGCCTGCGCCGCTTCGCTCGCACCCAGGGCGTCGCTCCAGCCCTTGTAGCGCGAGGCCAGCGCCAGCGCCACGGCGGCGCCGTCGTTCAGGGCGACCTTGCCGATCCCGCGGCGCACCGCGCGCACGATCCGGCCCGCGGCGTAGGCGTCCTCCAGCGCGAACTGCTTCTCGCGGCCCGCGCAGACGATCACCAGTCCGCCCCGCTCCTCGAGGGCGGCGCGGGCCCGCTCCGCCACCGCCTTGAAGTTCACCGCCGCCGCCACCAGCACCGGTTCCCCGCCCTGGGCCGCGATCAGCGCCGGCGTCCCGTTGGTGGTGGCGAGGAAGATGGTCTTCCCCGCGACCACGTCCGGCGTCATTTCCCGCGGCGAGTTGCCGAGCGCGAAGCCCTCGATCTTGGCGTAGCGGCGCTCCCCCGCCAGCACCAGCCCGTCCTTTTCGAGATTGGCGGTGAGGCGCACTGCTTCCTCGGACGTGGCGGCGGGCACCACCGCCTTGGCGCCGTTGGCGAGCGCGGTGACGATGGTGGTGGTGGCGCGCAGCACGTCGATGATGACGACCCCCCGGCCGGCGAGATCTCCCGCGACGAGGCCGAGCGGAGTGAAGAAGACGTCGATCTTCATTCTTTGGCGGTGAGAAGCTGCGGCTCGCGTTCCAGGAACTTGGTGTCCACCCGTCCCGCCACGAAGTCGGGATGCCGCAGTACCCGGGAGAGGAAGGGGATGGTGGTGGTCACGCCCTCAATGATAAACGAGTCCAGCGCCTGCCGCATACGGGCCAGCGCTTCCTCCCGGCTGTTGCCGTGGACGATCACCTTGGCCAGCAGCGAATCGTAGTACGGCGGGACGGTGTAGCCGGCGTAAATGTGGGTGTCGACCCGCACCCCGGGCCCGCCCGGCGGATGATACGCGGTGATGAGTCCCGGCGAGGGCTGGAAATTGCGCGACGGGTCCTCCGCGTTGACGCGGCACTCGATGGCGTGTCCCCGCAGCCGGTTCCCGTTCATCACGAACGACAGCGGCTCTCCCGCGGCGACGCGGATCTGCTCCTTCACCAGGTCGAAGTTGGTGCACATCTCGGTCACCGGGTGCTCGACCTGAATCCGGGTGTTCATCTCCATGAAGTAGAACGACCCGTCCTCGTCCAGCAGGAACTCGACCGTGCCCGCGCCCACGTACCCGATCGCCTCCGCGGCGCGCACGGCGGCCTCCCCGATGTCTTCGCGCAGGGTCTGGTCCACGGCCGGGCTCGGCGCCTCCTCGATCAGCTTCTGGTGCCGGCGCTGGATCGAGCAGTCGCGCTCGCAGAGATGCATCACTTTGCCGTGGGTATCCCCCATGATCTGGATCTCCACGTGGCGCGGCCGGCCCAGATACTTCTCGATGTAAACCTGGTCCGACCCGAACGCCGCCAGCGCCTCCTGGCGCGCCAGGTTGAAGGACTGGACGAACTGCTCCGGGTCCTTCGCCACCCGCATCCCCTTCCCGCCGCCCCCCGCCGCCGCCTTGATGATCACCGGGTAGCCGATCTTGGCCCCGACCGCCTGGGCCTCGACCGGGTCCTCGATCGGGCCCGGCGAGCCGGGCACGGTCGGGATTTTCATCTGCGCCGCGATCTTCCGCGCCGTGGCCTTGTCCCCCATCTGGCGGATCTGGTCCGGCGTGGGCCCGATGAAGGTGATGTTCGAGGTGCGGACGATGTCCGCGAATTCCGCGTTCTCGGCCAGGAAGCCGTAGCCGGGGTGAATGGCGTCGGCGCCCGTGATTTCGGCGGCGGCGATGATGCGGGGGATGTTGAGGTAGCTGTCGCGGCTGGGCGGGCGCCCGATGCAGACGTCGTCGTCCGCGAAGCGGACGTGCAGGCACTCCCGGTCCGCCTCCGAGTAGACGGCGACGGTCTCGATGCCCAGCTCCTTGCACGCCCGGATCACCCGCAGGGCGATTTCCCCGCGGTTGGCGATCAGCACCTTCTTGAACATCAGGGCGTGAGCTCGATCGCGCCCGCCGCGGCGCCCGCGGAGGTGCCGAAGCCCTTGCTCGCCGAGGAATCGACGCCGGAGACCTTGAGGGCGAACTCGCTCGGGTTCGAGGCGTAGAAGATCGCGCTCTCGTAGCTGATCATCCCCTGCTGGAACCACTGGAACAGGGACTGGTCGAAGGTCTGCATCCCGTACTGCACCGAGCCCTCGGCGATCAGGTCGGGAATGTTCAGGGCCTTCTGGAGATCGCGGATGTTGTCCTGCACCGCCGCGGTGTTGATCAGCACCTCCGCCGCCGGGATGCGGCCCTTGCCGTCCTTCCGCGGCACCAGGCGCAGGGACACCACGGCCTGGAGCGCGGTGGAGAGCAGGTGCCGGATTTCGTCGTGCTGGTGCGGCGGGAAGAACGAGATCACGCGGTTGATGGTCTGGGTCGCGTCCGTGGTGTGCAGGGTGGAGAACACCATGTGCCCGGTGTCCGCCGCCTTGAGCGCGGTGTCCAGTGTTTCCATGTCGCGGATTTCGCCGATCAGGATCACGTCCGGATCCTGCCGCAGCACGTGCCGCAGCGCGGAGTTGAAGGAGAGGGTGTCGTTCCCCACTTCGCGCTGGGAGATGTTGGACAGCTGGTCCCGGTGCAGGAACTCGATCGGGTCCTCGATGGTGATGATGTTGACCCGCCGGTTCATGTTCACGTGGTTGATCATCGCCGCGAGCGCCGTGGATTTTCCGGAGCCCGTCACCCCGGTGACCAGCACCAGGCCGCGCGGCTTCATCGCGATCTCTTCCAGAACCGGCGGCAGGGAGAGATCCTTGATCGTCTTCACCTCATAGGGGATGGCGCGGAAGGCGAACGCCACCGTGCCCCGCTGCTGGTACACGTTGGTGCGGAACCGGCCGACGCCGGGCACGCCGATGGCGAAGTCCGCCTCCTTGTGCTCGGCGAACTCCTTCACCTGGCGCGGCGTCATGATCTGCTCCGCCAGGGACTTCAGCTCTTCCGGCTTGAGCGGGGCCATGTCCAGGCCCTCGAGCTCGCCGTTGACGCGGATGGTGGCCGGACGCCCGACCTTGAGCAGCAGGTCGGAGCCGTTCTTCTGCACCATCTGCGTGATCGCCGCCTTGAAGTTGAACTGCGCGGTCGCGGCCTGCGGAGCGTCAGCCATGCGGATCCACCCGGAAGAGGACTTGTCCGAATTCCACGGGCTGCGCGTTCTCGACGCACACTTCCTTCACCACACCCGCGATCTCACACTCGATCTCGTTCATGATCTTCATCGCTTCGATGATGCACACCACCTGCCCCGGCGCCACCCGGCTCCCCGTCTTCACGTAGGCCTCGGCGCCCGGCTCCGGCGACTTGTAGAACGTGCCCACCATCGGCGACTTGATCTCGAGGTACTGGGGCTTGGGCGGCGGCGCGGCCGGCGCGTCCCCCTTGGCCCGCCCCCCTTCCCCGCTCGATACCGGCGCCTGAAACACCGGGGCCGGATTGGTGACCACCACCTGCCCCGAGTTGGTCCCGTGACCCGCCTTGGACACGCGCACCGTCGACCAGATCCCGAACACGCCCCGGCGCACCTCGATCGCGCCCAGCTCGGGGGCATCCTTGAGGATCTGCACCAGCTGCGAGATGATATCGAGGTTCATATCCCCCCAATAGACAACGCCCGGAAGCGTTCCGTCAATCGCGCCCCCACGCGCTAGACCAGCTCCAGAAGCTCGGTGGCCCCGTCCGACAGCAGCACCGGACCCGCCGCCGAGAGATGCACGTCGTCCTCGATCCGCACGCCCCCCTCACCCGTGAGGTACACGCCCGGCTCGATCGTCACCACCGAGTCCTCGGGCAGCGGGTCCGCGTTGGTGCGCGCGAGCCGCGGCGCCTCGTGTACCTCGAGCCCCAGCCCGTGCCCCGTGGAGTGCCCGAAGGCGGCACCGAAGCCCTTGGCCTCGATCGGATCGCGGGCCAGCGCGTCGGCGTCGCGCCCCGGCATCTCCGCGCGCACCCCCTCGCGGGCCCGCCGCTGCGCGGCCTGCACCAGCGAATAAAGCGCCCGCTGGCGCTCCGTCGCCCGCGCGCCCACCACCACGGTGCGCGTGATGTCGGCGCAGTAACCGTCCACCGTGGCGCCGAAGTCTAGCAGCAGCCATTCCCCGGCCGCCACCGCGCGGCCGGTGGAGCGGGCGTGCGGAAGCGCGGTGCGCGGCCCCGACGCGGTGATCGTCGGAAAGGGGTGCGCTTCACTGCCCCGGCGCCGCAGCGCGCCCTCGAGCGCCCCCGCGATCTCGAGCTCGGTGAGGCCCGGCCGGACCGTGGCCAGCGTGTCCCGAAGCGCCGCCGTGGCGAGCGCCGCCGCCTCCCGAATGGCCGCCACTTCCTCCGGGGACTTCCGCACCCGGAGCCGCTCCACCGGCTCGCCCGCCGGCTTCCAGCGCCAGGTCTTGCCGCCCTGCGCCAGCCGCTCCGCGTCCCGGACCGTGATGGCGTGGGTCTCGTAGCCCACGCAGGAGAGGCCGGTGAGTCCGGTCATGGTCTTGAAGAGACGCTCCCACACGCTCGTCTCCTCGACTTCCACCCGCGCCACCGCGCCCGCCTCGGCGTGGGCCTGCTCGTCGTAGCGGAAGTCGGTGACCAGCACGATCTCCGCGCGCGTGACCACCACCAGCCCGGCCGATCCGCTGAAGCCGGTCAGGTACCGGATGTTCGGCGCCGAGGTCACCAGCAGGGCGTCGAGGCCCGCCGCCTCCAGCGCGGCCGAAAGTCGCCGGTGCCGTTCCGGCCGGCGGTCAACCGCCACGGCGCGAGGAGAGGTAGCCGACCAGACCCTCGAGGCCCAGCCGGTAACTGTCCGCGCCGAAGCCCGTCACCACGCCGATCGCGAGGTCCGCGAGGAGCGAGCGCCGCCGCTCCTCCTCCCGCGCGAAAATGTTGGAGAGGTGTACTTCGACGAACGGCACCCGCACCGCGAGGAGCGCGTCCCGCACCGCGAGGCTGGTGTGGGTGAACGCGGCCGCGTTGATGACGGCCCCGGACGCCCGCCCCTTCAGGCCCTGGATCGCGTTCACCAGCTCGCCTTCGTGATTGGTCTGGGTCCAGCTGCACTCGACGCCGAGGGCGCGGGCGCGCTCCCGGGTGGCCGCCTCGATTTCCGCCAGCGTCGCCTTGCCGTAGATCTCCGGCTCCCGCGTCCCCAGCAGATTGAGATTCGGGCCGTTCAGCACGGCGATGTGCACTAGGACTTGAGACCCTTGAGCCAGGACTGGAACTGGTCCAGGTCTCCATCCTCTTCCACCGGCCGCGCCTTGGGCGTCGAGACCCGGGACGACGCTTTGCCGCCGGCGGCGTCCGGCGGCGCGGCGGGAGCGGGCGCCGGAGCGCCGAAGAATTCGTCGAACGAAAACCCGGAGGGCCGCGGACCCGGCGCCGGCGCGGGCTGCACCACCGACCCCCGGCTCGCTTCGTCGCCGAACACCGAGTCGAGCGAGAGATGATCCCCCGCCGGCCGGGTCGGCGTGCCGGGCGGCGGACCCGCCGGCTCCTCGTCCTTCTCCGCGGCGAACGCGCCGGCCAGCGATCCGTCGCCGGTGGCGGGAACCGCGACCGGCGGCGGGGCGGCCGGCAGCGCGGGACCGCCGCGGCCGCCGAAGATCCCCTTCAGGTAGCTCCCCGCCGATTGCCCCAGCGAAGCGGTCGCCGGCGCCCGGGGAGTCGCCGCCCGCCCGGTGAGCTCGTCGAGTCTCGCCTGGAGACGCGCATCGCCGGGACGCTGATCGAGCAGCGCCCGGTACACCCGCGCCGCCTCTTCCCGGTGCCCCTGCTTCAGATAGAGCTCGGCCATGGTCTCGGTCAACACCGGCTCCGCCTCGGAGAGCGCGGCGGTGTCGGCCGCGCCATCGTCATCGGAGAGCGCGACCGCCGCCGGCACCGACGCCCGAGGCGCCGGGGCTCGCGGCGGGGGCGGCGGGGGCGGCGGCGCGGGTGGCGCCGGCTCCTCGACCGGCGGCGCGTGGGACGCCCGCGCCGGCTCGACGTCGTCCGGCATGATCAGCGGGAGGTCCACCTGCGGCATTTCCTCGTCCGCCATCGGCTCGGCGGCCGGCGGCGGCGCCGGTGCGTCGAGCCGGAACATGCCGCTGCCTTCGTACTGCGTGCGCGCCAGCCCTTCGACCTGAATCGGCTCGACCGTTTCGGCCGAAAGCTCCACTTCCTCCTGAAGCTCCAGTCCTTCGGCCTTTTGAGCACCGGCCGCGCCGGCGCTCAGGTCCACGCCATCGAAGGTCTCGATCTCACCCGAGGTCGCGAGCGGCGGCGGCGACCCCGACGCGCCCGGCGCCGTCACGTCGATGAGCGACACCCGGTCCAGCGATACCCGCTCCAGCTGGAAATCGGCGGCGGGCATCGGCGTGGTCGGCGTGTCGGTGATGGCCGGAGGCGGCGGCTCGACCAGCGACCCGGGCTCGGGCGCGGGGGGAGCCGGGGGTGCCGGCGGGGGCTCCGCCGCGGCCCGGGTCTTGGCCCGCGCCAGGGCCTCGGCCGCGTCCCCATTCATCGGGTCGGCCGCGAGCAGGCGGGTCAGCCATTCGACCGCCTCACCCGGACGGCCGGTCCGGTCGGCGATCTCGGCCAGGACCTTGAGCCCCAGGATGTTCTCGGGGTCGAGCTCCAGGACCCGGCGGAACACCTTCTCGGCGCCGGGGTCGTCCTTCTGGTCGATGAGACAGCGCCCGTAGACGATGTGGGCGCTGACGTAATCGGGGTGGAGTTCCAGCCCGGCACGGCAAAGCTCGAGGGCCTTATCTAGTTCTCCCGCTTTACGATAGGCGTCCGCCAGGGGCGCAAAATTGCGCCCCTTGGGGTTCTCGGCCCACCGCCGCTCGAGCTTGTCGATCTCGCTGGTGTATGCCACGTCCTAAGTCTATGTCGGGATTGCACGAAGATAGTGTCCGGCCGAGTCGAATGTCAATCGGAAACAGGATTCGGTCGCTTGAGTTTGCTCGTTGCCGTTTATAGACTTATGCCCCTTCCACCCCTCTCGCTCGGAGTTCGACGGTCTTTATGATGCGCTCGATGCGGCAACAGGCCAAATGGATCTTCTACATTCTCGCCGTGGCGTTCATCGGGTGGCTGGTGCTGCAGGGGGTGAATCAGCTGGGGTTCGGCGGCGGCGCGGCGGGCGGGGACATCGTGCTCAAGGTGAACGGCACGCCGGTGCACGCGCCGCAGTACCAGCAGGCGGTCCAAACCGCCTTCGAGCAGTATCGCCAGCAGACGGGAAACTCGCCGCAGACGCAGGAAGATGAGCGCGACATCGAGAACCAGGTGGTGAATCAGATGGAGCAGGACATTCTGCTCCGGCAGGAATACAGCCGCCTCGGCATCACGGTGACGGACCAGGAAATCCGCGACGCGGCCCGCACCTCGCCCCCGCCCGAAGTGTTGCGGGCGCCCGAGTTCCAGACCGACAGCCAGTTCGACATCCGGAAGTGGCAAACCTTCCTGAACTCGAACGTGGACCCGTCGTTCCTGCAGGCCCTCGAGTCCCGGTACCGCGACCAGATTCCCCAGCAGAAGCTCGCCGAGTACCTCACGTCGGACATCTACGTGTCGGACGCGAAGCTCTGGCGCATGTATCGCGATCAGCACGACAGCGTGAAGATCTCGGTCGTCGCCATCCGGCCGGAGATGATCCCCGACCAGGACGCGCAGATCTCGGACGCCGAGCTCGCGGCCTTCTTCGCCAAGCACAAGGACGACTTCAAGCGCCCGGCGGAGGCGTTCCTGAGCTTCATCGCCCAGCCCCGCTATCCCAACGCCGCGGACAGCGCCGCCGCCCTGCGCCGGGCGGACAGCCTGCGGGCGGTGGTGGTGGCGGGCGGCGCGGCCAAGTTCGCCGAAGTGGCCAAGCAGGCGTCCTCGGATTCGGGCAGCGGCGCGCAGGGCGGCGACCTGGGGTGGCTGAAGCGCAACCAGCAGGGCTACGACCCGCAGTTCCTGGCCGGCTTGAAGCCGCTCGCGGTGGGCCAGGTGTCGAAGCCGGTGCTCTCGAGCTTCGGCTACCACATCATCCGGGTGGACGCGGCCAAGGGCGACTCGGTGCGGGTGCGGCACATTCTCGTGCCCGTGGATCTGGTGGGGGCGCATCTCGATTACGTGGACGCCCGCGCCGACACGCTGGACCGCACCACGGCGGAGCAGACCGACGGCACCCTGCTCGACAGCGCCGCGCGGAAGTTCAACCTGCCGCTCGCCAAGGCGCCGCCGCTCCTCGAGGGGGACCGGCTGACGCTGGGGCGCTTCGCGATTCCCGACGTCAGCGTCTGGGCCTTCACGGCGAAAGTCGGCGAGACCAGCCCGGTGATCGAGGGGACGCCGGCGTACTACGTGTTCCGGCTCGACTCACTCCACGCCGAGGGCGTGCCGCCGCTCGCCGAGATCCGGGACCGGGTGCTTTTTTCCGCCCGCATGCAGACGAAGAAGGACCTGGCGCAGGTCCGGGCCGGGGAGGTGGCGGCGAAGCTGAAAGGCGCGACCGATCTGGCGTCGGCCGCCACGGCGCTGGGCATTCCGCCCGAGACCCTGGGGCCCTTCACCCGGCTCTCGCCGCCGGCACAGCTGCAGCAGGAGCCGGAGGTGATCGGCGCGGCGTTCGGCCTGCGGGTGGGGGAACGCAGCGGGCTGATCCAGGGCGAGGCGGCGAATTTCCTGGTGCAGTCGCTGTACCGGAAGCTGGCGGATTCGTCGGCGTGGCTGGCCCAGCGGGATCAGCAGCGGTCGAGTCTGTTGCAGCCGGCGCGCCAGGCCCGCATTCAGCAGTATCTGGCCGCGCTCAAGGCGCGCGCCAAGATCGTGGACCGGCGCAAGGAGCTGTTGCGGGCGCAGCCCGCCGGCTCCTAGTCCACCAGACGGCGGGGCGCGCGCGGCGCCGGCCCGCGGGGCTCGGCGCCCAGTCCCTCGATTTCATCGCGGACCTCGTTCATGCCCCGCCGCATCGCGCGGAGCGCGAGACCCACCTTGCGGCCGACCTCGGGCAATCCCTCCGCGCCAAAGGCGAGCAGGGCCGCCCCGGCGAGGACCACGATTTCTCCGAAGCTCATCTACGCCCGCGTCACTGGCTGAGGCGCTTGGGCTCCCCGCCCTGTCCCGGCGGGAGCGGCGTGGTCGACCCGGCGGTCGGCGGCTGGATGCGCTGGTCCGAGCCCTCCCCGCCCACCTCGCGCAGGGACTTCTTGAACTCCCGGATGCCCTGCCCCAGCGAGGAACCGATCTCCGGGATCCGTCGCGCGCCGAACACCAGGAGCGCGATGACCAGGAGGATCATCATGTGCGTCATCGAGAATTCCATGCGTCCCTCTTTCTAGAAGAGCGACCGCGCCACGAAGTACGCGATCGCGACACCCACGACGGACAGCAGCGAGACATCGAGGCCGATCGGCCCCAGCGTGATCGACACGACCAGCAGGTCGAGATGCACCGGCCCCAGGGTCGGCGTGACCGCGGTCGTGAAAAATTCCTTGGCGGCGCCCGCCGGCAGGAAGTGCCGCAGCAGCGCCTGCAGAAACCCGCCCAGCACGAACCCCGCGGCGAGGACGCCGAGGTAGAAGAGGGGCCGCCGCGGTCCGTGCGCCACGGCCGCTAGCTGCGCCGCTCGACCGCGTACGCGATGCTGTCGCGCAGCGCGTCGCGCGCGGAGGAGGGCGCGAGCCCCTCGAGCTCGAGCTCCGCCTGCTGGGCCAGTTCCCGCGCCCGCTGCCGCGCCGCGTCGAGGCCGCCGGCCGCGTCCACCACCCGCATCACGTCGGCCACCAGCTGGTCGGCGGGCTCCGGCGTCTCCATCAGGCGCGCCACCTGCCGCCGCTCCGCGTCCGACATCCGGGGCAGCGCCGCGATCAGCGGGAGCGTGACCTTATGCTCCATCAGATCGAGCCCCGACGGCTTGCCGGTGACCGCTTCGGGCTCGGTGTAGTCGAGCAGGTCGTCCGTGATCTGGAACGCCATGCCGAGGTACATCCCGAAGCGCGCCAGCGCCTGGCGCTGAGCGGAGGCGGCGTGCAGCGCGCCCACCTCGCAGGCCCCGGAGAGCAGGGACGCGGTCTTGGCGCGGATCAACTGGTCGTACTGCTCCTCGCTGTACGCCAGGCGGTCGTGGGCCTCGAGCTGGCGCATCTCGCCGATGGTCATCTCGTTGGTCACCCGGGCGAAGACCCGGAGCGGCTCCACGTCGCCCAGGCGCACCAGCTCGATGATGGCCCGGGAGTAGAGGTAGTCGCCCATGATGACGGCCACCTGGTGCGAAAAGAGCGCGTTGATGGTGGGGAGGCCGCGGCGCAGGGCCGAATGATCCACCGAGTCGTCGTGCACCAGGGTCGCGAGGTGAATCAGCTCCACCACCGCGGCCAGCGTCACCGCCCGCGGCTCTTCCCCGCCCGTCGCCTGGTGGGCCAGAAGGAGCAGCATGGGGCGGAAGAGCTTCCCCTTCATCCGCAGCAGGTGCTCGTTGACGTCGGCGATGATGGGAAAATCGGCGGCGATGATCCGGCGCAGCTCGTCCACCACGCGGTCGAGCTCCACGCTCACCGGCCGCTGCAGGTCGCCGAGGGAGACGCGGGCGGTCTGCTGGGTCATCTCATTTCGCCTTGGCGAGCGCTTTCACGCGCTCGCCGACGTCCATGAACTTGATCTCCACCGCGAACACCCGCCCGTAGAGCTCGCGCGCCTCGGCGCCCTTCCCCTGCTCCTCCAGCGCCCGGGCCAGCCAGTACAGCACGCCGAGCCGCTCCTGGTCGCCGGAGGCGGGAAGGTCCAGGCCCCGGCGCAGGATCGATTCGGCCACCACGTAGGCGCCCTTCTCGTAGAAGCAGACCCCCAGCGCTTCCGAGGTGCGGAGCTTGCCTTCCGGCGCGCGCAGGGCCTTCTGGAACTCGGCGATGGCCTCGTCCAGGAGCCCCATTTCCTTGAACGCCACGCCCAGATCGTAGTGCGACTGGAAGTCGGCCTCGTCGATGTTCTCGTCGATCCCCTGCCGGAACCGGCTGAGCATGTCCTTGAAGTCCTGCTCCTCGTCGCCGGTGGGCTCCTCGTCCTGCACCTTCATCCGGGTGTCCCGCTCGGCGTGCTCGTCCTCCATGATCATCGCGCCGAGGTCCACGAAGTCCCCGTCGGCCCCGGCCTCGTCGCGCACCTTCATCTTCGCGTCCTTGGCCTTGACCTTCTTCTCCTCGGGCGCCTCCGTGGGCGCGAGCATCGCGAGCGCGGCCTTGGCCCGTTCGTTCTTGGGGTCGTGCTCGGCCACGCGCTCGTAGACCGACCGCGCCTTTTCCGGCAGATCCCCGCGCAGCAGCGTATCGGCCAGCTCGAGGTAGGCGTCGATGAGACTGGCCTTGTCCCCCGCCTTGAACGCGAACTCCACCTGCTTCTGGCGGTGGCGCACGCTGTTGGGGTCGAGGCGCAGGATTTCATCCAGCGTGGCGCGGGCCTGCTCCAGGTTGTCGGTCGCCTCGTACGCCCCGGCCGCGAGATCGAGCTCCTCGATCCCGCGATCCCGTTCACCGGCTTCGATCAGCGCCTCGCCCAGCGTCTGGTGCGCCACCGGGTCGTCGGGATTGTCCGCGACCCGCGCTTCAAGGTCCTCGATGCTCGGGGCCTCGGTGTCTTCCTGGATGTTGTCGAACACCAGCGAGCTGGCCTGATCGCCCTGGGTCGTCAGGCCGTCGAGTCCCAGATCGATGAACCCGGACTTCCGTCCGCCGATCGACGTCTCGTCCTCGGTCTGCACCCAGTCGGGATGGCTGGCCGACTCGTCGAGCGCCAGCGGCTGATCGTCGATCTCGTGCGCCGCGTCGGTCGTCACTTCCTCGAAGTCGGGCTCGAGCTCGAGCGGCGGCACCTCGACCACCGTCTTCCGCTTCTCCGGCGCTTTGGGCGGCGGGGGCGGGGGGGGCGCGGGGCGCTTCGGGGTCACCGGCTTCACCACCAGCGGCGGCGCGGCCGGCGCCTTGGGCGGAGCCGGGGCCTTGGGCGCCGGGGGCGCGGGCGCCTTGGGCGGCGGCGCCTTGGGCGCGGCCGGCGCGGCGGGCTTGGCCTGCGGCTTGGGCGGCGGCGCGGGCGGGGGGGGCTCGATTTCAATCTCGACGTCCTCGGTCTCGAGATCGAGCCCTTCGGCATCCAGGACGCCGCTCGCTTCGGTGAGCTCGTCCTCCTCGGCCGTGGGCTCGAGACCGTCGAGCGCCACCACGTCGTCGGCCACCGGATCGTCCCGCAGCGTGGGCGGATCTCCCGCCTCGGCCTGCACCGATCCGAAGTCGGTGCTCGTCACTTCGAGGCCGTCCAGCGTCCCACCGGTCGCCGCCGGCTCCTCTTCCACCAGACTGGTGCTTTCGATCTCGAGCGAGGTATCGGGTTCGGGCGTCGGCTCCTCGACCAGCGACGCCGGCGGCGGAGCCTCCGCGGGAGCCGGCGGGGCGGCCTTGGGCGGCATCGGCGCGCCGCCCACCTTCGGCTTTTCCTTCGGCGCCGCCGGCGCGTCGACGTCGATGAACACCAGGCTCGAGGTCTTCCGCTTCGGGGTCGCCTGCTTGGGCGGCAGGGTTGACTTCGGCACGCTGACCCGCGCCGAAGGCCGGCGGGCCTCGCCGTACATCTTGAGATGCTCTTCCAGCATCTCCCGCAGGTTCTCGCTTTCGGGCGAGATGTCGGTGAATTCCTTGAGCGCGGCGAAGGCGTGCTGAATGTTGCCGGTCTGCTTCATCCGCTGCGCGTACTCGACGAAATTCTGCTTCGCTTCCGCGATGAATCCCTTGGCGGCGTACAGCTTGGCGAGCTTCAGGTAGGTGCTTTCGCGCGCCGGCGCGTTGCGGAGCACCTTGTTGCACATCGCGATCGCGTTGTTGTGGAACCCCTGCTCGGCGTACCGGTCCACCGCGCGGTCGTAGTAGTCGGCCGCGAGCGCGGGATCCTTGAGTTTCAAGTAGAGATCGCCGACCCGGTTGTAGATCGAGAGATCGGCGCTGGGATCGTTCTCGGCTTCCTGCGACTTGAGGACCTCCACCCACGCCTCGATCGCGCGCTTGGGGTCCTTGGCTTCGAGGCCTTTCGCCTTGTCCTTGAGCTGCTCAAGCTTAGACATGGAGGCCTAAAGATAGAGAGCGGGAAGGGTCCGGACAAGCAGAACCCGCTGTCCAGACGGCGGTTACGAGGTTCGCGCCCACCCAATAGGCGGCCTCCCTGAAGTCCTCCACCCCCAGAAGCACCAGATCCGCCGCGAAGCCGGGCGCGATCTGGCCCCGCGCCTGCGCCAGCCCCAGCGCGGCGGCGCCGTTCACCGTCACGGCCGCCACCGCTTCGGTGTGCCGCAGCCCCAGCTGCGAGACGGCGAGCGACATCACCAGCGGCAGGGAGACCGTGGGCGAGGAGCCGGGATTGAAGTCGGTGGCGAGCGCCACCGCCGCACCCGCCTCGATGAGCCGCCGGGCCGGCGCCTGGCCCTTCCCCAGAAAGCTCATCGTCGCGGGGAGGAGGACCGCCACGGTCTCCGACGCGGCGAGCGCCGCGATGCCGGCGGGCGAGATCCCCGCGAGGTGATCGGCACTCACCGCGCCGATCGCGGCCGCGAGCTCCGCGCCGCCCGCGCCCTCGAGCTCGTCGGCGTGGAGCTTGAGAAGGAGGCCGTGTCGCCGCGCGGCCTCGAGAATCGTTCGCGCCTCCGCCGCGCTGAACACGCCGGGCTCGCAGAAGACGTCACAGCAGCGCGCGAGGCCAGCCTTCGCGACCGCCGGGATCATCTCCTCGACCACCAGCCGGACGTACTCGCCGCGGCGGCCGCGAAACTCCGGAGGCACCTCGTGCGCGCCCAGGAACGTGGGGACGATGGTGAGCGGCAGCAGGGCCGCGAGCCGCTGCGCGGCGCGGAGCTGTTTCAGCTCCGGCTCGAGCGCGAGACCGTATCCCGACTTCACTTCGACGGTGGTGGTCCCGTGGGCGAGGAGGGCGCCGAGCCGGGCCCGGCCCAGCGCGACGAGCTGGTCTTCGCTCCGCGAGCGCACGTCGCGGACCGATTCCAGAATCCCGCCGCCCGCCGCCGCGATGGCCTGGTAGGACTCGCCGAGGGCGCGGCGCTCGTGATCGGCGAGACGCGGCGCGCCGAAGATGGCGTGGGTGTGGGCGTCCACGAAGCCGGGAAAGAGGACGCCCGAAACCTCCGTCACCGTGATCGCGGACTTCGGAACGCCGAGGGCGGAGTGGAGGTCGCGAGACTCCGCCCGGGGGCCGACCCAGCGAATCTTGCCGGCATCCATCAGCACCGCCGCGTCCGTCAGGACTTCGAGGTCGGCCATTTCGCGGCCGCGGCGGGCGCGGGCCGGGCCGCGGCACGTCACCACCTGCGCCGCGCCGACCAGGAGCGTGCTCAGTCGTTCGCCTCGCGCATCGGCAAGCGGATGCCGTGGCGGCGCGCGGCCGCGATCGCGTCGGGGTAGCCGGCGTCCGCGTGCCGCGCCACGCCGATGCCGGGGTCGTTGGTGAGCACCCGCTCCAGCCGGCGGCCGGCGGCGGCGGAGCCGTCCGCGACCGACACCTGCCCCGCGTGCAGCGAGTTGCCGATCCCCACCCCGCCGCCGTGATGGAACGAGACCCAGGCGGCGCCGGACGCGGTATTGAGGAGCGCGTTCAGGATCGCCCAGTCGGCGATGGCGTCGGAACCGTCCCGCATCGCTTCGGTCTCGCGGAACGGCGACGCCACCGACCCGGTATCGAGGTGGTCCCGGCCGATCACGATGGGCGCGGAGAGCTCGCCCTTCTTCACCAGGTCGTTCAGCGCGACGCCGAAGCGCGCCCGCTCGCCCTGCCCCAGCCAGCAGATCCGCGCGGGAAGACCCTGGAACGCCACCCGCTCCCCGGCCAGCGCGATCCAGCGGCGGAGGTGCTCGTTGTCGGGAAAGAGCTCGAGCACCAGGCGGTCGGTGCGGTGGAGGTCCTTGGGGTCGCCCGAGAGCGCCACCCAGCGGAAGGGACCTTTGCCTTCGCAAAAGAGGGGGCGGATGTACTCGGGCACGAACCCGGGGATCCTGAACGCGTCGGCGACGCCCGCATCCAGCGCGACGGTGCGGATATTGTTGCCGTAATCGAACGCGACCGCGCCCGCCGCCTGCAGGTCCAGCATCGCGCGCACGTGGACCGAGATGCTCGCCACGGCGCGCCGCACGTAGTCGGCGGGGTCGCGGATCCGCAGCGCCGCCGCCGCGGCGACGTCCAACCCGGCGGGCACGTAGCCGTTCAGCGTGTCGTGCGCCGAGGTCTGGTCGGTGAGGATGTCGGGCGCGAATCCGCGGCGCGCGAGCTCGGGAAGAACCTCGGCGCAATTGCCCACGAGGCCTACGGAAAGCGCCAGGCCTTTGCGCCTGGCTTCCTCGCACCACGCCACCGCCTCGTCGAGCGAGGCGGTGCTGCGGTCCAAGTACCGGGTCTCCAGGCGCCGCGCCACCCGCGCGGGATCCACGTCGACCGCGAGACAGACGCCTTCATTCATGGTGGTGGCGAGGGGCTGGGCGCCGCCCATTCCCCCCAACCCGCCGGTGAGCAGGAGCCGGCCCTTCAGGCTCCCGCCGAAATGCTTGTGGGCGACGGCGCCGAGGGTCTCGTAGGTGCCCTGGAGAATCCCCTGGGTGCCGATGTAGATCCAGGACCCCGCGGTCATCTGCCCGTACATGATCAGGCCTTTGCGCTCGAGCTCGCGGAAGCGCTCCCAGGTGGCCCAGCGGCCGACCAGGTTCGCGTTGGCGATGAGCACCCGGGGCGCCTCTTCGTGAGTCCGGAAGACGCCGACCGGTTTTCCCGATTGCACGAGCAGGGTCTCATCGTCGGCGAGACTGGTGAGGGTGCGGCAGATGGCGTCGAAGGACGCCCAGTCCCGAGCCGCCTTCCCGGTCCCGCCGTACACCACGAGATCCTGCGGCCGCTCGGCCACGTCGGGGTCGAGGTTGTTCATTAGCATCCGCAGGGCCGCTTCCTGCACCCAGCCCCGGCACGACTTGGCCGATCCGCGCGCCGCCCGCACCACCCGGGGGCCGCTCACGCCGCCTCGGGGTCGAAACGGCCGGCGCGGATCCCCGCCGCCACGCGCTCGATGTCGTCGGTGAAGGGGCGGTCGCCGGAAAGCCCGGGCACCTCCGCGCGCAGGGCCGCGTGCAGGCGCCGCACCCCGGCGCCCGGTTTGAGCGGGGCGAGGTAGTCCACTCCCTGGGCTCCGGCGAGCAGCTCGATCGCCACCACCCGCTCCGCGTTGGCGAGGATCCGCGCCGCTTTCCACGCGGCGGTCATGCCCATCGGCACCACGTCTTCCTGGTTTCCTTCGGTGGGAATGGACTGCACGCTCGCCGGCGTGGCGAGCACGCGGCTGTCGGCCACGATGGACGCGGCCGCGATCTGGGGCGTCATGAAACCGGACTCGAGGCCCGGCTCCTTCGCGAGGAACGCGGGGAGCCCCGAGGAGAGGTCCGGGTTCACCACCCGCTCCAGGCGCCGCTCGGCGAGTCCCGCGAGGGTGGTGAGGGCGATGCCCAGCACGTCGAGCGCGAGCGCGATGGGCTGGCCGTGGAAGTTGCCGCCGGAGAGCACGTCGTCGCCGAACACCAGCGGATTGTCGGTGGCGGAGTTGATTTCGGTCGCGACCAGCGTCTCCGCGAACGCGATCCCCTCCCCCACCGCGCCCAGCACCTGCGGCGTGCAGCGAATCGAGTATGCGTCCTGCACCCGGGGATCGTTGTCCCGGTGGGATTCGCGGATCTCGCTGTCGGCGAGGAGCGCGCGCAGCAGCGCGGCCGAGCGCCGCTGCTGGGGATGGGGCCGCGCGTCGTGGATGCGGGCGTCGAAGGGCACCGGGGTGCCGCGCACCGCCTCGAGGGACAGGGCGGCGGCGCCGTGCGCGGTGCGCCACAGCGTCCACGCGTCGTGCACCAGGAGCGCCGCGATCCCGGTCTGTGCCTGGGTCCCGTTCACGAACGCCAGGCCCTCCTTCGCTTCGAGGACCAGCGGCTTCAGCCCGGCGGCGGCGAGGGCGGGGCCGTCGGGGCCCTCGCCCATCATCGCCAGCGCGAGATGCGCGAGCGGAGCCAGGTCTCCCGACGCGCCCACGCTGCCCTGCGACGGCACCCGCGGGTGGACGCCGCGGTTCAGCATGTCGATCACCAGCGCGGGGAGCTCGAGACGCACGCCGCTCGATCCCCGGAGCAGGACGTTGGCGCGCAGCAGCATCATCGCCCGCACCGCCTCGGCCGGGAGCGGATCGCCGACGCCGGAGGCGTGGCTGCGGATCAGGTTGGCCTGCAGCGCGCGGAGCCGGTCGGCCGGAATGCGCACGTGCGCCAGCTTTCCGAATCCGGTGTTGACGCCGTAGATGGTGTCGCCGCGCTTGATCGCCATCTCGACCGCGCGCCGGGAGGCGGCCACGCCGTCCCGCGCCGCGGGAGCGACGGCCACCTTCGCGGCGCGCCGGGCCACGCGCACCACGTCGGCGATGGTGAGGGAACGGCCGTCCAGCAGGATGGGATCGGGCATCGCGCTAGGAAGGTACGCGGACCCGAGCCACTAAGCCAAGCGGCCGGAGCCCAAGGCCCCGGCCGCTTGTCATTCGGGACGTGAAAGTCCGCCGCTAGCGGCGCTTCACGCTGCTCCCGCTCGGCGCCGCCGTGGGGAGGCCGGCCCGCCGGATCAGCTCCGGGTTGCCGGGGTCGGTCTGGAAGCTCCAGTCGAAGATCACGTAGTTCTTCCCGACCGCCGTCACCCGCAGCGCCGCGTAGCGGAGGGTCGAGCCGTCGATGATCTGGAAGACGTAGCCGTACCCCGGCACCGCCTCGATCATGTTGCGCGCGTATCCGGAAGCGGGCGCGAAATCGATCGACGTCAGATCGGCGATCGCGGTGTCGGCGTAGAGCTGAACGCTGTCACCCGAAAACACCGGGTTGATCCAGAGCGTCGAGTCTCCCGGGTTGCGGTAGATCGCGAAATCATTGGTGGAGAGCGAGCCGCTGGTCACCAGGCCGAGCTCGTTGTCCTGCGCGATCCCGTCGGAGTTGAGGTCGTTCCAGAACCGGAACCCCGCGTGGGCCAGATCGGTGTCCGGCGCGAAGAGGACCACGTTCCGCGCGTCGGGCCGCGGCGTATCCTGCCGCAGGGGCGACCAGACGCTTTCGTAACCCTCGACGCTGATCGCCGACACCCCGTAACAGCGGGGCACGCCGTTCGCGATCGCGGTGACCAGGAACTCGGGACCGACGGTGGTTCCCTCGAGTACCCAGTCGGTGCCGCAGAACCCGGAGTTGAGGTCGTAGCTCGCGCTGTAGACCCGGTACCACTTGAAGTCGGCCGGATCGGCCAGATAGGCGTTGTCCGACCAGAACAGGTCCACCGCCCCGTTCAGCGACACCGACGACAGCGAGCTGGGCGCCTCGAGCTGCAGGCGCTCGTCCACGGTGATCACGTTGGAGGCGTCGCTTTCGTTGCCGTCCACGTCCACCGTCGTGACGTAGTACTGCGCGTCCGGCACCCCGTTGTCGTGGAAGGTGTTGGAAGTCGTTTCGCCGCGGAGGCCGTAGCTCCCGGAGAGCGCCGGCCGGGAATAGATGCGGTAGCTCGAGACGTTCGCGTCCTGCACCGGATCCCACGCCAGGAGAATCCCGGCGGGAAGATTGGCGTCCCCGCTGGGGTCGAGCTCGTAGGAGAGGTTCTGTGGCGCGGACGGCGTGCCGACGAACACCGTGTGGGTCGTTTCACAGCCGCCGAGCACGACGGCGGCGGCGAGCGCCAGGTATCGGAACACAACGCGCATAGGGTCCTCGATTGAGTTGGACGTTGCTGCACCTGGACCATTAAGCAGGAGCCATGCCGCGGCGGAAGTGCTCACGAAATGCGGACTTGCGCGGCGGGCGCGGAGCGCCGTGTCCCACGCGGAGGACACTCGGCGCCACCCGGCGGACGGCCGTCAGGGCTGCTCGGAGAAGCTCTGCTGGCGGTAGTCGAACTTGATGTCGGGCTCGTCCACCAGCGCGACGGAGACGCTGAAGCCGAACGATCCGTTCGCGCTCTTCACGATGTTGAAGCTGGCGTGCCAGCGATGGAGGTCGCGCTCCAGGCGCAGGACCTGCTGGGCGAACTGGCGGGTCTCGAAGTCGTACTGGGTGTTCCAGGAGGCGGTCCAGTGCGGCGTCGGGCTGAAATTGAGCGCGACCGTGAGCTGCTGCCGACCCCCGGACCCGAAGTTCGGCAGCGGCGGAGGAACGCTGTACCCGTTCGCCCCCGGATCTCCGGCGGGCGGCGCGACCGCGAGGGAATCGCTGGGCCGGGTCTTGGTGGACGAATAGCTGAGCGAGAGCGAGAACCCCTGTCCCCCGCCGCTGTACGCTCCCGGCCGGGAGAGCACGCCCCCGATCTGGTCCACGATCACGCCACCGCCGCCGGGCGGGGGCGTGCCGGGCGCGGCGCCGCCACTGGGCGGGGGCACCGCCGGTGCCGCCGGTCCCCCGCCCCCGCCCCCCAGACCGAGCGCGCCTGCGATGTTCTTCAGGGTTTGCCCGTTGATCGACGCCGACGCGGAGACGGTCTCGAGGAAAGGCGAGAACCGGGAGGTGGCGAGCCCGGCGATCCCGGCGCCTCCTCCGGGTCCGGCCCAGAGATCGTGGGTGAGCTGGATGTTGAAGCCGGGGAGCAAATCGCTCGACATGGTGTTGGTGAGGGTCTGGGTCTGCCATCCGGTCCGCCCCGGCTGTTTCGCCTGCTCGAAGTTGTACGAGATGGCGCTGGTGCTGAGCGACAGGATCTTGATCTTGCGGGCCTGGGCGGTGCTCGAGGTGTCACCCGGCGGGAGCTTGAGCTTGCCCTCGATGGTCTGGGAGAGGCCGAGACTGATGGTCTGCTGGGGGTCGCTCTTGGCGTTCAGGAGCCGGTGGGTGGGGTCCAGGGCGCGGGAAAACTCGTCCGGGACGTGGGCGCCGGGCGCGTACTGGTAATTGACGAGAAGCTGGATCGAGTGCCGGATCCGGGCCAGCGGCCCGAACCCGGGGAAGAAACCGAAGAAGGTCGGTGCCGACGACGCCTGGAAGGCGAGGCGCTTGCCCTGGTGCACCCATTGGCCGCCGGTGAACTGGTTGCGCAGCATGAACGGCCCGGCGGTGGTGGTGTTGAGGATCGCGATCCCGGGCTGGAGCTTCCAGGTGCCCGAGAAGAGCTGCGGCAGATTGATTCCGGTCTGCCAGTCGAGCGTGGTGCTGAACTCGCGCCCGTACTGCAGGGTGCGGATGCTGTCGGGGCGGGTCGAGTCGGTGAGGGTGAAGGTTTGCCGCTGGCTCCCGGTGGCGTCCACCTCGGTGAGGCTGTTGCTCCAGTTCCAGCGGCCGATGCGGATCGGCGTATTGAGGCTGAAGGTGGTGGTCCGGGTATCGAACAGGCTGGGGAGGCTGTCCACCCCGCCGCCCAGGGGCGCGAGCAGGACGCCGGCGTTGTTGTGGAAGGTCTGCACGTTGGTGAACGAGAACCCGGGCGACCAGGTGACCTCGTCCCCGATGCTGACCGGCGCCGGGGTGAGACTGACCTGGGGGAAAGTCTGCTGCACCAGGTCGGTGGACAGGTTCTGGGAGCGGCTGCCGCCCATGTTCAGCGTGCCCCAGTCGAAGCGCTTGTCGAAGTTCACCGACGACGAGAGCTGGGCGATGGCCACGAACGGATCGATGGTGTTCCGCTGCACCACCGCCCCGCTGGTGGCGTAATTGATGCTCGCGTTGAAGTGGGTGCGGCTCGAAAAGGCCTGCTGGTGCGTCCAGGTGATCTGACTGGCGGTGGCGTTGGCGTCGAGCTGTTCGGTCCGGGTGTACGAGAACCCGCCGGTGATGAACTCGTCGAGCCAGCGATAGCGCAGCTGCCCGCGGAAATCGAGGGCCCGGCCGGCGTACCAGTCGGTGGACGCGAGGAAGTCCAGGTAATCATTGGGCACCCAGTAGTAGCCGAGGCCCGTGAACGACCGCTGGTAGCTCCGGGTGGGGCGCACCAGATCGCTGAGCCCGAAATGCGGAATCAGCACCCCGCTCCGCCGCCCGGTCCGAATGTCCTGAAAGATGAACGGGATCCACATGATGGGGACGTCACGGACGTAGAGCACCGCCGGCCGCGCCACCATCACGTTCTTGTTGAGCCACTTCACCTCGCCCGCGGTGAAGTGATATTCGGGGACCGGCAGGTCGCTGGAGGTGATCTCGCTGGACGCGCCGTAGAGGCGGGTCGAGCCCGAGTCCACGGCCAGGTCGCCGCGCATGAACCAGGTGCCGCCGCCCTGCTGAAACGACGTGAGGGCCTGAGTGACGGTGCCGCGCTGCACGCAGGTGTCGTAGCGCATCCCCTCCCCCACCAGCACCGACGACTGGTCGAAGAGCTGCGGCGCCCCCACCGCGTCCAACCGGCAGCTCGCTTCCTGATAGCGGATGGAGTCGGCCTGGAGCTTGGTACCGTCCCGGTCCACGAACGCTTCCCCCCGCAGGAAGACGATCTGGCTGTCGCCCTGGAGCACCAGGGTGTCGGCGACGTAGTGGGTGACGCGGAATCCGGGAAGGGCGAGGAGCGAGTCCATCACCGAGTCGGCGGCCGGGAAGGTGCGCGTGGGCGCGGTGGGCAGACCGAGGCGGCGGGCGGTGGCGGTGTCCAGGGGCTGGCCCTGGACCGGCTGGCCCGGCACCCCCGGGCCGGCGCGGGCGGAGGAATCCGGGCGTCCCCGCGAGCGGGCCTGCTTGATCTGCTGCAGGCGGGTCGAGTCCACCTGCGCGTGCGCCGCGGCCGCTCCCAGGAGCAGGAGAATCATGGTGAGCGTCGCGGCGCGAGGCGCGGCGCGCTCGGCGCGCTTGCGCCGCCGCGTCATGATCCACGCGCACACGATTCCCACTTCGTACAGGAGCAGGAGCGGCACCATCATCATCACCATCGAGAGCGCGTCGGGAGGCGACAGGAAAGCCGCCACCAGCGCCGACAGCAACAGGGCGTAGCGCCGGTTCCGGGTGAGGAACTGGGGCGTGACCAGGCCCAGCGCGGCGAGAATCGCGATCACCAGCGGCAGCTCCGCCACCGCGCCGAACCCGACGATGAGCTGGGTGGCGAAGCCGAAGTACTTGTCGGCGGTGATGATGGGCGAGAGCTCCGCGGCCTGGAACGAAAAGAGCACCCGGAGCGCGCGGGGGAGGACGAGGAAGTACGCCGCCGCCGCGCCCAGGGCGAAGAGCCCCAGGCCCGCGGTGAGGGCCGGCAGGATGAGGCGCTTCTCGCGGTCGTAGAGCGCGGGGGCGAGGAAGGCCCAGATCTGGTAAATGACGACCGGTGACGCGAGAATCAGCCCCGCCACGAACGCGAGCTTCAGGGTGATGAAGAACGGCTCGGTGGGACTGGTGAAGAGCAGCCGGCCGCCGGGCAGGAGCGGCGCGATGGGCGCCTTGAGAATCGCGATGACGTCGACTCGCGTGACCACCACCCACCCAATCACGCTGCCGATCACCACGGCGAGCAGGCTGTACAGGATGCGCCAGCGCAGTTCCTCGAGGTGATCGAGGAACGGCATTTCACCCTTGTTGGGGGGAGGAGTTTCGGGCACGGGAGCGGCGGCGGACGTCAGCGCCCGAGGCGCTGCAGCCTGTCTCTCGCGAGATTCGCCTCATCGGAGCGCGGGTAGCCGGCGATCACGCGCGCGTAGTAAGTCCGGGCGCCGGCCTTGTCGTTCCGCCGCTCGGCCAGCTGGCCGAGTTTGTACAGCGCGGTGGGCGCCCGGGGGGAATTGGGATAGATGCGCACCACCGATTCATACACCACAGCCGCGGAATCGGGCTGGTCCTGATTGAAGCTCTCACCGATGTAAAACAGGGCGTCGGGCGCGTAGTCGTTGCCGGCGTAGAGCCGGAGGAACTCCCGGAACCCCTGCCGGGCGGTGGCGTAGCGGCCCGCCTTGAACTGGTCCAGCGAGATCCCGTACATCTGATCCGCCGGCGGCACCGCGGCGCCCGCGGCGGCGCCGGCGCTGGTGTCCACCTGCGGCACCGGCTGCTGCTGGCGCTGTTCGATCTGGCTCCGCAGCTCGGTGAGCTTCTGCTGGCTCACGCCGGCCAGCTCCTGCAGGGTGACCACCTGCTGCTGCACCGCGAGCAGATCGGTCTTCACGTCCCCGCGGAACTGCACCAGGTAGCTCTGCTGGGCCGCGAGGGTCCGCTGTACTTCCGCGATCAGCGTGAGCAGCGAGTCCACCTGCAGAATGCGCGCGCTGTCGGCCCGCGCCTGGTCGGCGCGCAGCGCCTCGACCTGGAGCTGGACGCGCCGGACGTCGCCTTTCAGGGCGCATCCGGCGGCCAGCACCAGAATCGAGAGCGGCGACAGCCTGCAGACGCTCGGCACCAACCTACTGGCCGCCTCCGGACGTGATTTCGAACTCGTCCCGGCGGTTTTGCGACCACGACGCCTCGTCGTGGCCCGGCGCGATGGGCCGCTCCTCACCGTAGGAGGCGGTCTCGATCCGGCCGGCGTCGATGCCGTGGCTCACCAGGTACTGCTTGGCCGCGGTGGCCCGACGGTTGCCCAGGGCCAGGTTGTATTCATCCGAGCCCCGCTCGTCGCAGTGGCCGCTGATCCGGATCTTGAGCGCGGGGTTGGACTGCAGGATCTGCACCTTCTGATCCAGGACGCTCTGGTCGTCGGAGCGGATCGTCGCCTTGTCGAAATCGAAGTGGATCATCGCCGCCATCGCGGTGCGCATGCCCTCGGCCGCGCGCGCCGCCGCCGCCGCGGAGTCCGCCGCGCGCGCGCGCGCGATGGAATCGGCCGCCTGCGCCGCGGCGAGCGAGTCGGCCCGCGCCTTGGCCGCGATCGAGTCCTGCCGTGCCCGCTCCGCGGCTGCCGCCGAGTCCGCGTTCACCTGCGGCGTGGGGGGTGGAGCGGCCTGCTTGCCACCGCACGCGCCGACGGCCGTCGCCAGCGCGAGACCGGTGAGTGCGAGCAACTGTAGGGGTCTCATCGTCGCCCTCTCTTTGTGGGTCTAAGGGTTGGGAACCGAGGTCTCCGCGATCCGCGGGGACCACGACGGCAGCCGGGCGCCGCTCTGCTGCAGCAGCGGACGGATCCGGCCGGTTTCTAAATCGATGATCCAGAGCTGCCGATAACCCGTGCGATCCGAGATGAACGCGAGATGGCGGCTGTCCGGCGCCCAGGTGGGATCCTCGTTGCGTCCCACGGAGGTCAGCTGCCGCACCGCCCGCGTCCGCACGTCCAGTACGAAGACCTGGAGCGTCCCGCCCACGTCGCGGTGAAACGCCACCGACTGCCCGTCGGGCGACCATTCCGGCGCGTTGGACGCTCCGGTAACGCCGTAATCAAACGGCGCGAAGAGCTGCTGGTCGGTCCCATCCGCCGCCATGACATAGATCTGCGGCAGGCCCGCCCGGGTCGACACGAACGCGATGCGTTGCCCGTCGGGACTGTAAGTCGGTGACAAGTTGTCAGCGAAGCGTCCCACGGTCAAGCGTTGCAGACAGCAATTGTCCCGGACGTTGACCGTGTAGATGTCGGTTCCTTCCTCAATGGCGCGGCTGAACGCGAGGGTCTTGCCGTCCGGCGAGAAGGCTGGCGTGAAGTCCAGGGCCGAACCCGTCGTGACCACGCTGACCCGCTTCCCGGTCGCCAGGTCCTGCACGAACAGCTGGCCGTGGCCCTCGTAAAACTCCATGTACGCGAAGTGCCGCCCGTCC
>DASSQQ010000004.1:0-18908 GCA_035702425.1 Gemmatimonadales bacterium
GCCTTCGCCACTGGTATTCTTCCCGATATCTACGCATTCCACCGCTACACCGGGAATTCCATCTGCCTCTACCGTGCTCGAGCCCGCCAGTCTGACCGGCAGCCCCGGAGTTGAGCCCCGGGATTTCACCAGCAACTTACCGAACCGCCTACGCACCCTTTACGCCCAGTGATTCCGGACAACGCTCGCACCCTCCGTATTACCGCGGCTGCTGGCACGGAGTTAGCCGGTGCTTCCTTTGGAGGTACCGTCACCCCTGGTCGGCTATTCGCCGCCAGGTATTCGTTCCTCCCGACAGTGGTTTACAACCCGAAGGCCGTCATCCCACACGCGGCGTCGCTGCGTCAGCCTTGCGGCCATTGCGCAATATTCCCCACTGCTGCCTCCCGTAGGAGTCTGGGCCGTGTCTCAGTCCCAATGTGGCTGATCATCCTCTCAGACCAGCTACCCGTCGTCGCCTTGGTGGGCCGTGACCCCGCCAACTAGCTGATAGGCCGCGAGACTCTCCGGCGGTGCAACCTTGCGGCTGCTTTCATCGCCCAGGGATGCCCCCGAACGATCGTATGCGGTATTACCCGGCCGTTGGGCCGGCTATCCCCCCCCACCGGACAAGTTCCTCACGTGTTACGCACCCGTCTGCCACTGAACCGGAGTTGCCCCCGGTCCCGTTCGACTTACATGTGTTAGGCACGCCGCCAGCGTTCGTCCTGAGCCAGGATCAAACTCTCCAATAGAGAATTCGAACAGCTCAACCGAACGACTGTGTTACGTGTTTGTCGTCCGAATCACATCAGAGTCAAACCCCTGACGGCACGCGTCTGATCGCGCACCGCTCATAATGGGGCCGCACTCCTCACGCTCGATCATCAGTTCTCAAAGAACGGGCCGCGAGAAAAATCTCGCGGCGAGAATCACATTGTAGCCGCGCTCCGAAGGCCAGTCAAGGGGGCCCTCCACTTGAACATACGACCCAGGTTCACCGTCCCCCCCGCCACCCACTGCGCCCCGCCGCCCGACGACAGCGCGACCACGTGGCCCAGGTCCAACACCAGCCACGGCGCCGGCGCCACCGTGCCCGCCAGCAGCCACCCCGATTGACCCGCCCCGGCCCCCCCAGGGCCGATCCGGTAGACCTCACTTTGCACTCCAAAGCGACCGGCCGCGACGCCCCCGCTCACCGTGCCCAGTCCCTGCGGAACGCCCGCGCCCAGCCCCAGCACGCCCGCGTTCACGTCCAGATGCAGGTGCCCCGGGAGATCGGCGCTCAGCACGCCGACCAGGCCGCCCAGCGCGCGCCCCGCGCCGTAGCCGAGCGCCGCGCGGCCGGTCGGCAAGGTCAGCTGTGGCACCAGCGCCACCGCCGCGCGCGGCGAGAGGTCCCGCCGCACCTTGAAGGCGAACCCGACGTCCCCCGCCCCGGTGCCCGCCGGGCTCCTGGTCAGCGCGGTCCCGAAGAACGCCACCTGCAGCGACGGCGTCACGCCGAGCTTGAGATTGAACTCCCAGCTCGTCACCGGGGGACCGCCGGGATCGATCACCCGCACGCCCTGCTCCAGTTCGACGTAGCCGGGCGCGACGGCGTAGGCGTGGGTGGCGACGGTGGGCCGCTCCGGATCCGCGGTGCGAGGGGATTGCGCGGCGCAGGGAGCGGCGAGCGCCGCGCCCACGGTGGCACAGAGGAATGGATGGTGTCGCGGCACGCGGACCCCGGCGGGTGAAGTGCGCCCGGGAGGATTCGAACCTCCGACCAACAGCTTAGAAGGCTGCTGCTCTATCCACCTGAGCTACGGGCGCGGAGTCGGGGCGGCGGGATTTGAACCCGCGGCCTCCTGGTCCCAAACCAGGCGCGCTACCGGGCTGCGCCACACCCCGAAGATTCCAGGCCCGCCGACGTACGGACGGGCAGCAAGAACCTACAACCCACGCCCCGCGCCCCGCTACTTCGAGCGCCGCAGCAGCACCTCGACCAGGGCCCGGAAGGCCCGCCCCCGGTGCGAAACCCGGTGTTTCGAGGCCGCCGGCGCCTCCCCGAAGCTCATCTTGAGCTCCGGCGAAAAGAAGAGCGGATCGTACCCGAACCCCCCCGTGCCGCGCGGCGCGGGGAGCACGAACCCCTCGCAGGTCGCCTCCACCAGCTGGGGTGTCGCAGCCGCGGCGTCGAGAAACGCCACCACGCAGCGGTACCGCGCGGTGCGCCGCTCCTCCGGCACGCCGGCGAGCCGCTCGAGCAACAGCGCGTTGTTGGCCCGGTCCTGTTCCGCGCCGTCGACGCCGGCCCAGCGCGCCGAGTGCATCCCGGGGGCGCCGTCCAGGGCGTCCACTTCAATTCCGGAGTCGTCCGCCACGGTGGGAACGGCGGCGCGCTGCGCGAAGTACCGCGCCTTCGCCACCGCGTTCTCGGCGTAGTTTCTCCCCTGCTCCAAGTCCCGCTCTTCGGGCAGGCGCTCGAGAAAGAGATCGGCGGGAAACACCACCTCGAAGGGAAGGCCCTGGAGCAGCTCGCGGATTTCCCGGCGCTTGCCCTCGCTGCGGGTGGCCACGAGGAGCTTCATACGCCGCGAAGGCGGCGCACCAGGTCCGTCGTGGAGCGGCCGGCGAGGAGGGGCACCCGCACCACGCGCCCGCCCCAGGACTCGACCTCCGTCGCGCCCACGATGGCCTCGGGCCGGTAATCGGCCCCTTTCACCAGCACGTCCGGCCGGAGGCGGCGAATCAGCTGCAGGGGCGTGTCGTCGTCGAAGAGCACGACCGCGTCCACGCAAGCGAGCGCCGCGAGCACCCGCGCGCGGTCCTCCGCGGCCACGACCGGCCGCTCCGGTCCCTTGGCGAGCCGCCGTGCCGAGGCGTCGCCGTTCACCCCGACGATGAGGGCGCCACCCTCGGCCCGCGCGGCCTCGAGCAGCTGGACGTGACCCGCGTGCAGGAGGTCGAAGACGCCGTTGGTGAAGACCACGGGTCCCGGCTGGGCGCCGCGCCAGCGCGCCGCGTCGTCCCAGCTCCGGATCTTGGACGCGGTGCTCACGCGGCCCCGCGGCTACAGCGGCTGGCTCGCGTGCGGATGGAACGAGAAGGTGTGATCGAAGAGCGGCAGGTGCACGGTTTCCGAGTACCGGCTGTCGATGTCAATCTGGCGGGGACTGGGCGTGCGGCGCACCCGGACCTTGGTGCCGGCGGAGTCGGGGAGACCGATGTCCTGGACCGCGGCCTGAATGCGGCGGATGATGGTCCCGTCGTCGATGGCGGCAGCGTACGCCGCCTGCGACTGCATTTCGTCAACCAGGCGATAGTAGCGGAAGTAGACCTCGCCGATGTTCACGCCGTAGTAGAGCAGGCCCACGAACACGAGGAGCGAGAAGAGGCACCCCGTCGAGCTCGCACCCGCGTTGCTCCGCCACCAGGGGGTCACCATTGCGATTGCGCTCCCTCGACGATTTCGGTCACCAGCTTCTGCAGCGCGAGCTTGCGCCCGTCCGCTTCCTGCGGCGGCTGGTACTCCCCGACCACCACCAGGCCCTGCCGCTGCCACAAGGTCTTCCCTTCCCGCTGGTCGATGATCTCCACGTCCACGGTCAGCTGCACCTGGCGCCGGGTGACGTTCGCCTGGCCCACGCCGGGCTGGAAGGCGACCGCGATGTCCGGCTCGTAGCGCACCACCCGTCCCCGGGCGAGCGCGTCGGCGTGCTGCTCGCCGGCGAGACGAAGACCGAGCCGGTTCTCGAGCGCTTCGCGCACCGCGTCATTCACTTCCTGCGTCAGCTGCGGTTCGGGCGTCAGGTTGTCGAACGGCAGAATCGCCACCGTCCGGATGTTCGGCAGTCCGCCGCCGGCGAAACCGTAGAGACAGCCGGTGAAGCAGAGGGTGCCGAGACTAACGCCGACCGCGCCACAACGCCGGAGGAACGAGCGCCGTGGTGTCCACCGCCACAACCGTAAGCTCAAATCGTCCCTTCGCCTCCGGAAAATCCACTCGCGCTCCCAGGGGGCGCGCGTGATCGTCGAACGTCGTGTGACTCACCGCCACCACCTGCCCGCCCCGGCGCCATTGCGCGTCCAGCACCAGCGGCGCGCCGCCCATCGCGTACTCCAGGGTGTCGGCGCCCTGCACGAAGCGCCACAGCCGGCGGGTCGAGTCCCCGCCGCCGTACACCGTCGCGCCCGGGGCCGGCGGGCGGACCGTACCCAACGCCACCCAGAGCATCGGCACCGCGGGCACCAGGGAGCGGAAGTTGTCGGCGGGATCGGCCCAGCGCACCGAGTCCCCGATCACCACCGCCGCCCCCTGCCCCATGTTCAGGGGCCCGGCGTAATCGAACCGCATCGAATCCGGGGGCGCGATCCGCGCCGTCCCCCGCCCGCCCACCTGCATCCGCTCGTCGCGGTAGCGCCAGTGGAACCGAATCGCCTCGGTGCCGCGCGGCAGCGTGGTCCGGGTCCACTCCAGCGCTCCCTCCGCGGTCGCGGGCGACAGCGGATCGGGAACGAGCGGCGCGAAGCGCGGCCGGCACGACAGCACCAACGCCCCCGCGCCAATGTAGGAAAGCGCGCGGAGCGGGTCAAGCAAAAACCGTTGGCGGGTCAATAGTTAAAGCCGAAGAAGAGGTCGGCGAACTTGTCGCCGCGGCTGTTGTCCGGGAGGCCGTAAGCTTCGGCGTTGGCGCGATTCAGGCGGTATCCGAGGTCGAGGCGCAACACCAGGGCTTCCCCGAGCGCCATCCGGAGCGCGAGCCCCGAGCTGCCGAGGATCCCGCGATTGCGCGAAAGATCGGACCAGGCGCGCCCGTAGTCCACGAACAGGGCCCCCTGCACCCCGGGGAACCGCCACTCGCCGAAGGGGAAGCCGATGGAGAGGAAGTTGGTGATGGGAAACCGCCATTCGGAGTTCAAAAGCCAGGCCTTGGTCCCCGCGATGTACCCATACCGCGGATAGCCGCGGAGGCCCCAGGAGCCGCCGATGTTGATCCGCTCCGGCCTCTCGCCGCCGGCGTAGTAGCCGAGGAAGCGCACCGCGAAGGCGCTGCGCAGCGAGGTGCGCAGGTACTCCCGGACGTCGGCGGAGGCCACCCACGAGTCGAACCGTCCGTGGCTCACGTCGTTCACCACGCCGGCGGTGAAGTTGTAGCGCTCGCCGTCGATGGGGCCGGTGTCGAGCCAGAGGGTGTTGTCCTTGACGTAAGAGAGATAATTGGACGCGAGCCACCCCACGCGGTGCGGCTCATCGGTGGTCTGGCCGATGAGGTCGAAGCGATCGGAATGCTCCAGCCGATACTCGGCCTCGATGCGCCGGAATTTGTTGATGGGGTAGCGGACCTCGCCGAAAACGCCGAGCGAGGTCTCGTCGAAGAGGCTCTGGAAGTCTCCCTCGTAGAACAGCCCGCGGACGCGGAAGGCCCCGACGCCCCAGTTGATCCGGTGCGCCTGGTTCAGGTAGAACACGGTGCCGTTCACGTTGTCCACGATGCTGCCGAAGCCGTTGCCGGCGAACGACGAGACGCCGACCAGGAGCTCGTGATCCTCCAGCAGGTCGCTGAAGAGAAAGACCGCGCCCTGGGCGGAGCCCAGTCCCGGCGCGAACACGGCGTCGCCGGCGGCGAAGTCGAGGGTGTAGCGCCGCTCGTAGGGCACGCCGTCGGTGCGGGCGTAGGCCGGGTTCTGGAGCTCGGCCCACCGCCAGTCGGCGGGCTGGCGATCCGCGGCGAGACTGATGGTGGGCGCGGTGCTGTCGACCGGAGGCCGGGCGAAATAGATGTTGAACGAGAGGTCGGCGAAGCCGCCGAAGACCAGACCGCCCTCGCGGCCGACCCACTGGGGGTCGAAGGCGCCGTTGAGGCTGTGGGTGAGCCGGCGGCCGGTCCCCGTCGAATCGATCTCGTAAATCTGGAAGGTCCCGTCGCGATCGCTCGAGAAATAGATCTTGCCGGTGGACGCCGACCAGCGGGGTTCGTTGTCCTTCCAGTCGCCGTAGGTGAGATAGGTGACGGCCTTGGTGTCCAGGTCCAGCTTGAAGAGGTTCTTCGCGCCGTCCGCGCCGAACGCGGTGCGGTCGGAGCTGAAGACGATCGACTTGCCGTCGGGGCTGAACGACGGATCCACATCCTGGAAGCGGTCGCTGGTGAGACGCTCCAGACGCCCGTCGGCGAGCCAGATCCGGTAGAGGTCGCTGTAGCCCGACAGCGCCAACCCGGAAAACACGATGCTCTTGCCGTCCGGCGCCCAGGCGGGGGAAAGCATGGAGACGAGACTCGGGAACTCGTAGCGCCCGACGACCTTCCGCTCCTTCATGCTCCAGAGGAAGAGGGCGTCGCGATCCGCGTACTTGCTGGTGAAGACCACCACGCCCTCCGGCGAGACGTCGATCCGCGACTCGAAGAAATGGAACGATTCGAACTCCGGGGTGCGCTCGCCCCGGATCACGATGTGCGACTTCCCGCCCCCGGCGGGCTGGGAATAGATGTTGGTGTAGCCGGTGGAGGGCGAGAAGTAGAGAAACTCCGCGGACGAATCGCCGGCCGGCTCGTAGGCGAACGGCTTGATGGCGAGGCGGGTCACCTCGCGCGCGGAGACGTCGAGGGGCCGGGCGTCGGCGACGCCGGGGTAGTACCGCTGCCGCATCCAGTATTGCCATTCATCGGAGAGCTGGGTGACGGTGCGGCCGTACACGGCGGCGATCGCGTCGTCGAAGCTCTGATACTTCCACAACTCGCGGTACAGCTCCTGGATCCGCCACTCGCCGTAATGGTCGGCGAGGTAGTGATGAATGCTGCCGCCGACCGGATACACCAGCCCGCCGCCCGCGTACGCCAGATCCTCGATCGTGGGCAGCTGGCCCGCGAGGGTCATGTCCCGCAGGATCATCTCGTCCCGCGAGTCCTCGCCCGCCGAGAAATACTCCGCCAGGCCTTCGGTCCACCACAGCGGAAAGTCGGCGTGGCGGAAGCGGGGGTAGCGGTGGAAGAGCTCGGCCTCGAGCGAGAGCTGAAACTCGTGCACCAGCTCGTGGCGGATGGTATGCTGGAAATCGAAGTAGCTGCCGGTGAACGGGAGCGTGACCCGCTGTTTCAGGAAGTCGGTGACGCCGAGGAGCCCCTCGGGCGGGACGAACGGCAGGACGTTGGTCTGCTCGAAATCGGTGTGCGAGGCGTAAATGATCATCGGGATGCGATGCCGGACCGCGTGGCTGAACCGGCGCTCGAGCACGCCGTAGCTCTGCTCCGCGTACGCCAGGGCGACGCGCCCCAGCTCTTCTTCTTCCGGATAGTAGTAGACGTCTACGTGCTCGCCGTGGAGCACGCGCCAGTCGAAGCGGCGGTACTGAATCTTGTTCTGGCCGAAATAGCCGAACTGCGCGGGCGCGGCCGCCGGGAGAACGGCGGCCAGGATCAGGCCGAGCCCCAGCGCCCGGCCGCGGCTCACCGATGGATGCTCCGGATGCGATCGCCCTGGGAGATGGCGTCCAGCACCGACGCGCCGGCGACGACCCGGCCGAACACGGGATAGATGCCGTCCAGGTGCGGTTCGGGGCCGTCGGTGATGAAGTACTGGCTGCCGCCGGTGTCGGGACCGGAAAGGGCCATGCCCATGATACCCGGACCATACCGCGTGGGGTTCACCTCGTCCCGGAGGACGAAGTTGGGACCGCCCCACCCGTCCCCCCGCAGGGGGTCGCCGTCCTGGACGACGAAGTTGGGGACCACCCGGTGCCACCGGGACCCGTCGAAGTACCGGCGGTCGATCAGGCTCAGGAACATGGCGACCGTAATCGGCGCCTCGGTGGGCAGGAGCTGGACGCCCAGGGTGCCGCGATCGGTTTCGATGGTGATCGGCGGGAGCACCTGGCCGTCGATCGCGGGAAGCAGGTAGCGCCGGACCACGTCCCGGTACTCGGCGTCGGTGCGGCCGGTCGCGATCGGGGTGACGGGCCCCCAGGCCGCCGCCGCGTCCGGGAACTTGGCCTCGGCCAGGCGGCGGACCAGGTAGTCATCGGCGTGGGGAACCACGGCGACGAAACGCGTCGCCACGCGGAGCCGGGCGGCGGCGCCGGCGTTGGCGATGGCGGCGAGGGCCGCGACGGCGGAGAGCCGGGCGTCGTCGAAGGGGTCGCCGCCGGCGCGCCGGTACGCGTCAGTGAGCCGATCCACGTCATCCACGTCGGGATGGCGGGCCAGGATGTCCGCGGCGACACTGCGCACCGCGGGATCCGCGTGAGTGAGGAGCTGGCGGGCGCGGGGGGCGAGGGTGGTATCGGAATCGGCGACGATGCGCGCGAGGGCACCGAGCGCCTGAGCGACCACGCGTCCGTCGGCGTCGGAGAGCATCCCCTCGAGCGCGGAGCGGCGGTGGGCGGCGCCGTAGGCTTCGGCCGCGACGCTGCGCCACCGCCAGTCGGCGTCGGAGGCGAGCGACAGGGCGGCGGCGGCGCCGGAGGCGGAATCGGCTTCGGCGAGGGCGATCACCGCCTGCCGCCGCAGCGCGAACGACGCGTTCTGGAGGCGGCCCTTGAGCGCGGTGACCGCCGCGCCGCCGCCGGTGGCGCCGAGAGTGGTCTCGGCCTGGACCGCGACGTTCACGAACGGGCTGGACAGGAGGGCGGAGACGGCGCCCGCCTCGAGCGAGTCGTGAAAGCTCGCGAGGGCACGCAGGGCGTTGATCTGCACCCGGGGACTAGCGTCGTTGAGGAGGCCGCGCAGGCGTTCCGCGATGGCGTGGCGGTCGAGCCCGCCGCTGTCGATGAGCGCGCGGTTCACGCCTCGCACCGCGATGGCGCGGACCGTGGAGTCGCGGTCGGCGAGCGCGGCGAGCAGCGGCTGCAACCCCAGCCGGTTCCGGAGCCGCCCCAGGGCATAGAGCGCGTGCCCGCGCACCGTGGGGTCGGGGTCGTCGGCGAATGCGGTGATGGTCTGGACGGGCGCGAGGGGGCCGAGGCGCCAGGACTCGAGGAGCGCGTCGCTCACGGTGGCGGACGTGCCACCGGTGGCGGGCGCCGACTCCAGGATTTGCCGGAGGGCGTCGGCGCCCGCCTTCCCCCCGATCTTGGCGAGCGCGGTCACCGCCTCGATCTGCGGCGCGTCCTGCCCGCCGCCGCGAATCAGCCCTTGCAGCGCGGGGACCGAGCGCTCGTCCTTCAGGAGGCCGAGGGCAAACGCCGCGGCGGCCTGCACCGACGCGTCGGAGTCGGCGAGGAGTGGCGTCAGGAGATCCACGCCGGCGGGGTCGCCGATGCGGCCGGCGGCGAGCGCGGCCTGACGCCGCACCCCGGGAATGGCCGACGCGATGGCTTCGCGCAGCGCGCCCTCGTCGTAGCGTCGCGCGTCGGTGGCGGCCAGCACCCGCGCCAGGATGCCGACCGTCGCTTCGTCCTGCGGCGGCGTCTGCTGGGCACGGGCGGCGCCGGCGCCCAGGACGAGCAGAAGGACCGCGGCGAAAACGCTAAGGGACGGGGTCGGGCGTCGCGTGGAGTCGATCACGCACGTGCTCCGGGATGCGGGTGAGGGTGTGCCGGCGGTCGAGCGCGATGAGCGAGGTCTCCGCGTCGGCGAGGAGGTCGCCCGAGGCCGCGCGTTCCACCGCGTAGCCGAAGGTGACCCGCCGCGAGGCCAGCTCCCGCACCCAGCAGCGCACGCGGATCAGATCGTCGTAGCGCGCGGGGCGCCGGTAGGTGACCGACAGCTCGGTGACGGCGAGGTAAATCCCCGCGTCCTCCAGCTCCTTGTAGGTGAACCCGGTCCGCCGGAGATGCTCGGTGCGCGCCATGTCGAGCCAGATGACGTAATTCGCGTGATACACGAGACCCATCTGATCGGTCTCGGAGTAGTTCACGCGGTGCTCGATGCTCGAGACGGCGCCGGGTTCGGGGGTGGACGTCACTCGCCGTAGGGGATCCAGATGTTCTTCACCTGCGTCGCCTCGCGCAGGAACTCGCGTCCTTCCCCGTGCCGGGGGTCGAGCCAGTCGAGCGGCGCGGTGCGGGTCCAGACCCGCTTCAGGTTGGCGGCGGAGGCGCGCTCCACCGCGGCCGCGCCCTCCCGCGACCCGCAATACCAGATTCCGGCGACGTCGTCGTGCCCGGCGAGCACCAGGGCCAGCGCGTCCTTGGCGCCGGTGACGATGTTCACCACGCCGGCGGGAAGATCCGAGGTCTCGAGCACGCTGTAGAAATCGGTGCCGGCGAGGGGGCGGCCCTCGGCGGGGATCGCGACCACGGTGTTGCCGGTGGCGATCGCGGGCGCCACGAGGGAGATCAAGCCCAGCAGCGGGAACTCCTCGGGTGCCGCGACGCCGAGGACGCCCACCGGTTCGTTCATCGCGAGGGTCACGCCGCGGATCGGGACCTGATGCACCGCGCCGTCGTACTTGTCGGCCCAGGCGGCGTAGGTGAAGAGGCGGGCGATGGTCGCGTCCACCTCCCGCCGCCCCGCGTCGGGGCCGCGCCCGGTGAGCGACTCGAGGCGGGCCGCGAATTCCGCCGCGCGCGCCGAGAGATTCTCCGCGATGTAGTAGAGGATCTGCGCCCGCGCGTGGCCCGCGGTCCGGGCCCAGGCCTCCGCCGCGTGCGCCGCTTCGACCGCGTTGCGGATGTCCTTGCGGTTCCCTTCGGCGACCTCGCCCAGGAGCCGGCCGTCGGGAGCGTGCACCTTCCGGGAATATCCCTGATCGGGCCGCGTCTGCTTGCCGCCGATGAATAACTTCGGAGTCCGATCGATGGCGGGAAGGCCGGGATTGGCCATTGGGGATGCGGGATTGGCTGCCATCGCGCCGCGAGGATCACCAAGCCCCAATCCCTCATCCCGGTCGTTGAGTTTCAAGTACTCCCACATCCCCTCCCGTCCGCCTTCGCGTCCGTAGCCGGACTCGCGGTAGCCGCCGAAGCCGGCCGCCGCGTCGAAGAGGTTGGTGCAATTCACCCAGACCACGCCGGCCTTGATCTTCGGCGCCACGTCGAGCGCGAGGTTGATGTTCTCGGTCCACACGCTGGCCGCGAGCCCGTACGGCGTGTTGTTGGCGAGCTGCACCGCCTCGGCGGGAGTGCGGAAGGTCATGGTCACGAGAACCGGACCGAAGATCTCGACCTGGGCGATGGTGGCCGCGGGCGCCACGTCGGTGAAGAGCGTGGGTGGATAGAAGTACCCCTCGGTGGGACAGGCCCACGAGGGCTGCCACATCCTGGCGCCCTCGGCGACCCCCTGCTCCACCAGACCACGGATCCGCTCCAGCTGGACCGGCGCGACGATGGCGCCCATGTCCACCGCCTTGTCGAGGGGCGGGCCGACCCGGAGCTTCTCCATCCGCGCGCGGAGCTTGGCCACCAGGCGCTCCGCCACGCCTTCCTGGACGAGAAGGCGCGATCCGGCGCAGCACACCTGCCCCTGATTGAACCAGATGGCGTCCACCACCCCCTCGACCACGCTGTCCAGGTCCGCGTCCTCGAACACGAGGAAGGGACTCTTGCCGCCGAGCTCGAGGGAGAGCCGCTTGCCGGAGCCCGCGGTCGCCTTGCGGATCTGGCGGCCGACTTCGGTGGAGCCGGTGAAGGCGATCTTGTTCACGTCGGGGTGGTCGACGAGGAGCTTTCCGGTTTCGCCGTCTCCCGTGATGACGTTCAGGACGCCGGGCGGGAGCCCCGCTTCCTGCGCGATCTCGGCGAAGAGGAGCGCGGTGAGCGGCGTGAACTCGGCGGGCTTGAGCACGATGGTGTTTCCCGCGGCGAGCGCCGGCGCGACTTTCCAGGCCACCATCAGGAGCGGGAAGTTCCAGGGAATGATCTGGCCCACGACGCCCAGGGGGCCGTATCCCGCGAACTCGGATTCGGCGAGCTGAGCCCACCCGGCGTGGTGGTAGAAGTGCCGCGCGACCAGCGGGACGTCGATGTCCCGGGTCTCGCGAATGGACTTGCCGTTGTCGAGACTCTCGACCACGGCGAGGAGCCGCGAGTGGCGCTGGACCTCGCGGGCCAGCGCGTAGAGGTAGCGGGCGCGGGCGTGGCCGGAGAGCGCGGCCCACGCGGGGAACGCGGCGCGCGCGGCGCGGACGGCGCGGTCCACGTCCGGCTTCCCCGCCTGCGCCACCCGCGCCAGGCGGGCGGTGGTCGCGGGGTTGATGGTGTCGAAGGTCTTTCCGTCGGCCGCGGGGGAGAACTCGCCGCCGATGTAGAGGCCGAACGCGCCGTCGTGACGCTTCAGCCACTCGGTGGCCGCGGCGTCGCTTTCCGGCGCCGGACCCCAGTCCATGGTCTCGAAGATTTCGCCGACGCCGCTCATCAGACCGAGGGTTGGCGGTACCCGGCCGCGTAGCGGCCGGTGACGAAGTGCTCGAGCTGGCGCTCGATGTCGGTGAGGAGGCCGCTCGCGCCCAGGCGGAAGCGGTCCGCCGAAAGCCAGCGGTTCCCCAGCTCCTCCTTCATCAGGTAGAGCCACTCCAGCGCGCCCTTGGCGGTGCGAATCCCGCCCGCGGGCTTGAAGCCCACCACCTGCCCGGTGCGCTCGTGGTACTCGCGGATGGCGCGGGCCATCACCAGGCCGACCGGGAGCGTGGCGTTCACCGGCTCCTTGCCGGTGGAGGTCTTGATGAAATCGGCGCCGGCCATCATCGCCACCTGGCTGGCGCGGGCCACGGTGGTGAGGGTGGCGAGCTCCCCGGTGCCGAGGATCACCTTCATGTGGGCGGGACCGCAGGCCTCGCGGAAGGCGCGGATTTCGCCGTAGAGCGCGGCCCAGTCCCCGGTGAGCGCGTGGGCCCGGGTGATGACGACGTCGATCTCGCGCGCGCCCGCGGCGACCGACGCGCGAATCTCCTCCAGCCGCTGGGGAAACGGATTGAGCCCGGCCGGAAATCCGGTGGACACCGCCGCGACCGGCATCCCCGACCCCGCCAGCGCCTCGACCGCCGCGGGCACCAGGGCGTGGTAGACGCAGACCGCGCCCACCCGGATGCCGAGCGCGCGAACACCGAGCGAGTCCACGAGGTCCTCGCGCAGGGGATGCAGCGCCTTGGCGCAGAGCCGGCGCACGGTGCCCGGGGTGTCATCGCCCGAGAGCGTGGTGAGATCGATGCAGGTGATGGCGCGCAGGAGCCAGGCGGCCTGCCATTCCTTTTTGACGGTGCGCCGGGTGGGAATGGTGGCGGCCCGGCGCTCGACGGCGCTCCGGTTGATCCGGATGGCCCGCACCACATCCAGATCGAGAGGCGTGCCGGGATTCCGCCGCTCGCGCTCCGGCGCCCGGGGGCGCTCGACCGCCATCGGGGCGCGGGACGCCTGCTCGCGTGTGGTCCTCATCGTTGGGTCGGAGATTGCCGGGGGACGCGTCAAAAGTCAAATGCGCGCGCGGCTTGCGGCGGACTCGGCCGGTTTCTAGCTTCCCGCCGTGCCCGCCGCCACGGATGCACCCACGCGCGTGATCGTCGTCGCGGACGCGCATCTGGGTCAGGTTCCCGCCGCCGTCGCCGACCGCTTCCATCGCTTCCTCGACCAGGTTCCCCGGCCGGGGGACGCCCTGCTCGTGAACGGCGATCTCTTCGATTTCTGGTTCGAGTGGGGCGACGTGGTGCCCGAGAAGCACCGGGCCACGGTGGAGAAACTCTCCCTCCTCGTGCGGCGTGGAATCCCGGTGACCCTGATGGGCGGCAACCACGACCGCTGGGGCGGACCGTTTCTGTCGAACCGGGGGATCACCTTTCACGCCCAGCCGGCGGAGCTGACGCTCGCGGGCCGGCGCGCCTGGGTGGCGCACGGCGACGGCCTCACCGAACAGCACTGGACCGGGGCGCTCACCCATCACCTGCTGAAGCACAAGGCGACGATCGCGGTGTTCCGGGCCCTGCCCCCCGGGCTCGGCTTCCGGATCGCGGATTGGCTTTCGGGCACGCTCGCCGACAGCACCAAGGACCGCGCGGTTCTCGATCGCGCCGCCGCGGCGCAGCGCGCCTACGCCACGGCCCTCCTCGCGGGGCGGCCCGATCTCTCGCTCGTGATTCTCGCGCACACCCACCGGCCGGCGCTGGAGCGCCTCTCCGGCGGCCGGACCTATCTCAATCCCGGCGCGTGGCTGGATGGGGGGCGATACGCCGTCATCGAGCGGGAGCGGGTGGAGCTGAAAACGTTCGAGACCGGCTGAGAAGGGGGACCGCCGGGACGAACCCCTTCACCCCAGCGGCACGATCTCCACGTCGTTCATCGTCTCGCCCAGAAAGCGGGCCCCTACGCTGCGGAACCGCGCCTCGTCGTCCGACACCACGAAGCGGTGCGCCGGCGCCGCCCCGGCGGGCGCGCCCAGTCCCAGGCGCTCGAGCTCGGTGCGGACGGCGTTGGCCGTCTCCTCCGCGCTGTCGATCAGGGTCACGCCCGGTCCCAGCACCCGCTGCAGCTGGACCTTGAGCAGCGGATAGTGGGTGCATCCCAGCACCACGACGTCCACGCCGGCGGACCGGAGCGGCTCGAGATACTCCTTCGCGATGAGCGCGGTCGCCGGCGTCTCGAACCACCCTTCCTCGACCAGCGGCACGAACAGGGGGCAGGCCCGGGAGATCACCGTCGCGTCGGGCCGGAGCGCCTTGATGGCGCGCTCGTAAGCGCCGCTCGCGATGGTGCCCGCGGTCCCGATCACGCCGATGTTCCCGCTCTTCGTCGCCCGGACCGCGGCCCGCGCGCCGGGCTCGATCACGCCGATCACCGGCACCCCCGCGCGCTCCCGCAGGTACTCCAGCGCGTGGGCGGTGCTGGTGTTGCAGGCGACGACCACCGCTTTCACGCCGCGATGCAGGAGGTACGCCAGGATTTCGGCCGAGTAGCGGCGGACCGTTTCGGGAGACTTGGGACCGTAGGGGACGCGCGCGGTGTCGCCGAAATAAATCACCGACTCCGCCGGGAGCCGCCCGAAGAGGGCGCGGGCGACCGTGAGCCCCCCGATCCCGGAATCGAACACGCCGAGCGGCGCGGCGTTCATCGCCGGCCGATGGGGCCGATGGGCACCGATACGCCCACGCCCCCCGGATACGCCCCGAACTTCAGGTCCTTGGGGAAGTCCTGGAGGTGCGCGGCCACGTACGCCTCGGCGCCGCTGAAGAGATGATTGAAGACCCAGAGGACGATCCAGTCCTGCTGCTCCTGCCGCTTGGCCTGGAGCGATCCCGAGCCGGTGCGCTCCATGTACCGGACCTCGGCGTGGGCCTTGAAGGTCATCATCATGGTCACGCCTTCCCAGGTCGCGAACAGGGCGCCGGTGAGGTGCCGGCCGGTGGCGGCCTGCCCCCAGCCCGGAATGAGGAGCGAACGCCAGAAGGCCGCGCCGGGGCGGATCTCGTTGCTGGTGTCGATCGCCACCACCCGGGCCTGCACGGGGGCCTGCGGGGCGCGGGTGGTGTCCGGAGTTCCCTGCCCCGATGCCCCGGGCGGGAGGGCCAGGGCCAGCCCGACGAGGGCGATCAGCGCGCGACGAGGACGGGGAGGCATCTCGGTTCCAGCCGAATGGTACACTGGTCGGTCGCCGGGGATCGAAGCTCGCCGTCCAGGTGCATCAGCAGCGGCGCGTCGAGCGAGCGGATGGTGAGCTCCCGGGTGCGAAACATGGTGACGTCGGCGGAGGTGACGTGGGTGCCCCGCATCACCCGCGGCACCAGGCCGAGGAAGCGCGGGAGCGAGAGCCCGCGGGTGAGGCAGACATCGAGGAGGCCGTCCGCCGGATTCGCGTCCGGCGCGAAGCGGTAGTCGCCACCCGCGGTGGTGCCGTTGCACACCTCGACCTGCATCATCGGCGCCTCGCGCTGGAAATCGGGCGAGGTGAGCCGGAAGCGGATCGGCCGGTAAGAGAAGAACGTGCGGAGCACGGGGACGAGGTAGGACACGAAGCCCTTCAAGTACGGCATCGCGTTGCGGGTGCGGACCACCGCGGCGTCGAGCCCGACGCCGAGCGTGTTCACGAAGTATTCGTCCAGCACGTGACCGGCGTCGAACTGCGTGACCGAGGCGTGGATCAGACGGGGCACCGCCTTCACCGGATGATGGCGGTGCATCCCGGCGAGCTTGGCGAAATCGTTGCCGGTGCCGGCGGGGAGGACGCCCAGCGCGGTGGTTCCCCGCGCGGAGAGGAGTCCGTTCGCGACGTCGTGCACGGTGCCGTCGCCGCCCAGGGCGACCACGCGCGGCACGCCCGCGCGGGAGGCGTCAGCCGCGAGCCGCGCGCCGTCGCCCGGCCCGCCGGTGCGGGCGAGCTCGACGTTCCATCCCGCGGTCCGGAAGGCGCGCACCACGGCGTCGGCGCAGCGCGCCGCGGCGCCGCCCGAAGCGGCGGGATTGAGGATGATGCGGGCGTCTTCCACGGTGGGCAAAGATACTACGGGGCGCCCAGGTACCCCTCATCCCAGGCGACCTCGAACTCCCACTTGCAGTGGGGACAGCGAAAGCGCCGGGCCCGCTTGCGGACCACGGCCCGCTCGGAGCAGGCCGGGCACACGCCGTACCGGTCGGCCGGGGCGGCGCGCGAATTGCCGGGCGCGTGCACCATGGTCCACTTGGGCGGCGGGCGATCCACGATCTCGAGCAGCGCCTTGAGCACCGAGACCGGCCGCTTGTTGACCTCGATGACGGCGTTGAGCTCGCCGATCTCCTTCACCTTGTACCACGCCCCGCGGCGAATCCTGATGTTCACGTCCGCCTGGAGACGGGCCCACTGAGGTTTGGCTGTGTTCATGGCTCTCCACTGCGAGTCGCGACGCGCGTGGCGGGAGCGTGTAGGAATCGAACCTACCGAAGCCCTTGCGAGCCCCAGCTGGTTTTGAAGACCAGTCGGACCACCAGACCCGATCCGCCCCCCCGTGCCGGCAACAAACCTACCGCGCGGCGGAAGGGCTCGGCAGGCGCCGCGCCCCGAGGGTCGCTTGACACCGCCGCCCCGGTGTCCAACTTCTCGCCGCATGCTCGCCCCTTCCTTATATAGTGCCGTCGAGGAACGCCTTTGAGTAAGAAGAAGCACCGGCCCACCGATCCCCGCCGCGCGGGCGCCCGGGCGATCCGGCCGAGCCTGGCGCTCCCCGGGGGACGGCGCTCCCGGATCCTGTTCGCGGTGCCGTTCGCGCTGCTTCTGCTCGCGGTCGCCACGGTCCTGGTCCTGCAGCGGCAGCGGACGGGCTTCCGCCCGCTCCCCCCCGCCCCGCCCGCCGCCGACACGGCCAAAGTCTCCGCCGCCGACTTCGCCGGGTCCGAGGCGTGCGCCGAGTGCCACCGCGCCGAGTACGCCGCGTGGACCGCGTCCACCCACGGCAACGCCGGCGGCCCGCCGTCGGCGGAGCGCGTGATCGCTCCGTTCAACGGAGCGCCGATCCGCTTCCGCAACGCGACGGTGATGCCGGGCGCGAGCGGCAGCGCGTACACCTTCACCGTCCGGCAGGGCTCGGCGCCGCCCCGCGTATTCCGGGTGACCGCGGTGGTCGGGGGCGGCCGCATGAACGGCGGAGGCACTCAGAGTTTCTTCGCCGCCTTCCCGGACGGGACCCTTCGCTTCCTGCCGTTCGACTTCATCCGGCGCGAGGGCCGCTGGTTCTGCAATACCACGGCACGCACCGGTCGGGGCTGGGTGCCGATCACTCCCGCCCTCCCCCTCGAAGCCTGCGAGGACTGGCCCCCGAGCCGCGTCCTGGGCTCGAGCGACCGCTTCGACAACTGCGAGCAGTGCCACGGAAGCCAGATCACCCTGCGCTTCGACACCAGCGCACACCGGTATCAGACGTCGTTCACCACGCTCGCCGTCAACTGCGAATCCTGCCACGGACCGGGGCGGCGGCACATCGCCCTGGCGCGCTCGGGCCATCTCGCGGGGACCGCGGACGCCGGGCTCCGCCGCCTGCAGACGCTCGACAAGGACGCGTCCATCCTGGTCTGTCTCCAGTGTCACGCGCTGAAGGAACAGCTCCGGCCCGGCTACCTGCCGGGTGACCGGCTGGAGGACTACCAGTCGCTCAAGATTCCGCACCTCGCCAACCGTCCGCTCCATCCCGACGGCAGGGTGCGGCTCTTCGCCTACCAGGCCCAGCACTTCTACAGCGACTGCTACGTGCACGGCCCGATGACGTGCACCAGCTGCCACGATCCCCACAGCCAGGGATACCGCACCATCGCGGGCACGCCCATCCCCGGACGCTTCGATGACCGGCAGTGCACCGACTGTCACGCGAAGCAGAAGCTCGACCCCGCCGCCCACAGCCATCACCGCGCCGGGTCGCCGGGGAGCAACTGCGTCTACTGCCACATGCCGTACCTGCAGGAGCCGCTCATCGGCCCGGCGCTCCGCTACGCGCGCTCCGATCACACCATCGCGATTCCGCGTCCGGTGCTCGATTCGGCCGAGGGAATCGTGAACGCCTGCTCGCAGTGTCACCGCGACCGCTCGGTGAGCGCGCTCCAGGCCCAGGTGGACCGGTGGTACGGACCGGAGAAGCCGCGGCCGGCGATCGTGACCGCGCTGCTCAAGGCCGACAGCGTGTCCGACGTGGACGTCGAGGCGGGCCTGGTCCTCCAGGACGCGGGCCCGTTCACCTTCGCGCAGTTCGACGGCCTGGCGCACTTCTTCAACCGCTACGTGAGCCCCGACATGCCGGCGCTCGCCCCGGGGACGGTGGCGCGGCTCGAGGCGCTCGCCAACAGCACCGATCTCGACGTCCAGGCCCTGGCGCTCGCCGCCCTGCACCTCGGCCGCGGCAACGATCCCGCGGTGCGGCGGTTCCTGGACCGCGCGGTCCGGGGGCTGGGGAGCCGGGACCGGGCGGTGCGCGACCGCTGGGTCTGGGCGCTCGACTTCCGGGGCGACGCGTTTCTTTCCCGGCAGCGCTTCGACGCGGCGCTGGTGTGCTACCGCAAGGCGCGGGAAGTGGAGCCCGGGAATCAGACGGTGCTTCGGAACATCGGCGTGGGGTTCGCGAACGCGGGG
>DASSQQ010000005.1:0-9717 GCA_035702425.1 Gemmatimonadales bacterium
TCTACGCGCCGTGACCCGCACCGCCGTCTACCCCGGGACCTTCGACCCCGTCACCCGCGGGCACGAAGACCTGATCCGCCGCTGTCTCAATTTCGCCGAGCGGGTGGTGGTGGGGGTGGCGGCGAAACCCACCAAGCAGACGCTGTTCTCCGCGGAGGAGCGGGTGGCGCTCATCAAGGCCGCCGTCACCCTGCCCGGCGTCGAGGTGAAGAGCTTCGACGGCCTGCTGGTGGACTTCGCCCGCCAGGTCGGCGCCACCATGACGGTGCGCGGCCTGCGCGCCGTCGCCGACTTCGAGTACGAGTTCCAGATGGCGCTGATGAACCGGCACCTCTCCGCGGGACTCGAGACCGTGTTCCTGGTGCCGGCCTTCGACCTCACCTATCTCTCCTCCAGCCTGGTGCGCGAAGTCGCCCGCTACGGCGGCGACGTGTCCGGCTTCGTACATCCCGCGGTCCAGCAGGCCCTCAAACGCAAGCTCGGATGAGCTTCCGCGCCCGGGTCTTCGAGCGGGCGCGGGCCGCCAACCGCCGCATCGTCCTGCCGGAAGGCGGTGATCCCCGCGTCCGGGCCGCCGGAGAAAAACTCGCGCGGGACGGCATCGCGCGGGTCGAGGTTCTGGACGACGTGGCGGGCGACGCGCGCGCCGCGGCGTGCGCCGCGCACCTCCGGCGCCGGCGTCCCGACAAGTTTCCGGACGACGCGTCGGCCCGCGAGGCGGTCCGCCACCCGCTCACCCTGGGCGCTTGCCTCGTCGGGATCGGCGCGGCCGACGTGATGGTGGGCGGCGCGCTCTACACCACGGCCGACACCATCCGCGCGGCCCTGCTCGCCGTCGGCACGGCGCCGGGCATTCACGTCGTGAGCGGCGCCTTCTACATGATCCACGAGGAGCGGGTGCTCACCTTCGCGGATTGCGCCGCCGTCCCGGAGCCGGACCCGCAGCAGCTCGCCGAGATCGCGCTGGCGACCGCGCGGGACCGGCGGCGCATCGTGGGGGACGAGCCGGTGGTCGCCTTCCTTTCCTACAGCACCAAGGGAAGCGCCGAGGGGCCGCGGGTGGAGCGGGTGCGCCGGGCCGTCGCCGCGCTGGCGGCGCAGCGGCCCGATTTTCCGTTCGACGGCGAGCTGCAGGGGGACGCGGCCCTGGTCGAGGCGATCGGCGCGCGCAAGGCGCCGGGTTCGCGGGCCGCGGGTCGCGCCAACGTGCTGATCTTTCCGGACCTGGACGCGGCCAACATCGGATACAAGCTGGTACAGCGGCTGGGGGGCTGGGACGCGCTGGGCCCCGTGCTGCAAGGCCTGGCGCGGCCGGTGTCGGACCTGTCGCGCGGCGCCAGCGTGGACGATATTGTCGCTACGGCGGCGGTCGCCACCTTACAGGTCGAGGGGACATGAGCTTCAGCTTGAGGAAGGATTCGCACGGCGTGGTCGTGGTCGGAGTCGACGGGCAGCTCATCGTCGGAAACCGCCAGGAGTTGAAGCAGAAGGTCCTGGACGCGCTGGAGGGCGGAGCCAAGAAGTTCGTCATCGACTTTTCCAAGACCGGCTACATCGACTCCTCCGGCCTCGGCGTCCTGGTGTCGCTCTCGAAGAAGATCCGGGAAGAGGGCGGGGACCTGAGGCTCGCCGGTCTGAACGAGGACCTGCAGACCCTCTTCGAGCTCACCAAGCTCGACACCCTGTTCGCGATCACGAAAACCCCCGAGGAGGCGCTCGCCGCCTTCTAGCCGTGACCCTTCCGCTCCGTCCGCTCGTCAGGCGGCTCCCCGGCAGCGGAGGGCTCGACGTCGAAATCTCGCTCAGCGTGCCCTCCGCGCTGGAGTACGTCGCGGACGCGGTGGACGTCATCGCGCGCCACTGCGCCGACGCGCCGCTCTCGGCGCGGGTCCTGCGGTTCAATCTCCGCGTCGCCCTCGCCGAGGCGCTCGCCAACGCGATTCTCTACGGCAACCGCGAGGACGCCTCCAAGAACGTGCGCATCCGCGCCGAGCTGTCGCGGGACGGCGTGCGCCTCCTGGTGTCGGACGAAGGCCCCGGTTTCGATCCGTCGTCGGTGCCCGATCCCACCGACACCCCGCGCATCGGACGCGAGGCGGGGCGCGGGCTCTTCGTGATCCGCCAGCTCGCCGACGAGGTCACCTTCAATGCCGAGGGGAACGGCGTGTGCCTGATCTTCCGGTCGCACTGACCCGCGCCGACCGGCTGGCCGTCGCGCTGGAGCGCCTGGCGGGCGCGCCGGTGCGGCTCTGGCGCGTCCAGGACGCTGAGCTGGTGCCGCTGGGCGAGCACCAGGGGCAGGCCGGATTCCCCCCGCCCCAGGCGAACGGCGGCGGCCGGCAGGTCAAAACCCGCGGCGGCATCGCGTGGCTCGAGCCGGTGCCGGACGTCCCCGGCATCTGGCTCGAAATCGGGCGGGGGGACGGCGCGGACGCCGCGGCGCTCGCCGAGGTGGCGGGGGTGGCGCTCTCCGCGGAACAGGAGACCGCGGAAGTCGCCGACGAGCTCTCCGGCCGCTACGAAGAGATCGACCTCATCTACACCATCAGCGAGATCCTCGGTCACACCATCCGGCTCGACGAAGCGGCGGAGCGGATCGTGCGCGAGGTGTCCACCGTGGTCCGCGCGCGGCGCGCGTCCCTGCTGGTGCTGGACGAGACGACCCGCACCTTGCGCCTCGCCGCGGCGCGGGGCGTGGATCTCGCGGACTTCGAGCCCATCGACATTGACGATCCCTGCTCGGTGGCGGCGCGGGTCTTCCGGGATCGGCGCAGCCTGTCCTTCGATCCCTCGCAGCCGGGCGCCGAGAACCCGGGGTGTCCGGACGGGCGCGCCTACCGGGGCGAGGCCTTTCTCTCGGTGCCGGTGCTGTATTCCGCCCCCGGCGGGCCGCCCCGGCCGATCGGCGTCATCAATCTCACCGACCGGGTGGGGAACAGTCCCTTCACCGCCGGGGACCGGAAGCTCCTCGCCGCCATCGCCAATCAGATCGGCGCCGCGATCGCCAACGCCCGGCTGGTGGCGAAGGACCTGGAGCAACAGCGGGTCCGGCGCGAGCTGGAGCTGGCGCACGATCTGCAGCTCAAGCTCCTCCCCTCGCCCGTCGTGGTCGCCGGGCGGGCCGACGTGGCGGTGCGCTGCCGACCCGCGGAATCGGTCGGAGGCGACTTCTACAATCTCCTGCGACTGCACGACGACCGGGTGGGCGTGATGATCGGCGACGTCTCGAGCCACGGGTTCGGCGCCGCGCTGATTATGGCGCTCGCCATGGCGGCCTCGGGCATCCACGCGGAATCCGCGGAGACGCCCGCCGAAGTGCTGCGGCGCCTCGAGGAATCGCTCCGCGAGGAGCTCTCGCGCACCGAGATGTACCTGAGCCTCTTCTACGCGGTGCTCGATCCCGCCCGCGGGAGACTCACCTTCGCCAACGCCGGCCACCCCCACGCCTTCCTCATTTCCTGTGACACCGGCGCCGCCCGGCGCCTCGAGGCGACCCGGCCGCCGCTCGGGCTCGCCGCCGCCTCGGGGGCCGATACGGTGCTGCCCTGGGTGAAGCACGGCGAGATTCTGGCGCTGTTCACCGACGGCGTGGTGGACGCGCTGGGCGTAGGGGGCGACCGCTTCGGCGAGGAGCGGGTGCTGGGGCACATCACCCGCAAGCGCGACCGGAGCGCGCGGGAGACGCTGGAAGCCGTCTTCGCCGACCTCGCGGCCTTCGGCGCCGGCGCTCCCGCGTCCGACGACCGCACCCTGCTGATCCTCAAGGCCTAGGCGGTGGCGCGGGCCCGGGCCAGGAAATCGCTGGGCCAGCATTTTCTCAGCGATCCCCACATCCTCGGCCGCATCGCGGACGCGCTCGAGGCGCGGCCCGGCGATCTGGTGCTCGAGATCGGTCCGGGGCGGGGAGGTCTCACCGAGCAGCTGCTCGCCCGCGGACTCCAGGTGGTCGCGATCGAGAAGGATCGGGGGCTCGCCGCTGAACTCGGAATGTGGAACGCGGAACGCGGAACGGCTGCGCTCACCGTCGTAACGGGGGACGCGCTCGACATTGACTGGCACGGCCTGGTCAATCCCCAATCCGCGATCATCAATCCGCAATGGAAGGTCGTCGGCAACATCCCCTACAACATCACCTCGCCGCTCCTGGACAAGGCGCTCCTCCCGCCGCTCCCGGAGCGCGTCGTGTTTCTGGTACAGTCCGAGGTCGCGGACCGGATCGCGGCGGCGCCCGGAAACCGGATCTACGGCGCGCTGTCGGTGGGGGTGCAGGCGCTCTGCCGGGTGGAGCGGCTCTTCACCGTCAAACCCGGCTCCTTCTCGCCGCCGCCCCGGGTGACGAGCGCGGTCATCCGCCTCACCCCGCTCGCGGAGCCCCTGGTCGAGGTGGACGAGGTGCCCGCGCTTCGCCGGTTCGTGACCGGGTGCTTCTCCCGCCGCAGGAAGCAGCTCCGGAACGTGGTCGCCGGCGTCACCGGGCGGCCCGCGGCGGCGGTCGAAACGCGGCTCCGGGAGCAGGGGTTCGATCCCGCCGCCCGGCCCGAGACCCTCGCCCCCGGCGAGTTCGTACGGCTCTTGCGCGGGAGCGCGGCATTGTGAAATAATTCACAATATGCGGAAGATCTCGGACTCGACGGTCCGCCGCCTCTCTTTGTATCTCCGATTCCTCGAGCAGTCCGAAGCCCAGGGTGTGAAGACCATGTCCTCGGGCGAGCTGGCGCGGCGCGGGCGCACCACCTCCGCCCAGGTCCGCAAGGACCTCTCCTTCTTCGGTTCCTTCGGCAAGCGCGGCCTCGGCTATTCCGTCCCCGAGCTCGCCGCCCGCATCCGCGAGATTCTGGGACTGAAACGCGGCTACCGGGTGATCGTGGTCGGGGCGGGGCGGATCGGCGGCGCGCTGGTGCAGTACCACGGTTTCCGGGAGCGCGGATTCGAAGTCGCCGCGATCTACGACCGCGACGCGCGCAAGGTCGGGTCCCGCTGGAACGGGCTGGTGGTGCGGGACGTCCAGCACCTCGCCCCCGATCTGCGCCAGGAGCCCACCGACATCGCGATCGTGGTGACGCCGGCCGAGTCGGCGCAGGAGGTGGTGGACAAGCTGGTGCACGCCGGCGTGAAGGCGATCCTCAACTTCGCGCCGGTCCCGCTCGAGGTCCCGCCCGACGTCGCGGTGAAGACCGTCAACATGGCCCTGGAGCTCGAAACTCTAAGTTACGCCCTCGCAAACCGTTAGCGGGAACGCGCTCCGCCCCCTGTTAGATTGGGCGCCATGCCCCGCGTCCACGTCACCTCGGAAATCGGTACCCTCAAGTCGGTCCTGGTGCACACGCCCGGCCAGGAGCTGGTCGCGGTCACGCCGGGGAATCGCGAGGACTACCTCTACGACGACATCATCGATCTCGACCTGGCGCAGCGCGAGCACCGCCGGCTGGTCGCCGTGCTGGAGCGGTTCGCCGAGGTGTACGAGGTCCGGGACCTGGTCACCGAGCTGGTCGCCCGGCCCGACGTGCGCGAGTTCCTGGTCACCCGCGCCCTCGAAGTCGTGCCGTCGGACGTGCTCGCCAAGCGCCTCGCCGAGCTTCCGGCCGACGAGCTGGTCGGCCTGATGATCGAGGGCGCGCTCGAGGAAGCGGGTCCCATCGCGCGCACCCTGAACGAAGTCGGCTTCGCGCTGCCTCCGCTCCCCAATCTCTTTTTCACCCGCGACGTGGGAATCGTGGTCGGCGATCACGCCGTGATCGGATCCATGCGCTACGGCACCCGCTGGACCGAAGAGCTGCTGATCAAGGCCCTCTTCCGCTACCACGAGAAGCTCGAGAACGCGGGGATCCTCTACGACGGCTCGGAGGAGAAGCGCAGCAACTACACGCTCGAGGGCGGGGACGTGCACCCCATCCGGCCGGACCTCCTGGTCCTCGGCTTCAGCGAGCGGTCGAGCCCGGCGGCGCTCGATCACCTCTGCGATCTCGCGTTCGAGCACTGCGGGGTGACCGACGTGGTGATCGTGGCGCTTCCCGGCGAGAGCACCGCGATCCACCTGGACATGATCTTCACCCAGCTCGACCGGGAGATCTGCTGCGTGTATCCGCCCCACTTCGTGGGGCCGGAGCGGCTCGCCGTCCTGCACCGCCGCAAGCGCGCGAAGGGCGTGAAGGAAATGCCGAATTTCTTCGCGGCGATGCAGGCCGTGGATCAGCCGCTCGAGCCGGTGTTCTGCGGCGGAAACCAGCGCTCGCTCCAGGAGCGGGAGCAGTGGTCCTCGGCGTGCAACTTCTTCGCGGTGCGTCCCGGCGTGGCGATCACCTACGCGCGCAACGAAGCGACGATCGCCGAGCTCGAGCACGCGGGATTCCGGGTCGTGTCGGCGGTGAACCTGCTCACCGGGGAGGAATGGCTGGACGACGGCGAGCGCGGCGTGATCACCATCGAAGGGAGCGAGCTGGTGCGCGGGGGCGGCGGACCCCGCTGCATGACCCTGCCGCTCCGGCGCGAGGATCTCTGATCGGCGTCGCGGCGCTCCCCGATTCCTCGCTCGTCAATCGCGCGGTGGCGTATCTCGAAGCGGGGCCCCGGGACTCGCTCGCCCTCGCCCGCGACGTGCTGGGCATCGCCCGGGCGGCCCGCACCGTGGCCGAGCGCCTCGCCGAAGCGCTGCTGGGAAGCGACGCGCGGGTGACCCGCATCGCCGACGGCCGCTGGTGCCTCGCGGGAGAAGGCGCGAGTCCGCCGCTCCCGAGCTGCCGCTTCGCCGTGGTGGACGTGGAAACCACCGGCTGGTCCCTGACCCGCGGCGGCCGGATCATCGAGGTGGCCGTGGTGCGCTGCGCCGACGGCCGGGCGGAGACGGCGTTCGAGGGGCTGGTGGATCCCGAGGGCCCGGTCGCCCCCGCGGTCATGGCGCTCACCGGAATCGCGCCCCGGGATCTCGCGGGGCGGCCGGCCTTCGCCGGCGTCGCGGACCAGGTGCTGGACGCGCTCCTGGGCGCGGTCTTCGTCGCCCACAACGTGCGTTTCGACTGGACTTTCGTCGCGAGCGAGCTCCGCGCCGCGCGCGGCATCCTCCTCGGCGGACCGCGGCTCTGCACCCTGCGTCTCTCCCGGCGGCTCCTGCCGGGCCTCGACAGCCGGGGGCTCGACGCGGTGGCCCGGGCGCTCGGCGTGCGCATCGAGGGGCGGCACCGCGCCGGAGGCGACGCCCGCGCCACCGCCCAAGTCCTGCTTCGCCTGCTGGACCTGGCCCGCGAGGCGGGCGCGAGAACCCTCGCGGACCTGGCCACGGTGCGGGCATGACCCACACTACGTTCAAGGTCGGCCGGCTGACCTGTCACGCGCTCGAGGGCGGACGCCAGCACCTGGACGGCGGCGCCATGTTCGGCGTGGTGCCGAAGCCGCTCTGGGAGCGGCGCATTCCCGCCGACGCCCGTAACCGGATTCCGCTCGGCCTCCGTTGTCTCCTGATCGAGCACGACGACGGCCTGGTGCTCGTGGATAGCGGCCTCGGCAACAAGGAGAACGAGAAGTTTCGGGACATTTACGGCGTGGAGAACGCCTCCACCCGGACCCCGGGTCGCACCCTCCTCGAAGACGCGCTCGCCGAGCTGGGCCATTCCACCGACGACGTTCGCTGGGTGATCAACACCCACCTCCACTTCGATCACGCCGGTGGCGACACCTTCCGGGACGAGGGCGGCGCCGTCCGCCCCACCTTCGCCCGCGCGCGGTACGTGGTACAAAGGAAAGAGCTCGACTTCGCCCGCCACACCAACGAGCGCACCGCGGCCAGCTACCTGGCGCCGAATTTCGAGGGCGTGGACTTCACCCTGATCGACGGCGAGCGGGAGGTGCTTCCGGGGGTGCGCTGCCTGCCGACTCCGGGACACGTCCCCTTCCACCAGTCGATCCTGGTGGAGAGCGACGGCGAGCGGGCCTGTTTTCTCGCCGATCTCGTGCCTACCTCGGCCCACCTGCCGCTGCCCTGGATCATGGGATACGACCTCGAGCCCCTGGTCACCCTGGAGACGCGGCGGCGGATTTATCGGCGGGCCGAGGATGAGGGGTGGCTCCTTGTGTTCGAGCACGACCCGGTGACGGTGGCGGGCCGGCTGGGGCGGGACGGGAAGGGGTTCGGCCTTGTGGACCCTCTGGGGCAGGGCTAGCTTCCAGCCCACAATACGCTAAGCGGGCGCCGTGGCGCCTCACCCGCATGGCCTCCCCGGGGTTGGGGGGAGTGCTCCAGGGTTCCGAGGAAGAGTCGTCAGGGCTCAGTTCTCAGTCGTCGTGACTGAAAACTGACGACTGCCGACTGCTGCAGCGGACTCCGGGGCGACCGGGAGTCCGCTTTTCGCTTCTCACTTCAGGGAGATCGGCCTCTGGCGATCGACAACAGCGGCACCACGAGCAGTAGCAGTAGCGCCCCCAGCAGCAAGACGCCGCGCACGCGGGTCAACCGGCAGATCCGGATCAGCCCGGTGCGGGTCATCGCGGACGACGGCGCGCAGCTGGGGGTGATGACGATCGACGAAGCGATCAGCGCCGCGCAGGAGCGGGGCCTGGATCTGGTGGAAGTTGCGCCGCTGGCCCGGCCGCCCGTGGTCAAGATCATGGACTACGGCAAGTTCAAGTTCGAGCAGGCCAAGGCGACCCGCGCCGCGAAGAAGAAGCAGCACGTGATTCATCTGAAGGAAGTGAAGTACCGCCCGGGGATCGACGAGCACGACTTCGCGTTCAAGACCCGGCACGCGCGGGAGTTTCTGAAGGACGGCAACAAGGTCAAGGTGACGATGATGTACCGGGGCCGGCAAATGGCCCACCTCGACCTGGGCCGCAACGTGCTGGACCGGGTGGCCGAAGAGTTGAAGGACATCGGCAAGATCGAGCAGGATCCGAAGCTCGAGGGCCGGAACATGTCCATGGTGCTGGGACCGAAATGAATTCCGTCGTCGGCGGCCAGTCGCCGGTTGACTGACCCCTGACCACTGAACCCTGAGGACTGACCATGCCGAAGATGAAAACCAAACGCGCGCTGCGGAAGCGCGTGAAGATCACCGGCTCGGGACGCATCCGGCGCTATCACGCCTACAAGAGCCACATCCTGACCAAGAAGCACGCCAAGCGGTTGCGGCACCTGCGCAAGGCCGCGCTGGTTGCGCACGCGGATGAACGTCGCCTGAAGCGCTTGCTGATGGCGTAAGGAGACCGACAGATGCCTCGCGTCAAAAGCAACGTCGCGCGCCTCGCGCGCAAGAACAAGGTGATGAAGCTCGCCAAGGGCTACTGGGGCGGGCGCAGCAAGCTGTGGAAGGCGGCCAAGGAAGCCACCGAGCGCGCGGCCAAGTACGCCTACCGCGACCGGCGCCGGAAGAAGGGTGACTTCCGGAGGCTCTGGATCACCCGCATCAACGCCGCGGCGCGCCTCCACGCGATCTCCTACAACCGGCTGATGAACGGCCTCCGCAAGGCCGGCGTGGAGATCAACCGGAAGGTCCTCGCCGACCTCGCGGTCCGGGATCCGGTCGCGTTCGGTCAGCTGGCGGAGGTCGCCAAGAAGGCGCTCTAACCATGCGCGACCTCCTGGCAGCCCTCGCCGCGCTGCGGGAGCGTCTCCGGGACATTCCGCAGGCCGATGACCGCCGGCTGCAGGAGCTCAAGACCGAGCTCCTCGGCCGGAAGGCGGGCGCCCTCACCGAAATTCTGAAGGCCCTCCCCACCCTCGACGCCGAG
>DASSQQ010000006.1:0-8048 GCA_035702425.1 Gemmatimonadales bacterium
GCGCCACCCCGTGCTTGGCCGCCGCTTTCACGATGGAGACCAGGCCGGCCTCGATCACTTCGGGGCCGATGCCGTCTCCCGGGATCACCGCGATGTGATGGCGGTTCACTCGAATCCGGTGGGCCGGCCGCAGGTGATGCAGTAGGACCACCCGACGTCCACGTCGCTGCCGCACTGGGGACAGCGCAGCTCGCCGGTGGCGGGCTGGCCGCAGTGCGGGCAGAAGCGGACGTCGCGACCGCCGGGGAACGATCCGCCGCAGAAGGCGCAGCGCTCGCTCCCTCCACTCTCATCGCCCGGTTCCGCCAGCGCGAACCCGGCGGGCGGGATCGGATTCTCCGAGGTCCAGTCGGCGGGCTCTTCTTCTTCCTGGTCGGAAGGCGGGGCGTAAACGCGGTCCCCCGCCAGGAACTGCTCCGCGGCGTGGCGGTTCACCATCACCCGGGCGTCGGGGAAGTTGCGGAAGAGCGCGGTGTCCGGGTTGGGCGAGGTGACCTCCCGCGCCATTCCGTCGCGCACGTCGTCCGGCTCCACCCGCACGTAGCCGCGCTCGCCCGCGAGGAGCCGCAGCACCGTCATCTCGTAGTCCTGAAAGGTGGCGACCCGGAGCCGCGAGCGGTTGGAGCGGTAGGGGACGAGGTGCTCGTAGATCTCCGCCGCGGCGAAGGGCACCGCGACCCGCGCGCCCTGCGCCAGCGCCTGCACCAGGCACTCGAAGAGGCGGTCGAGCTCGTCCACTATTTCACCACCACCACCGCTTTCATGTACGGATGGGGCGTGCAGTGATAGACGAAGGTGCCCGCCGTCGCGAAGGTGTGGCGGAACGCCGCGCCCTGCGGGATGAGGCCCGAGTTCACGTTTCCGGATTCGATGACCACCGCGTGCGCCACCGGATCGTCGTTCACCCAGCCGACGGTCTGCCCCACCGCGATGGTGACGGTGTCCGTCTGGTACTTGAAGGCCCGGATGTGGACCACGGCGTCCGCCGGCGCGGTGGCGCTCGGCGTCACCGGCTCCGGGAGCTGGGGCTGGCGATGGGGGTGGAACCACGGCGAGAAGCGTGACAGGTGGAGCGGAATGGTGAACTCGAATCCGTAAAGGCGGTTGGTGAGGGGCGTGCCGCCGCGCGAGTTGCCCTCGATGCTGCTGGTCGCCGCGTTGCTCATCTCGAGGGTGAAGGTGTGGGGCGTCCCGGGAATCACGAAGTCGAGCCCCACGCTCCACGCGGCGAGGGGGGTGGGACTCACGTAGGAGCCCACGTCTCCGCTCACCGCCACGTAGCGGCTCAGCCGGGCGACGAACCCGCCGGCCAGCGCCGCCTGCGCCTTGCCCGAGACTCCTCCCGGCTTGCTCACCCCGCGCACCGCGCCCTCGAGGGTGAGGAAGCGGCGGGTCCAGTCGACACTCACCTCGGCGTCCGCGCTCTTGGAAAGGAAGTTGTACGCCGGCGTCACCGCCAATCCCAGCCCCTCCCGGCCCTCGCCCGCGCCCCAGGCGCGCCAGCGCGCGAACAGCTCGGTCTCGTTGGACGAGATCGCCGCGGGATTCACGACGGCGCGGGTGCCGAAGTGGGCGCCCAGGGCCATCCGCCGCCCCAGGCCGGTGGCGAGAGTGAAGGTGGGGAAGTTCACCACCGCGTGCCCGCTGGAGGAGGGGAACACGTAGAACCGGTGGATGAAGTTGAACTGCACCACGGCGGCGTCGGGGACCCAGGTGCCGCCGAGGTTGGGTGACCGGTAGAGAACGGACTGGGCGCTCAAGGGTGCCGCGAGAAGCAGGACGACAAACCAGACACGTTTCATGGACGACTCCCGATGAATGTGGAACTGGGAACGCGGAAGTCGGACCTGGAGTGCCAGGAGTTCCGCGTTGCGCGTTCGCCGTTCCGCGTTGATCTCACCGCCACTCCTTGACCCAGCGGTCGTAGAGCACCGGAATCACGTGGCCCTGTTCCAGCACCTCGATCCCCGAAGGATCGCGGTACGCCTTGCGGTAAAACACGTGAGTCACGCCGGAGTTGATGATCAGCTTGGCGCACATCACGCAGGGGGACGCCGAGACGAACATCACCTTGTCCCGCACGCTGCCCGGCGCCTTGACGAGCGCGTTCTGCTCGGAATGGATGCACCCGCAGCTGCCGGGCACCGCCGAGTCGCAGCGGTTGGGAAGTCCGCGGGCGTTGCCGTTGTAACCGATGGCGAGGACGTTCTCCAGCAGCTGATCGGTGATGACGCTGCCGACCTGGAGGCGGGAGCAGGTGGAGCGCTTGGCCAGCTCCTCCGCCATCCGCATGTACACTTCGTAGAGGGGGATCCGTTCCGGAGTGGCCGGCGCGGTGCCCTCCGCGAGGAGGTTCAGGCGGTGGGTGTTGGCGGCGATGCCGTCTTTCGGAACGCTCATCCTAGCTCCCGGTCGGGATCGTAATCGCGGTAATGGCCGCGGGCGCGCTGCTGCTCCAGCCAGGTGTCGAACCCCGACGGGACCAGCCCGTTGGAGCGCTGCTGGCGCTCCGCCGCGCGGGTCGCGAGGGCGTTGGCGTATTCGTTCTTGGCGTGGCCGGCGTGGCCGCGCACCCACTTCCACTCGATCCGGTGCGGAGCGGCCGCCTGCACCAGTTTCTGCCAGAGCTCGAGGTTCTCGACCGCGCCGCCCTTGCGCTTCCAGCCCCGCGCCTGCCATCCCGTCACCCACTCGCCCATGCCCTTGATCAGGTACTCGGAATCGGAGACGTACCGCACGTCGGCTTCCTTCCACTGGCGCCGCAGCCACTCCAGGGTGGCGATCGCCCCCGCCAGCGCCATCCGCTGGTTGGTGGTATCCGGCGCGCATTCGAAGAAGTCCCAGCGGGCCACGCTGTCCCCCGCCGGCGCCTCGATCAAGGCGCCGTTGCCGCCGGGATTGGGCGGCGTGGTGCCGTTGCCGAGACAGCTCTCGTCGGCGTGAACCAGGACCCGCAGGGTCACGGCTGGATCGCGACCGGGATGTCGGTGTGCCGGAGGATCTCCTCGGCGTGGGAGATCGTGACCTGGCTGGGCCGGCCCTCCTGGCGCTGCATGTGCGCGCCGGCGAAGAGCGCGTCGCATTTGGTCTCCGCGATCACCCGCGCCACCACCTCCGCCGGTTTCCCTTTTTCGACGTGAGTCACGAAGGCGACGCGCAGCAGCGAGAGACTCGCTTCGGCCTCGCCCACCACGCCCACACCGGCCTCCCGATCGGGATTGGCGTGGATGACGTGAATGGTGCTGCCCACGATGCTCGCGAATCGCGCCGCGAGGTCGAGGGCGCGGCGGCTGGTCTCCCGCCCGTCGTAGGCGATCGCCACCGCCTGCATCGGCGAGGGCGTGGCGCCGCACACGATCACCACCCGCTCCGCGATGCGGATCAGCGACGCCACCGTGGGACCGATCGCGTCCTGACCGGTCCGGGCGCCGCGGCGGCCCACCAGCACCGCGTCGCTCTGGGTCGCCACCTCCGCCAGGAAGACGTCGGCGGCGCCGTGCCCCAGCTTCACTTCCGCCGCCACCCCGCGCTCCAGGGCCCGCAGCCGCGCCCGCTCCAGCATCGGCGCGCCGTCCGGCCCGCCGGATTCCCTGGCGTAGGCCGCGATCACCGTCGCCTGAAAGCGCTGCGCGAGGAGGAGGGCCTGTTCGAAGGCCTGATCGGCGCGCGGACTCTCGTCCAGTCCCACCAGCAGTCGGGTGAACATCGCGTTACGGGAGCACCGCGAAGGCCTCGAGCTCGGCCAGGCGGAAGGTGAGCGTCTCCCCGGTCATCGGGAGGCGGCCCAGCAGCGCTTCACCGCGCGCGGAGGTGTCGAGTCGTTCGGCCACCACCACATATTCGGTACCTCGCCGCCGGAGCGCCACCCGGCGCCGTTCGCGCACCGCGCGCTCCAGCGCGTCCAGGGATTCGGGCGTCAGGGCGCTGTACTCCGGGATCGCGGCCACGGTTCACGCCACCCGGATCCGGCCCGGCTCGCCGCCGGTCACCCGGCCGATCACCGCGGCGGCCGGCGTCCCTTCCTTCTTCAGGGCTCCGACGAGGAGCCCGGCCGCCTCCGCCGCCACCGCGATCAGGAGACCGCCCGACGTCTGGGCGTCCGCGAGGAGCGTGCGATCCGGGCTCGCGAGACTGACGGGGAAGGCCGTGTACCCGGCCGCGGCTTCGAGATTCCGCGCGGTCCCGCCCGGCACCGCTCCCGCGGCGGCGAGCTCCCGCGCCCGGGGGAACACCGGCACGGCGTCGGGTTGAAGCTCGGCCGACACCCGGCTCGCTTCCAGGAGGTTGTGCAGGTGCCCGAGGAGCCCGAAGCCGGTGATGTCGGTGGCGGCGTGCACCGACGCCGCCACGGCCTCCATCGCCCGGGCGGCGCCCGCGTTGAGGGTGGTCATCGCGGTGACGGCGGGGCGAAGGTCGGCCTCGACCGCGAGGTCCCGCTTCAGGGCGGTGGCCAGGATTCCGGTGCCGACCGGTTTGGTGAGGACCAGTACGTCTCCGGCTTTCGCGCCGGCGTTGGTCACGATGCGGTCGGGGTGCACTTCGCCCACCGCCACCATCCCGTACTTCGGCTCCGGATCGTCGATCGAGTGGCCGCCGAGGACGAAGGCGCCCGCTTCCTTGGCGATGTCGATGCCCCCCCGAAGCACCTCGCCCAGAACTTCGAAGGGGAGTTTCCCGCGGGGCCAGCCCACCAGGTTGAGCGCGAGGAGGGGCCGGCCCCCCATGGCGTAGACGTCGGAGAAGGCGTTGGCGGCCGCGATCCGCCCGTAGTCGTACGCGTCGTCCACGATGGGCGTAAAGAAGTCCACCGTCACCACCAGGGCGCGATCGGGCGCCGTCTGAAAGACGGCGGCGTCGTCCCTGGTGGCGGCGTCGACGAGGATCCGGGGATCCGTCGCGGCGGGCACGTGGCGCAAGACCTGCGCCAACTCGGCTGCGCCGAGCTTGCAGGCTCAGCCTGCGCCGTGCGAAAACGCCGTCAGCCGGATGCGGGCGCGGGTGTCGGTGGACATCGTCCACCGAAGATACTACGGCTTCAGGCTTCGAGCGCGACGTGCAGGGCGCGCAGCCCGATCAGCGCGCGCTCCTCGTGCGGAGGCGAGTCGAAGGACCCGTCGTCGTGCTGGAGATCGAGCAGCGCCGGCGCCGCCTTCGCGATCAGCGCGCGCGCCGGCTCGATCCCGGCGAGGAGCAGCGCCTCCAGCATGTTGAAGAGGTCGGCGCCCGCCCACGACCCGTCGCTCCCCTGGGCCCGCCGCGCTTCCTCCACGAAGGCCTCGGCGCGGTCGTGCACCGGCGCCGGCGCGACCGCCACCACGCCCAGCACGCAGGCCGCGAGGTTGGGCGAAGCGGGCTCGAGGCGCGCCACTCCGGCGAGCTGTTCGGCCACGCCCGGACGCCCGTCGCGCCGGGCCCGCAGCAGGGTCTTGAGTCCCAGACAGCGAACCGCGAGCGCCGCGTCTCCCGCGCCCCGCATCACCACGCCGTTGGGCAGGGCGAGGGGCATCGGTTCCTCGTGGACCTCACCGGCCTCGATTCGCGGCAGGAGCCAGGAGAGCAGGCGGTCGAGCCCGCCGTTCAGGGCGTCGAGCCCCAGGTCCATCATCTCCCACGCCGCCCACGCGGTGCGCACCACGGATCCGTTCACCGATCCGTCCATGCGCGTCTCCGAGCGGCGTTCGTTGCAGAGCAGCTCCGCGAGCTTCGCGTCGCCGGGTTTGGGTTCCCGCGCCAGCTCCCGCGCCAGAATGCCGGCCCGGGAGTCTCGGTCGCGAAAGAGTTCGTCGAGGCGGTGGATGGCGTGCTTGAGTTTCATCTTGAGCCTCCTTGGCGCCAGGCGTGAATCGAAACCCCGAGCCTAGTAGGCGCGCGCCCGAAGAAGGTTCCGGCGCGTTACGTCACGATTGGTCATCGAAAACCGCTACCCGAGCCGCCAGGCGAGGAGTCCCCCCGCCGCGAGGTACCGTCCCACGTCGAGACCGGCGTGGAGCAGGAGCGCGCGCCGCCTCGCGCCATCGGCGTACCGCCACATCACGAGGCGGCGGGGAAACGCGGCGAGGAGTCCCACCAGCAGGAAGAGCAGCCACCAGCCGCCCGCGCCCAGCGAGTCGAACCAGAGCGACGCGAAGAGGGTCAGCACCAGGGCCTCGACCGCGCGCCACCCCAGCTCCCAGGCGTTGAAGGCCCACGCCAGCGCGGGCTGTTCGGGGGGACCGTCCCACCGGTATCCGATCGGCGGCGCGACCAGGAAAAGCGCCGCCACCGGCAGCCAGGCGAGCGCGAGCCGGCCGAGGGTCACCTCGCCGCCGGGGCGACGTACCCGGGCCCGCGGAGCCCGCGTCCGGGGCGCGCGGCGGTGAGCTTGCCGTGATCGAGCACTTTCTGCCCGTTCACGTACACGTAAGCGAATCCCACCGAGGGCTGGTGCGGCTGCTCGAAGGTGGCGCGGTCGGCGACGGTGGCGGGATCGAACACGGTGACGTCGGCGGCCATCCCGGCCCGGAGCAGCCCGCGGTCCTTCAACCCCACCCGCTGGGCCGCGAGGCTCGTCATCTTGCGCACCGCGAACTCGAGGGGGAAGAGCTTCAGGTCGCGGGAGTAATGGCCGAGGATGCGGGCGAAGGTTCCGTAGGCGCGAGGGTGCGCCGACTGGGAGCCGAAGGGTCCGTCCGGCGCCACGCCCCCGAAGTCGGTGTTCACCGCCACCCACCAGGTGGAGAGCGCGGCCTGCACGTCGGCCTCGCTCATCTCGAAGTAGACCGCGTCGGTGCGGTGCGGTCCCTCGGCGAGCAGGACGTCGAGGATGGTCTCCACCGGGTCCTCGCGGCGCGCCGCCGCGATCTCGGAGATCCGCTTGCCCTGCAGATCGCGCAGGGAGTCCTCGAAGACCCCGGTGATGAGGATCCCGGAGCCGCCGCCCGCCTCGTTGTAGAACCCCTCACTGCCGTCGGCCGGGTGGAGCACCTCGCGGTGGATGCGGGCGCGGGTGGCGGGATCGCGGAGCCGGATCATCAGCGAGTCGAGCCCGCCGCTCTCGGCCCAGGTGGGCATGATGGCGTCGAGCGACGTGGCCGCCGCGGTGTAGGGGTACTGGTCCGCGGTGACGTCGAGCCCGGCGGCGCGCGCGGAATCCACCCGCGCCAGGATGTGCGGCATCCGCCCCCAGCTGCGCTGGCCCGCCGCCTTCAGGTGGGAGATCTCGGCCGGAATCCGCGCTTCCCGCGCGATCCGGAACAGCTCGTCCAGCGCCTGGTCGGTGAGGGTGCCCTCGTTCCGCATGTGGGACGCGTAGATCCCGCCGTGGCGGCGCGCCGCCTTGGCGAGCGCGATCAGCTCGTCGGTGGTGGAGTAGCTGGCGGGCGCGTACTCGAGCGCGGTCCAGAGGCCGAGCGCGCCCTGCTCCATCATGGTGTCCACCAGGGCCGTCATGTGCGCGAGCTCGGCCGCGGTGGGCGCGCGATTGGCGCTGCCCAGCACCGCCATCCGGACCTGGGTCGCCCCGACGAAGGTCGCGAGGTTCACGGTCGAGCCGTTGCGCGCGAACTCCTTGAAGTAGCCGTCGAGATCGCGCCAGTCCTCGCGATAATGGAATTTCTTCATCGCGTCCGAGTCCTGGGCGGCGAGCGAGTCGGTGAGCGGCGCCACCGATCCGCCCTCGCCGGTGATCTCGGTGGTCACGCCCTGCGTGATTTTCGAGAACACCCGGTTGTCGATGAGCACGTTGATCTCGGACTGCCCCATCATGTCGATGAACCCGGGCGCCACCACCAGCCCCGAGACGTCCACGGTGTCGCGCGCGGTGGCGCCGTTCAGGAATCCCACGGCGGCGATCTTGTCGCCCGCAATGGCGACGTCTCCGCGATAGCGCGGGTTCCCGGTCCCGTCCACGATCCAGCCGTTGGCGAGAATGAGATCGTAGCGAGCCGGCGAGGAACCGGCGCGGGAGCACCCCAGGAGCGCCGCGGAGAGAAAGACGACGGCATGACGGAGGGACGGAAAGTTGTGGCGGGGATGAGAGGGTTTGCTCATTTGCCCCCCCGCTTCCAGTC
>DASSQQ010000007.1:0-49137 GCA_035702425.1 Gemmatimonadales bacterium
CCACCTGGATCTCGACCAGTTTGGTGGCGCCTTCCCCGTCCTCCACCACCGCGAGCGCGAGGGTCCGCGCCACCTGCAGCACCGCGTCCTCGAAAAGCTTCCAGGTCGCGCCGTCTCGCGCCGGATCGACGCCGGACGCGCCGTTGGCGAGCAGCAGGACCGTGTCATTGGTGCTGGTGTCCCCGTCCACGGAGATGGCGTTGAAGGTGCGGTCCGCCGCCCGCCGCAGGAGCGGCGTGATGGCGGCGACCTCGGCCACCGCGTCGGTGGTGATCACGCCCAGCAGGGTCGCCATGTCGGGATGGATCATGCCGGCGCCCTTGGCGATCCCGCCGACGGTGAGCATGCCGCCCGGCGTTTCCACCCGGACCGCGCAGTGCTTGGGACGGGTGTCCGTGGTCATGATGGCGCGCGCCGCTTCGACTCCGCCGTCCGCCGAGAGCCGCGCCGCGGCCTGGCGGAGGCCGTCCCCCACCCGGTCCCCGGGCAGGGGAACGCCGATCACGCCGGTCGAGAGCACCAGTGCGGTGCGGGGCGGGAGACCCGCCGCCTGCTCGGCCGCCTGTGCCATCGCCCGGGCGGCGGCGAGCCCGTCGGCGCCGGTGCACGCGTTCGCGACCCGCGCGTTCATCGCCACCGCCCGCATCCGCCCCGGGCGCTCGGAGAGGAGATCGGCGTCGTACACCACCGGAGCGGCGCGGACCACGTTCCGGGTGAACACGCCCGCCGTCGCGCAGGAGTTTTGGGAGACGAGGAGGGCGACGTCCAACGCCCCGCCGGCCTTGAGACCCGCGTGCGCCGCCGCCGCGGTGAACCCCTGCGGCGAGGTGACGGACCCCTGAGCGACGTCGGAGAAGGGCGAGGTCATGGCGAGCCAAGATAGCGGCGGGGTGTCGCTTGTGTAACCGCCCGGCGGCTCTTATCATAGCACAACCTTCCCGGGAGGCCCGTTCGATGTCGGAACCGTTCCTCAGCTCCGACGACTACGACGAACGTGCGCATCAGCTTTACAACGAAGGACAATACGACGACGCGATAGAGACCCTCCGCGAGGGGCTCTCGCTCTACCCCCACGCCGTGGAACTCCAGGTGGGGATGGGCTACGCCCGGCTGGCGCGCGAGGAGTACGCCTGGGCACGCCGCGCCTTCGAGGAAGCGGTGGGACTCGATCCCGACCACGAGGACGCCCTGGCCGGCCTCGGCGAAGTCCTGCTCAAGTTCGGGGACCGGGCCGGCGCCGTGGGCTGTTTCGACCGCATTCTCGCCCTCGGTTTTCGCGACGATCACGACCTCATGCTCCAGATCGGCCGCGCCCTCTTCCGGGAAGGCGTTCTGGATCAGGCCCGGCGCTTCTTCGAAGTCGCCATCACGGCTCACTCCGACTCGGCGGAGGCCGCCGCCTGCGTCGGCTACGCGGCGCACCGTCTCGGCGACGAAGGCGGCTCCCTCTACTGGCTGCGACGCGCGCTCGAGCTCGATCCCCAGCACGCCGAGGCGCGGATCTATCTCGCCAACCTCCTCTACGATCGCGGCGAGTACGAAGCCGCGCTCTTCCACCTCGAGCGCACCGATCCCCAGGATCACGTGGACGGGCTCGGGATCTGGAGGCTGGTGGAGCTGAAGCGCAGCGTCTACCGCCTCCCCGAGGACGATCCCGAGCTCGCGCCCTGGCACGGGCGCCTGGACGAGCTCACCGCCGATCCCGAATCGACGGACGTGCTGCTCGCCGAGATCGAAGCCATGGGGCCCGACGGGCAGGTGAAGGATCCGCGACAGCTCGAGCTCTTCGGCACCCTGCTGACCGAGCTCCAGGGCATGCGCACCCGCTCGGGGGGCGGCGATGTCCACCGGGTGGCCACCCTCACCGGGACGACCTACGTGGGCACCTGGGAGGAAATCGTCCGGCAGATGAAGGACGACGCCGCGGAGTGGGCCGACGGGTCCCTCGAGGCGTACATGGCGGCGAGCGCCCAGCGCGGCCGGCTGCAGACCGGCGCGGCGATTCCGGCCTCGGATCCCGAGAGCTTCCTCCGCGGCAGCGCGGAGGCGGGGCTATTGAGGATACTGCACTAGCGTTACTGGGCCTTCTTGAACCTGATCCCGATCGACAGCGGCCCGTCGCCCAGGGCGATGAGGGTGAGCGAGCCCGCGAGGAGCATCAGCTCCAGCTCGGGCATGTGTCCCTGCGGCCAGAGCACCATGAACGACGCGACCGCCATCTCGATCGCCATGGCGAGCGCCCAGGCCCGGGTGAAGATCCCGAGGATGACGCAGGCGGCGCCCAGGTTCTCGACCACCAGCACCGCCGCGGCGCCCACCGTGGCGAAGGGAAGTCCCACGCCGTGAAAGAACCCCGCGACGCCTGACAAGCCCATCCCGTCCTTCATGATCCCGTGGTGGAGAAAGATGCCGCCCACGGCGATTCGCAGGATGAACGCGGCGTAGGGAGTGAGGCTGTTCATGGGTTCTCCGGTTGAAGAGTGGTGACCGGGCCCCGGCGCCGCGCGTCGGTTCGCAGGCTGCGCGCGCCGAGGCGTTTGATGATCACGTCCAGTCCGCGCTGCACCGCGGCGGAGAGACCGGCCACGTCCGCGAAGCAGAGCCCGTCCGCGGGCACCGCGTGCAGGGCGACGTGGCCGCCGTGGCAAACCAGAAGCGCGGTGGTGCCGCGGGGTCCCGATTTGACGATCGGCGGATGCGCCGGATTGAGTCCCGCGGCGTTGGCTGCGGCCAGGAGCAGGCCGGCGAGCGCCTGGGTGTCGCCCAGGCGGTCCCCGGGCACGCCCCCCAGGTCGGCGAAGACGTGCTCCAGGGTCAGTGGCACGACGCGGTGCCGCTGTCGAGCGGGGCGACGAAGGTCCCGCGCACCGTGACCAGCCCCTGCGGATCGGCGTAGAGGTCGGTGCGCTGGGCGTTGAACGTGAAGCGGCCTCCCACCGCGAATCCGCCCGTGACCGGCACGTACTTGGAGATGGCGAACGCCCCGCCGGGCCGCGAGAACGCGGTGATGGTGCTCCCGCCGCCGGAGGTGGCGTAATAGGCCCATTGCCGGGGCGGGTGACAGACCGGGTCCGCGGTGCGGGAGAAGGCCTCGGCCGGCGAAATCGAGTCGATCACGAAGGTGCCGGTGTCGGCGATCGCCTGGCGGATGGTGGTCGCCGCGTCCTGCACGTGCACGCCGCTCGAGGTGACGAAGGCGTCGAGCTGGAAGGTGAGGGTGTCACCCGAGCGCAGGTAGTTGGTGGCGCCGACCGCCGCTTGCTGGTGGCGGATGATCGTCCCCAGCACCGTGAAGTAGGCCTTGCCCGCGCTCTTCGTGGTATCGGTGAGCTGGACCACGTTGACCTCGCCGGTGTCGGTCACCGAGTCCGCGTGCACCACGATCCGCGCCACCCCGCTGCCCACCGCGGTGATCCGTCCGGTGGCGCTGTCCACGGTGTAGATCGCCCCGTTGGGCGAGATCTCGAACCACGGCGCCGGAGCGCCGCCCCCCTTTTTCACGACCTGGACCGGCAGGGTGAGGGTGTCCGCGGGGAGGAGGTAGACGGTGTCCAGGAGCATGGTGACGTCGAGGGTCTTGGAGACCACGATCAGCGCGTAGCTGGTGGCGCCGCCCGCCGTCGCCGCGAGGAGGCCGAACCCCGGCGCCAGCGCTCTCACCCGGCCGGTGAGACTATCGGCGTGGAAGATCGTCGGCACCAGACTCTGCCAGCGCACCGCGGGCGGCGGCACCGTGTCCCCGGCCGGGTTGACGAAGGTGATGGTGGGGATGGCGGAGCTGTCGCCCACGAAGAGCGAGTCCACCAGCGGATGCACCGAGATGCGCGGCGTTCCCCCCGAGCCCAGGTCGTGACAGGCGGAGAGACCGACGGCGAGGGCCGGAACGAGGATGAGTCGTCGCATGCGTGGCATTAAGTGTAAAAGGGTTTAGGTTAGCGCAGCCAGAGCGTTTTGATACCCCTCTGGAACGCCGACGTCGTAAAACGCTCCCGGGAGCGGTACGCCCACCAGCCGGCCTTCCCGCGCCAGGGTCTGCAGCGCGGGCACGTCGTCCAGCTCGGCCCCCGGCGCAAGCCGGGCGCGCAGGGACTCGAGGAGCTCGAAGATGCCGGCGTCGAACACCATGCGGCCGATGGGGGTGAGCGCCGCCGGGCCCCCGCCGGTGTCGAAGCGGGCGCCGCTCGGCCCCTTGTCGGCGATCGCTTGGATCGCGAGCAGTCCGTCGGGCCGCGGGACGGCGCGGATCCGTCCGGTGGCGCCCTTGGTCCCGGCGTCGCGCGACGCGATCTCGGCCGTGAGGACCGCCGCGAAGCCGGTGGCGTCGCGGGCCCGGAGCACCGGGGCGATGGCGCAGGCGGTGGAGAAGAGGTTGTCGGGAAGCAGCACCGCCACGGGCTCCGCGCCCGCGAGGTCGCGGGCTCTGGTGATGGCGTCACCGAGTCCCCGCGGCTCGGGCTGGAGCGCCACGCCGACGGAGAGTCCGGCCACCGGGCGGTCCGCGAGAAAGCGCGCGAGCTGGGGCTTGTCGGGACTGGTGACCACCACGGCGCGGCGGAGTCCGGCGGCGGCCGCCTCCTCGAGGGTCCACTGGAGGAGCGGTTTGCCGGCGACGGGGAGCAGTTCTTTGGGTTGGCCCTGCGAGAGGTGGGCGAGTCGGGTACCCCGCCCGCCGCACGGGATGACGGCGATCGTCACCCTAGAACATGGACATCGCGAGGAACGACCGGAGGTTCTCGTTCGTCACGCGGAGCCGGCCGGAGAGGAGCCGCACCACCGACCACAGCACCTTGTACGCGATTTCCCGGTTGAAATCGAGCAGCAGCTCGAAATCGGCGCGGGTGATGGTGATCAGGGTGCAGGCGGTGTTGGCGATGGCGTCGGTGGAGCGCTCGGAGCGGTCGAAAATGGACATTTCGCCGAAGTTCGCGCCCGGCTTCAGCACCGCCAGCGCCTCTTCGCCCGAGCCCGGGATGGTGCGCGAGATCCGGACTTCGCCTTCGGAGATGATGAACAGCCGGTTGCCCGGTTCGCCTTCCTTGAAGATGTGCTGGCCGACGGTGAACTTCTGCTCCTTGCACACTTCGGCCACGCGGGCGAGCTCGCCCTCGTCCAGGTCTTGGAAGATCGCGGCCTGCTTCAACAGATTGAGGTCCACGCGGTGAAGCTACCCGCCGGGGGGAGGGGGGGCAAGTGAAACGGCGCTTCGCGCCCGCTGATCTGCTTACGGCGCTTCGGCTTCCCCTGGCGGCGGCCTTTCCGTTCGTCGCGCGGCCGCTGTGGCAGCTCGCCATCGTCGGCGCGGCGGCCGCGAGCGACGTGCTCGACGGCATGTTCGCGCGTCGCTACGGCGGCTCCCGCACCGGCGCGGTGCTCGATCCCATCGCGGACAAGGTGTTCATGGTCGCGGCGTTTCTCGCCGTGGCGCGCGGCGGCCTGCTCGCGCCCTACGAAATCGTCGCGGTCCTGCTCCGCGACGTGGTCGCGGCCCTGGGCTTCGCCGGGACCTGGCTCTTCGCGCGGCCGGTGGCGTTGCCGGCGCGCGCGGGCGGCAAGGCGGTGACGGTGTGTCAGGTGCTGACGCTGGTGGCGTGCATCGCAACGTCGCCGCTGGCGCGCCCGCTGGCGTGGGCCACAGGCGCCATTTCGGTGTACGCACTCTGGGACTACGGGCGGGCGGCGGCGCACGCGCGCGCCGACGCCGGGGAGGGGAACTGATGCGAGGAATGATCGCCGCCGGTGCGCTGCTCTGCAGCGCCGCGCTCCACGCCCAGCAGCCGCCCGCCCGGCCGGATTCGGGTACGGTGACCGCCACCGGGACCCGCATCGGACTCTTCGGATTCGGGGTGCGGGCCGGCGTGGACTTCACCGGCGGCAGTCAGATGGTCTTCGGCACCACGCTCGACCTGGGCGACATCGCCACCTCGCGGGTGCGCCTCCGTCCCTCCGCCGAGCTGGGCGTGTTCAACGGCGTGAATACCTACGTGACCTCGGCCGAGGTGCTGTACCGCTTCACCGACGATTCGCCGCCGGCCATTCCCTACATCGGCGTCGGCGCCAGCGTGGCCGGTCACACCGGGTGCGCGCAGGATTCGTCGTGTCCGGCGGTGTGGGTCAATCTGGTGTTCGGCTTCGAGCTGCACTATCAGACCAGCTTCAACTGGCTTCTCGAGTATCACGGGATGGACGCGATGCGGCGGCACCGGCTCTACATCGGACTCACCACCCGGCGGGGGAACTGATCATGGCGCCGACCGCGCGCGTCACCATGCGCTGGAAGAATGGCCTGGTCTTCGAGGGCGGTGCCCCGGAGCGTCCCTCCCCGGTCACGGTGGACGGCGACTCCAAGGCCGGCACCTCGCCCGCGGAGCTGCTGCTCTACGCGGCGGTGACCTGCGCCGCGGCGGACATCGTGGGCATTCTGGAAAAAAAGCGGGTGGTCCTCAAACTCTTCGAGGCCACGGTCGAGGGGACGCGGCGCGAGGAGCACCCCCGCCGCTATCTCACCATTCATTTTCGCTTCCGGTTCCGGGGCGATGGACTGGACGAGTCCAAGGCGCGCCAGGCGATCGACCTCTCCATCGAGAAGTACTGCACCGTGATCCACACCCTGAATCCCGACATTCCGATCACCTACGACGTCACCCTCGCGTAGCCTGGGCGCCGCTGCGGTGCTGCTCGCCGTCGCCGCCGGCGCCGCCGCGCAGCAGCTCCCGGTGACCGAAGCGAGCGTCGGCGCGGTGGCCGCGCTCGCCCGGCGTGATTTCTGGGGAGCGTCGCTCGGCATCGCGCGGCGGCCCGGCTGGCAGGAGCGATTCGGGGTCACGGCGGCGGGGGGAGTCTTCGACGGCGAGCCGGCGGCGCGTTTCGAGGCGGCCGCGCAGTTCGTGCTGCTCCCCTCGGCGCGGACCGGCGTGAGCCCGTACGCCGGGCTGGGCGTGGCGATGCGCGCCGCCCGGGCCCGCCGAGGCGCGGCGTTCCTGCTCGCGTCCTTGGGTGTGGAATCCGCGCCCGGGGCGCGATCGGGGTGGTACGCCGAGCTGGGGCTCGCGGGCGGGGTGCGGCTGGCGGTGGGACGGCGCTGGCGGCACCTGCCGCGGTGGTGGTAGAGACTAGAAAGGGCGCCCCCGGGGCGCCCCGACCTGCCTGCCGGTCCCCGAAGGACTCAGCCCGCGGTAGGGACCGGCGTGGTGCGCGCGACGACGGGCCGGCAGTAGCGCTCGCCCAGGGTGCGGAGCTGCGTCACCTCTTCCTCGGCCAGGTCCTCGTAGCGGTCGCCCAGATAGAGCATGGTGTCGTCGAACCATTCCTTCTGGTGCTCAGGCGAAGCTTCGAGCACGCCGCAGCGCAGAATGTGGGAAAAGAGCTCGTCGCGGGCTTGCTCGAATGCGGTCGGAGTGGCTGGTGCTCTACGGGTGTCGCTACGGTTCTTGGCCATGCCGGTGCGGCTCCTTTCAGGGCGGTGTCGTGATTAACGGCGGCGCAATTTAACGACCGTGCCCCCCTCGCGCAAACGGGACCGCGCGGCGCGCGGAAATGGTATAATCCGGGGGCGGCGGTCCGGCTTCCGGGCCGCCCCAGGCAAAGGAGGAGCGTCGGCATGAGCGACGAAACGTACGGCAGGGAACGCGCCGAGCGGCTGGCGGCGCTGCTGCGCGCGCTGGCCTCGCGGATCGCGGAGCTGGATCGCGCCGGGCGCCTGCTCGACGGGAGCGCCGAGCTGCAGCGCCTCCTCGGCGACGTGCGCAGCGAGCTGTTTCACTACGAAGTGCGGGCGACCTACGACACGCCGGAGGTGGCGGAGAGCCGGCGCATCGTGGACGAGGCGAAGCGGAGCGGCGCGGACCTGGGGTTCGACGCCGGCGACGACGATCAACCCTGGCGGGAGCCGGAGGACGGATGAACCGATTCTACATGGTGCTGGGCGCGGTGGTGGTGGCCGGCGGCGCGTTTCTCTGGTACTCCTCGAGCCAGAGGGGCGGACCGGCCGCGGACCAGGGGCCGGTGCCGGTGGTGACCGCCGCCGACAGCGCGTTCAAGGGTTACACCCTCGGTCCCGACTCCGCGCCGGTGAAGATCGTCGAATACGTGGACTACGAATGTCCGATCTGCGCCGAGTTCGGCGCCCTGCAGTTTCCGGTGATCAAGGATCACCTGATCAACACCGGCAAGGTGCAGTGGCGCCAGCGCGACTTCCCGCTCTCGATTCACGCCCACTCGCGGCTCGCCGCGCTCGCCACCCAGTGCGCCGGCGATCAGGGGAAATACTGGGAGATGGTGGACCAGCTCTTCGACAACCATTCCTGGGCGCTGCAATCCAGGGATCCCACCGGCACCTTTCACGGGTTCGCGCAGAGCCTGGGGCTCGATCTCGCGAAGTACGACGCCTGCGTGAGCGCGAACACTTACGCCGGCCGGATTCAGGCCAGCTACGCCGAGGGTGAGGCGCGCGGCGTGAACGGAACGCCGACCCTGTTCATCAACGGCGTGGAGTACACCGGGTCCAACCGCACCTCGGACGGCATTCAGGCCGTGGTGGACGACTTGCTCAAGAAGCCGAAGACGAAGTGATCCGGTCGCGCCAGGCGATCGCGGTGCTCGCGCTCGCCGGTTTCTTCATCGCGCTCTACCTCTGGCTGCACAGCATCGGCGTCATCGGCCAGCTGAAGTGCGGCACCGGCGGCTGCGAGATCGTGCAGGCCAGCGCCTACGCCCGGCTGGGCGGAGTCCCGGTCGCGTTCTTCGGCGTGGCGGGCTACGCCGCGCTCTTCCTGGTGAGCGTGGTCGGCCAGTCGCCGCGCTTCGCGGAGCGGCGCGGGCCGGGCCGGCTGCTCTTCGGGCTCGCCAGCGGCGGTCTCCTGTTCACCCTCTACCTCACGTCGCTCGAAGCCTTCGTCATCCACGCCTGGTGCCGGTGGTGTCTCGGTTCCGCGCTGGTGATCCTCCTGATCTGGATCGCGGCGGTCGCGGGACTGGCCCGCTCCCGCTAGAATTCGCGCCGCCATGACGTCGCCCGAACATCCTTCCCGCCCCCACGGCCGTTACCTGGCGACGCTCTCCGTCGCCGCGCTGGGCGTCGTGTACGGGGACATCGGGACCAGCCCCCTGTACGCCCTCCGCGAGTCGTTCGGGGCGCACGGCATCCCGGTGACGCCCCCGAACGTGCTCGGCGTCCTGTCGCTGGTGTTCTGGGCGCTGGTCATCGTGGTGACCATCAAGTATCACATCGTGATCATCCGCGCCGACAACAAGGGCGAGGGCGGGGTGCTGGCGCTGATGGCGCTGGTCAACGGGAGCCGGCTGGCGCGCGGGCTCTCCCCGCGGCGGGTGATGATCCTGCTGGGGATTTTCGGCGCCGCACTCCTGTACGCGGACGGCGCCCTCACCCCCGCCATTTCGGTGATGAGCGCGGTCGAGGGCCTCGAGGTCGCGGCGCCGGCCTTGACGACCTGGGTCATCCCCACCACCCTCGCGATCCTGATCGGACTCTTCCTGCTGCAGAGCCGCGGGACGGCGAGCATCGGGGCGCTCTTCGGTCCGGTAATGCTGGTCTGGTTCCTGGTGCTCGGGGTGCTGGGCCTCGCCGCGATCATCCGCGCGCCCGGCGTCCTGGTGGCGGTCTCCCCCTACTACGGCGTGCACTTCTTTCTCGAAGACGTGCAGCGCGGATTCCTGGTGCTGGGGGCGGTGTTCCTGGTGGTGACGGGCGGCGAGGCCCTGTACGCGGACCTCGGGCACTTCGGTCACAAGGCCATTCAGTGGGCGTGGTTCACGGTCCCCCTGCCGACGCTGCTCCTGAACTACTTCGGGCAGGGCGCGCTCCTCCTGCGCGACCCCAGCGCGGCGTCGAACCCGTTCTACCTGCTCGCGCCCACCTGGTCGCTGTACCCGCTGATCGCGCTCGCCACCGCGGCGGCCATCATCGCGTCCCAGGCGATCATCTCCGGCGCCTACTCGCTCACCCGGCAGGCGGTGCAGCTGGGCTACGCGCCCCGTCTGCGCATCGAGCACACCTCGTCGCGGGAGATCGGGCAGATCTACGTGCCCTCCGTCAACTGGGCGCTGATGCTCCTCACCTGCGTGCTGGTGATCGGTTTCCAGAACTCGAGCAACATCGCGGGCGCGTACGGCGTGGCGCTGTCCACCCTGATGACGATGACCACGCTGATGTTCTACGTGATGAGCCGCGAGGTCTGGGGCTGGAGCATTCCCCGCGCCGCCTTTTCGGCCGGCCTCTTCATCTGGCTGGACCTGCTCTTCCTGGGCGCCAACGCGCTGAAGATCGCGAACGGCGGGTGGGTCCCCCTGGTCATCGCGGCCGCGGTGTTCCTGCTGATGACCACCTGGAAGCGGGGCCGCGAGATCCTCTCCAAGCGGATGCTGGAGAAGACGGTGCCCCTGCCGCTGCTCCTCGCCGATCTCGCCGCGGAGCCGCCGCTCCGGGTGCCGGGCACCGCCGTGTTCATGTACGGAACCGCCGACGGCACTCCTCCGGCGCTGGTGCACAACCTCGCGCACAACAAGGTGCTGCACGAGAAGATCGTGTTCCTCACGGTGGTCACCGAGGACGTGCCCCACGTGGAGATGGCGAAACGGGTGACCATCAAGCGCCTGGGGAAGGGCTTCCACCAGGCGCTCGCCCGCTACGGCTTCATGGACGATCCCGACATCGAGGACGTGCTGGCCTCCTGCCGCGCCGGCTCGCTCGAGATCCGGATGGAGGGGACGACGTTCTTCCTCGGCCGCGAGACCCTGGTGGCCTCGGACCGACCCGGCATGGCGCGGTGGCGCGAGGCGCTCTTCGCCTTCATGTCTCGCAACGCCCTGCGCGCGACCGCCTTCTTCAAGATTCCCGCGAACCAGGTGTTCGAAGTGGGCGCCCAGGTGGAACTCTAGCCGGGCTGATGGGCTAGACCTCCTTCTCCTCGTATTGATCTTTCAGCCGCTGCACCACCGCCGGGTCGGCGAGGGTGGTGGTGTCGCCCAGCGCCCGGCCCTCCGCGATGTCCTTGAGCAGCCGCCGCATGATCTTGCCGCTCCGGGTCTTGGGGAGGTCGGCGGTGAAGATGATGTCGTCGGGGCGGGCCAGGGCCCCGATCTTCTTCGCCACGTGGCCCTTCAGCTCGTCCCGCAGATCGTCCTCAGGCCGCCGTCCTTCCTTCAGCGTCACGAAGGCCGCGAGGGCCTGGCCCTTCAGATCGTGGGTCCGCCCCACCACGGCCGCCTCGGCCACCGCCGGATGGTCCACCAGCGCGCTCTCCACCTCCATGGTGCCGATGCGGTGCCCGGCGACGTTCAGCACGTCGTCCACCCGGCCCAGGATCCAGAAGTAGCCGTCGGGGTCGCGCTTCGCCCCGTCGCCCGGGAAATAGGTGTTGGGCCACCTGCTCCAGTAGACCTGGCGGTAGCGCTCGTCGTCGCCCCAGATGGTGCGGAGCATTCCCGGCCAGGGACTGGTGATCGCGAGATACCCGCCGCCCACCTCCACGCGCCGGCCCTCGCCGTCCAGGAGATCGGCCTCGATGCCGGGAAAGGGCACCGTCCCGGAGCCCGGCTTGGTCACCGTGACGCCCGGCAGCGGCGTGATCATGATCCCGCCGGTTTCGGTCTGCCACCAGGTGTCCACGATGGGGCAGCGCCCGCCGCCGATCTGAGTGTGATACCACATCCAGGCTTCGGGATTGATGGGCTCACCCACGCTGCCCAGGAGGCGGAGCCGTGAGAGATCGTGCTTCGCGGGATGCTCGTTGCCCCACTTCATGAACGCGCGGATCGCCGTCGGCGCGGTGTAGAGCACGGTGACGCCGCGCCGCTCGCAGATCGCCCAGAAGCGGTCCTTGGCGGGGAAGTCGGGCGCGCCTTCGTACATCACCTGGGTGACGCCGAGTGCCAGGGGACCGTACACCACGTACGAGTGGCCCGTCACCCAGCCCACGTCGGCGGTGCACCAGAACACGTCTTTGTCGGTGAGATCGAAGACCCACTTGGTGGTCGCGTAGACCTGGGTGAGGTAGCCGCCGGTGGTGTGGAGAATGCCTTTCGGCTTCCCCGTGGTCCCCGAGGTATAGAGAATGAAGAGCGGGTCTTCCGCGTCCATCGCTTCCGGCTCGCAGGCGGGCGCCGCCTTGGCCATCAACTCGTCCCACCAGAGGTCCCGACCGGACCGCATCTGCACCGCGGTGCCGGTCCGCTTCAGCACGATCACGCTGCGGATTCCGGGGCAGCCGGCCACCGCTTCGTCGGCGTTCTGCTTGAGCGGCACCACGGTCCCCCGCCGGTACCCGCCGTCCGCCGTGACCAGCACCCGGGCGTCGGCGTCGTTGATCCGGTCGCGGAGCGACTCGGCGGAGAAGCCGCCGAAGACCACGGTGTGCACCGCGCCGATCCGGGCGCAGGCCAGCATCGCCACCGCCACCTCGGGCACCATCGGCATGTAGATCGCCACCCGGTCGCCGCGCTTCACGCCGCAGGTCTTCAGCACGTTCGCGAACCGGTTCACCTCGGCGTACATCTCTCCGTAGGTGATGTGGCGTACCTCTCCGGGCTCGCCTTCCCAGATCAGCGCGACCTTGTTCCGGCCGGGGCCCCGAACGTGACGGTCGAGGCAGTTGGCGGAGACGTTCAGCCGCCCCCCGATGAACCACTTGGCGTGGGGCGGAGTCCACTCGAGGACCCGGTCCCAGGGCTTGATCCAGTCCAGCTGCTTGGCCCAGTCCGCCCAGTACCCTTCCCGGTCCTTTTGGGCGCGTTGGTAGGGGCCCTGGTCCCGGACGTGGGCGGCGGCCTGAAAAGCGGAGGGTGGCGGGAAGGTCCGCTGTTCGTGAAGAAGGGTTTCGATGCGGTCGGTCATGGGACTCGAGCTGAGCGAAGGGAGGTCGTAAGGTATGCCCGCGGCGCCGCCTCCGGTCAAGCGTGGAAGGCCCGACTTGCAGATTGCGCCGTTGCGTTCGCTCTGCGACAGAGGGGGTCGTGAGGGGCCTCACCCCCGGTTTGACAACTGCTTGATGGTGCAGAGGTTAGTTATGTGGCACCGAAGTCGCTCTTTCCCGGGCCGGGAAGTATTGAGTCGTACCATAGCCGATGGAGAGAGTCATGGTGTCTTCACATCCGACTGAAAAAATACTCGCCGCGCCCGAGCAGCTGGTGCTCGATACGCGGACTGCGTTCCGCCGCACCGCGGCGGAGCTTTTGGATCAGGTTCCCGAAGGCGCGGGCCGGCTCGTGATCGATCTTTCGGGCACCCGCCAGGTGGATAGCGCGGGACTGGGTGCGCTGATGCTGATCCAGCGCAAGGCGGCTGAGCGGCGTCAGTCCGTGTGCCTGCGGGGCGCCAACGAGGAGCTGCGGTTCCTGCTGGTGCTGACCAAGCTCGACGACCTCTTCGAGCTGGAGGGGGCGGAGGGGTCGCCGCAGGCGTAGTCTCCCGGCGGGGGCTATATTCCGCCCGACCATGAATGCCGCGGCCCCCCGCCGGCGCGTGCTGTTCGTGGAGGACGAAGCCGCCCTCCGGACCTCCTACGAGCGCTTCTTCTCGGCGCGCTACGAAATGGCCTTCGCCCGTTCGGGGGCTGAGGCCCAGACCAGGCTGCCGGAGTTCAAGCCGGAGGTGCTGGTGCTCGATCTGCGCCTCCCCGACACCGACGGCATCGCCCTGCTGCAGCGGCTCCGCGAGGTCCAACCCCACCTCCCGGTGGTGGTCACGACGGCGTACGTGAGCATGGAGCCGCTCATGAACGTGCTCGACCTGGGCCACAGCGCATACCTCGTCAAACCCTTCGATCTGAACGAGCTGGGCGCCGCCATCGATGCTGTTGGCTGAAGGGCTCACCCACGCCTTCGGCTCCGTCCGCGCACTGGACGGTATCACCTTCGAGCTTCCCGCCGGACGCACGCTCGCGATCTTCGGTCCCAACGGGGCCGGCAAGACCACGCTCCTCCGGGTCCTGGCCGGGCTGATCCGGCCGCAGCGCGGCCGGGTGGAGATGCAGGGCGGCCGCCGCGCCATCGGCTGGCTGGGGCACCAGAGCCACCTCTACGGATACCTGAGCGTGGTCGAGAACCTGCGTTTCTGGGCGGCGCTCTACGGCGTGCCGCGCGCCGAGCGCGAGGTCCGGGCCCGGGTGGTGATGGAGCAGGTGGGACTCACCGATCGGGCGGGGCAGCTGGTGCGCACCCTGTCCCGCGGGCTGCTGCAGCGCGCGGCCATCGCCCGGGCGCTGGTGCACGACCCTTCGATCCTGCTCCTGGACGAGCCCTTCACCGGTCTCGATCTGGCGGCGGCGGCGGAGCTGCGGCGGCTCCTGGCGGCGGCGGTGCGGGCGGGTCACACCGTGGTGCTGGCGACGCACAACGTGGAAGAGGGGGCGGAGCTCGCCACCGACGTGGCCTTCCAGCGCGCGGGCCGGTTCCTGCACTTCGCGCCCCGCGCGGACCGGGAGCCGCGCGTCATCGCGGACCTCTATCGCGCCGCGCTCGCCGATGCGTGAGGTGATCGCGCACGCGCTGGGGATAGTCCGCAAGGACCTGGTGCTCGAGTTCCGCACCCGCACCGGGTTCATCTCCGCGGCGGCGTTCACGGCGATGGTGCTGATGATCTTCGAGTTCGGGCGGGACCCCACCGCGGTGCCCACGATCGACCTCGCCCCCACCATTCTGTGGATCACCTTCAGCTTCGGCGCGATGCTGGCGCTGAACCGCGCCTTCCAGTTGGAGCTCGAAAACCAGGCGCTGGACGGCCTGCTCCTCGCGCCCATCAGCCGCACCAGCCTGTACTGGGGCAAGCTGCTCGCCAATCTCGCGTTCGTGGCCGGCGTCGAGGCGGTGGGCCTGCCGCTGTTCGTGCTGTTCTTCAACGTGCCGGTGGGGCACGTGCTGGGCGCGCTGGTCGGGGTGATCGTCCTCGCGACGGTGGGGTTCGTGGCCGTGGGGACGCTGTTCAGCGCGATGGTGATTCGCACCCGGTTCGCCGAGCTCCTGCTCCTCGTGCTCCTGCTGCCGTTTCTCGTGGCGCCGCTGGTGGCGGCGGTGTCCATCACCAGCGCGCTGTTCGCCGGGCGTCCCTTGAGCGAGGTGATGGCGTGGCTTAAGTTGCTCGCTGCGTACGACATCGTGTTCGTCACGCTGGCGACGCTCCTCTTTCCGTCCACGGTGGAAGAATGACGCTGACCCGGAAAGGCCAGGCGGTCACCCTCATCGGGCTGCTGTCGCTCGCGGGCGTTTACGTGCGCGCCATCGGCTACACGCCCATCGAAATCCATCAGGGGCTCGCCCAGAAGATCTTCTACATCCACGTCCCGGCCGCCATCTACGCCGAAGTGGCGATGATGCTGGTGGGGCTGGGCGGCGTGCTCTACCTCTTCCTCAAGGATCCGCGGCTGGACCGCTTCGCGGCGGCGTCGGCCGAGGTGGGAACCGCGTTCGCGGTGGTGGTCCTCACCACCGGGCCCATCTGGGGGAAGACGGTCTGGGGGACCTGGTGGGCGTGGGACGCCCGCCTCACCTCGACACTGCTCCTCTTCTTCCTTTATATCGGCTATCTGCTGCTGCGGGGCACGGTGACCGATCCGGGGGCGCGGGCTCGCTACTCCGCCGTGGTGGGGATCTGCGGGACCGCGCTGATCCCGTTCATTCACCTGAGCGTGTACCTCTTCCGCACCCTGCATCCCCAGCCGATCATCCTCAAGCCCTCGGCCCCCTCGCTCCCCTGGAGCATGCTCGAGACCTGGCTCCTGTCGCTGGGCGCGTTCACGGTGCTGTACGTGGGGTTCGTGATGCAGCGCTACGCCATCGGGGCGGAGGAGCGCGACCATGCCTGAGACCATTCCGCAAAACGGCGGCTTCATGGCCGCCGCCTACATCGTGACCGCGGTGGTGCTGCTGAGCTACACCGTCGCGCTCTACCTCCGCGCCCGCAAGCGCTAGCCTTCGCGCCGGCCCGCGCGCAGCTCGGCCCGGGCCTCCGCGAGCCGGGTGAACCCGTCCGGCACCTCGCTCGCCCACAGCTCCAGCGCCGCGTCCGCGGCCCCGTCGTCCCCCGCCTCGTAGAGCGCCTGCGCGTTGCGCCACAGGGCGTCGGCGCCGCCTCCCGCGGCGTAGGCCCGGGCGAAGCGGGCGGCGGCGTCGGCGGCCTGGCCGGCGCGGCGGTAGAGGTCACCCGCGGCGAGCGCGGCGTCCGCCCGCTCCTCCAGGGCCAGCGCCTGCTCGTAGGCCACCAGCGCCTCGCGCTGGCGGAAGACCATCTGGTAGGCGTCGCCGAGGAGCATCCAGGCGTCGGGGTTGGTGGGGAAGCGGTCGGTGGCGCCGCGCGCGGCGGCGAGCGCGCCCCAGCGGTCCTCCCGGGCCCGGCGGTGGTGCACCAGCGCGCGGAACGGCTCGTCGAACGCCGGCGAGATGGCGCAGGCGAGGGAGAGCCACCCGCCGGCGAGGCGGGGGGAGCGGCGCTGGGCGGAGGCGGCGCGCCGCAGGGCGAACCGCGCGACGGCGCGGCGCAGGGTCCGAAGCATTGCTTGATAATGGATTTGGCGACGGTGAAATTGCAACCGATGGCGACGACAGCGGGACCGCTCGCGGGACGGCGCATCGTGGTGACCCGCGCGCGGGACCAGGCGGCGGACCTGGTGCGCGCCCTGGAGGCCCGCGGCGCGGTGGTGACCGCGCTCCCCGTCATCGAGATCGTTCCCCTCCCCGACCTCTCGGCCCTCCGGGCCGCGCTCTACGCCATCCGGGACTACCAGTGGGTGGTCTTCACCAGCCAGAACGCCGTCCAGGTGGTTTGCGACCGGCTGGAGGAATGGGGGCTCGCGCCCGCTCCCTTTTCCTCCGCGCGGGTCGGCGCCATCGGTCCCGCGACGGCGGCCGCGCTGGGCGAGCGGGGCATCCGCGTGGACCTCGTGCCCGAGGGGTTCATCGCAGAATCCCTGGTGGAAGCGCTGAAGGAACGCGGGGGCCTCGCGGGCGCGCGGGTGCTCGTGCCCCGCGCGGAGACCGCGCGGGACGCGCTCCCCGACGGCCTGCGGGCGCTCGGCGCCCGGGTGGACGTGATCCCGGTGTACCGCACCGTCGGCGCCGCGGGGGACGGGGGCGCCGCCGCCGGCGATCTGCTGGCGCGACGGGTGGACGTGGTCACGTTCACCTCGTCCTCCACGGTCCGCCACTTCGTGCAGCTGGTCGGGAACGACGCCGCGCGGGCGCCGTTTCTCGCGGCGGTCATCGGCCCGGTCACGGCGGAAACGGCGCGGTCCTACGGGATGAACGTCGCGATCGCGGCCGACGAATACACGGTGCCGGGTCTGGTATCGGCGATCGAGCGGCACTTCGCGGGGGGACGATGAGCGCGCCGCTCCGGATCGGGTCCCGCGGCTCGCGGCTGGCGCTCTGGCAGGCCAACTGGGTGCGGGACCGTCTGGCGGAGGCGAAGACGGCGGCCGAGATCGTCATCATCAAGACCGCGGGCGACGTCGAGCAGGAGCGCCCCCTGCACACCCTCGAGGGGAAGGGTTTTTTCACCAAGGAAATCGAAGACGCGCTCCTCGACCGCCGGATCGACGTCGCGGTCCACTCGCTCAAGGATCTCCCCACCGCGCTGCCGCCGGGGCTCGCGCTCGCCGCGGTGCCGCGCCGGGCCGACGCCGCGGAAGCGCTGGTGGCGCGGGAGCAGGGGATCGCGTCGGTGCTCGAGCTTCCGAAAGGGGCCCGGGTGGGCACCTCGAGCCTCCGGCGGGTAGCACAGGTGCGCCATCTCCGCCCCGATCTCGAGGTGCTTCCCCTGCGCGGCAACGTTCCTACTCGCGTGAACAAGGTGACGTCGGGTTCCGGCCCCGACGCGGCGCTCCTCGCGCTGGCGGGGCTCTCGCGGCTGGGCATCGCGGACGGCGCCGCGGTCCGCCTCGATCCTTTCGAGGTGATGCCGGCGCCGGCGCAGGGTGCCCTGGGTCTCGAGATCCGGGCCGATGACTCGGCGGCGCGAAACGCCCTCCGTCCCCTCGAAGACGGCGGCTCCGCGGCCGCCGTTGCGGCCGAGCGGGCCCTGCTCGCGGCGCTGGGAGGCGGCTGTCAGGCGCCGGTGGCGGCGTACACCGAAACCACGGTGGAAGAGGGAAGGGAGAACCCTCGCCTGTACGGGCGAGTGGTGTCCGGGGACGGCTCCCTCGCGCTCACCGCGTCCACGCCGCTCGACCCCGCGGATCCCGCCGCGGCGGGCCGGGCGGTGGCGCGCTTGCTCTCCGAGCAGGGCGCGCTGAAGTTACTCGCGCGATGACAGGCTTTCCGACTCGACGGATGCGCCGGCTGCGGCGCACCCCGGCCCTGCGCCGGCTGGTGCAGGAGACTCACCTCGCACCCTCCCAGCTGGTCTGGCCCCTCTTCGCCTGCCACGGCGAAGGGGTGCGCCGCGAAGTGAGCGCGCTTCCCGGCGTCTTCCAGACTTCGGTGGACGAGCTGGTGAAGGACGCCGAGCGCGCCCACCGCCTGGGACTCGGCGGCATCATCCTGTTCGGGCTGCCGGCGTCGAAGGACGCCACCGGCTCCGAGGCGTACGACGAACAGGGGATCGTCCAGCAGGCCGCGCGCGCGGTGAAGCGCGCGGTCCCCGATCTGCTGGTCATCGGCGACGTGTGCCTGTGCGAGTATACCGATCACGGACACTGCGGCGTGATCTCGGACGGCGAAGTGGAGAACGACTCCTCGGTCTACATCCTCGGCAAGGTCGCGGTGACCCAGGCGCGGGCGGGGATCGATCTGGTGGCGCCGTCGGACATGATGGACGGCCGGGTGGCGGGGATCCGGAAGGCGCTGGACGCGGCGGGCTTTTCCCGGACGCCGATCATGTCCTACGCGGCGAAGTTCGCCTCGGCGTTCTACGGCCCCTTCCGGGAGGCGGCGGGCTCCACGCCGCAGTTCGGCGACCGCCAGGCCTACCAGATGCAGACCACCAACGGGGACGAAGCGTTGAAGGAAATCGCGCTCGATCTGGACGAAGGCGCCGACCTGGTGATGGTGAAGCCCGCGCTCCCGTCGCTCGACCTGATCCGCCGGGCCCGGGAGCGGTTCGGCGGTCCGCTCGCCGCCTACCAGGTGAGCGGCGAGTACGCGATGATCAAGGCGGCGGCGGGGAAGGGAATGCTGGACGAGGAGCGCGCGATGTGGGAGACGCTCTACGCCATCCGGCGGGCGGGGGCGGACATCATTCTCTCCTACTTCGCCCCCACCGTCGCCGAGCGGCTGTAGTTTCGGCCTTTCTTCGCGCCGGCCCTTCCTCTTTATAGGGCCGCGGGGTCCTTCGGCAGGAGCACGAACCGCCAGAGCAGGGCCGCCACCAGGGCGCCGATCAGCGGACCGATCCAGTAGACCGCCTGGCCGTGCATTTCGCCCGCGAGCAGCGCCGGCCCGAAGGCGCGCGCCGGATTCATCGCGGCGCCGGTGAAGTCCCCTCCCGCCAGGATCGCCACGAAGATCGCGAGCCCGATCCCGAACCCGCCGACCGCGGGGGCTTCCTTCGATACCGCGGTGCCGAACACGGCGCTCACCAGGAAGAAGGTGAGCACCGCCTCGATCCAGATTCCCTGGGAGAAGGTGGTGGACGCCGAGAGCGCGGGAGCGCCGTACGAAGTGGCGGCCACGGCGGCGTGCGGGAGCAGCCACTTGAGGAGCGCCGAGCCGAGGATGGCGCCGAAGATCTGGGCGACCACGTACATCCCGGCGGTGCGGCCGTCCACTTTCCGGGCCACGTAGAGGGCCGCGGTGACCGCGGGGTTGATGTGTCCGCCCGAGATCCGGAGGGTGGCGGTGACGATGATCGCCATCGCGACGCCGTGGGTGAGCGCCACGCCGGTCATCCCGATCTGACCGGAGGTCAGGTAATTCGCGACGATGGAAGCGGTGCCGAGGAAGACGAAGAGCGCCGTGCCGACGAATTCGGCGACGATGGGGCGCGCGACCTTTAGGTTCACGGAGAAACCTCGGAATGGAATGGGCGCGGCAATCTACGGGTGCTCCTAGGCCGGCCGCAACACCAGCGCGGCGTTGATGCCGCCGAATCCGAAGGAATTGGAGACCACCGCGCCGGGCCGCGCCGCCCGCCCCTCGCCGGGGAGGCATTCGAGATCGCACGCGGGATCGGGGCGCTGGAGGTTGATGGTCGGCGGCAGCCAGCCGCGCAGGATGGCGAGGGCGCAGATCGCCGCCTCGATAGCGCCGCTCGCGCCCAGGGCGTGGCCGTAGTAGCCCTTGGTGCCGCTCACCAGCAGGCGGTATGCGTGGTCGCCGAAGACCTGCTTGATCGCCGAGGTTTCGGTGGAGTCGTTGAGCGGCGTGGACGACCCGTGCGCGTTCACGTAGCCCACCTCGGAGGGCTCGACCGCGCCGTCCTCCAGGGCCAGCCGCATCGCCCGCGCGGCCTGGGAGCCGTCGGGGCGGGGGGCCGTCATGTGATAGGCGTCGTTGGTGAGCGCGTGCCCCACCACCTCGGCGTAGATCCGCGCGCCGCGGGCCAGCGCGCGGTCCCGCTCTTCCAGCACCACCACCGCGGCGCCCTCGCCCATCACGAATCCGTCCCGGTGGGCGTCGAAGGGACGCGAGGCCGTGGCGGGATCGTCGTTCCGGGTGCTCATCGCGCGAATGATGCTGAAGGCGGCGAAGGTGAGCGGCGCGAGGGGCGCCTCGGCGCCCCCGGCGAGCATCACGTCGGCGCGGCCGTCGCGGATCACGTGGAAGGCGTCGCCCACCGCGATGGTGCCCGAGGCGCAGCTCATCGCGTTGGTGGCGTTGGGGCCGGTCACGCCCAGCTCGATCGCGATGTTGCAGCTCGCCGCGCCGGCGAACACCGAGAGCGCGAGCGAAGCGTCGAGTCCGCGCAGGCCCTCCCGCATGTAGTTCCCCACCTGCGACTCCGCGAAGGCCACCCCGCCCAGCGCCGAACCCATCATCGCGCCCACCCGGTCCCGGTCTTCGCGCGCCAGGTCCACGCGGGCGTCGTCCAGCGCCAGCTTGGCGCTGGTCACCGCGAGCTGAGAGAAACGATCCAGCCGCTTGGCCCGCCGGGCGTCCAGATGATCCTGCGGCCGGAAGTCCGGAATCTCCGCGGCGATCCGGCTCTTGAAGGGCGAGGGGTCGAAGCGGGAGATCTCGCGGACGGCGGAGCGCCGGTTCTCGAGGCCGCGCCAGAGCCCGTCCGCGCCGGTGCCGATCGGGGTGACCGCGCCCACGCCGGTGATGACCACCCGCCTCGCTGTCTTCACGTTCCCTCCACGAATCGCTTGATCCCGGCCAGCGTCCGCGACGCGATGCCGTGCACGAACACCGGACCGATGACGGCGTTCGCCGCGGCGGCGCCGATGAGGGGCCACGGCGGCCCCTGCCACTCGTGCACGATCTCCACCCGCACCCACCCCTGGTCCGCCTCCAGCCGCCAGCGGACGTCCATGCCGGTCGTGATACCCCGCACGTGCCGGTATCGGACCTCGCGACGCGCTTCGTCCACCGTCATCTCCGACGTCCACCAGGTGGGCCAGCGCAGGAAGCCGAAGGGGCGCCACGCCGCCATCTCCACCACGCCGCCGTGGCCCCGGCGCTCGGTGAAGCGCACCCAGCGGTAGTGCGGCAGGATCGCGGGCCAGCGCTCCACGTCCCGGGCCGCGTCGAACACGCGCCGCCAGTCGCCGGCGATCGTCACCGCGTCCACGGTGCGCATCAGGCCGGCGCCCAGGCCGCGACCACCCGCGCCAGCGGCGCGTAGCGCGCCACCGGCGGCGCGCCGCCGGCCACCAGGAGGTCGTTGAGCTCGGCGCGGGTGAACCCGCGCTCCAGGGAGACGATGCCGTCGTGGCGGCCGACCGCGGAGAGCCCCAGGGGAAACGCGGCGAGCCAGTAGCCCAGGATGGCGAGCCGGGAGCGGCGCAGGTCCGCGATCACCACCGCTTTTCGCGCGACCCGCGCGAGGCCGGCGATGAAGCGCTGGGCCCGATCGCGCGGGAAGTGATGCAGCACCTGGCTCGCGATCACCACGTCCACCGAGCACGTGGGGAAGGGCAGGTCGGATCCGTCGGCGAGAAGGGTGGTGAGTCCGGCTTGGCGCGCCGCGCGGGCCGCGCTCGGAATCCGCTCCACGCCGAGGAGGTCGAGGGTGACGCCGGCCCGCCGGGCCGCGCGCCGGGCGGCGAGAGGGATGTCCCCCGCGCCGGTGCCCACGTCGAGCAGGGTCCAGCGCTCTCCCGAGGCGCCGCGGAAAAACGGCGCCAGCGCGCGCACCACCGCGCGGCTCCCGCCGTAAATCCGGTTCAAGAGCCGGAGCTCGCCGAGCGCCACCCGCACCTGTTCCGGGTCGGCGCGGGGATCGTCCAGCAGCTCGGTGCCGATCACGCGCCGGGGAGGTTGGTGTAGCCGCCGCGGTAATAAAGGAGGGGCCGCCGGTCGGTGACGGCGCCGCCGGTGACGAGACCGAAGAACACGGTGTGGTCGCCGCCGGGAGCCGTCCCCTGCTTCCGGCACTCGATGGTGGCGAGGGCGCCCTCGAGCACCGCGATCCCGTCCTCGTTGAGCGAGTAGCCGACGCCGTCGAACCGATCCTCGTCCTCGGAGGCGAAGCGCCGGGAGACCGCTTCCTGATCCTCGGCCAGGACGTTGAGCACGAAGCGGTCTGCGGCGAGGAGCGCGCCGTGGAGGTCGTGCGTCGTCTCCACGCAGACCAGGAGGAGCGGGGGCTCGAGGGAGGTCGAGGCGACCGAGCTCGCGGTCATCCCGATCGGTTTTCCGTCCTTGCCGCGGGCGGTGACGACGGTGACGCCGGTCGCGAAGCGGCCGAGGAGCTGGCGGAAGAGCGCGGGATCGGCGCCGGGCATGATCAGAAGAGGAGGCGGGCGAGGGCGCCGGGGGCGAGCACCTCGCGGGCCGGGACGAAATTCCCCGTGGCCCCCACGAGAAGATCGGCGAGGGCGGGGTGGCGCGCCAGCCGTCCCACCACTCGGTTGGCGAGGGCGGGCCAGCCGACCCCGAGTCCGATGGCGCGCTCCAGCGCCCATTTGCCGAGGAAGGCGCGCCGCCGCGCCGCTCGGTAGGGCGCGAGCGCCTTCCGGGTGACGGCGGCGCCCGCGGCGAGCAGCGGCAGCAACGTCTCCGCGGCGAGCTCCGCGCCCTTGAGCGCCGCGAAGATTCCCTGGCCGGTGAAGGGGTCGAAGAAATCCGCCGCGTCGCCCACCAGGAGCGCGCCGTCCGCGGTGCTCGACGGCGACCACTGGGCGAAGGGTCCGGTGGCGAGGATCGGCCGGACCACGCGATCGGCGCGGAACCGCCCCCGGAGCCCGGGGAAGCGATCGACCTCCTCGAAGAAGCGCGCGGGGAGATCGCGCGCGCGCACCGTGGCGGCGGGGACCACCAGCGCGACGGTGGTCACGCCCCGGCCGACGGGTCCCAGCCCGACGTACCCGGACTCGCTCACGTGCATCTCCCCCATCTCGCTCACGCCGGCCACGTCCGAGAGGTGGGCGGTGAACGCCACGCGCCGCGGCGGGGAGCTGCGTCGCGCCCCGAGCCGGCGCGCCACCACCGAGCGCAGTCCGTCGGCGCCGATCACCACCCGCGAGCGCAGCGCCTCCCGGACGCCGGATGCCGAGCGGCAGACCACGCCCCACACGGCGCCGCCGTCGCGCGCGAGGCCTTCCACCGCGACCTCCTGGCGCACCTCCGCGCCGGCGCGCGCCGCGCCGTCCGCGAGAAGGGAATCGAAGATCCGGCGCGGGAGGGCGAGGCCGCAGGGCCGGGGACTGGGGTAGCGATGCGCGCCCGCGAAGCGGCCCACCACCGAGGTGCCGTCCGGCGCCACGATCCGCATCCCGTAGAGACGCGCGGGAGCCGCCCGGTCCACGGCGCGGATCACGTCGTCGCCCAGGGCCTCCACCAGCCGGACCGTTTCGGGGGACAGGTACTCCGAGCACGGCTTGTCGCGCGGGAAGCGCGCCCGCTCGAGGACCAGCACCGACGCGCCGGCCCGGGCGAGACGCCGGGCGGTGGCGGACCCCGCGGGGCCCGCGCCGACCACGATCGCATCCCAGGTTGTCACGGGCGGGCGCTCACCCGAGGCGCGTGAACCGGAAGCCGCCGAGGATCAGGTCGCCGTTCTGGAAGGAGACCGAGAAAGGCGTGGGCATCGACGATCCCTGGAAGAGGATCTGGACGGTGGAGCCGTTGAAGGTGTAGGTGCAGGCGAGCGACACCGTGTCCGAGAACCCGGCGCTCACGGTGGTGGTGATCACCTGGCGCTCGCAGGCGCCGCCGCCGTCGAAGGTCCAGCGGGTGTCGCTCACGGTGAAATCGCCGGAGCCCATCTGGGTGGTGAAGACGTTGCGCCAGGTGCCGACGATTCCGGATCCCCCCGAGCCACCACCACCTCCACCGCCGGCGCCGCCTCCGGTGCTGAATCCGCCGGGACCGGTGACCCGAATGTCCTGGGAGGGACAGGCGGAGAGCGCGAGCGCTAGCGGGAGAGCCAGCGCGAGAAGAGCAGCGCGCCGCCCGCGCCCACGAGCGTCGCGGCGAGATTCACGCCGTCGTTGTCCAGCCATCGCCACCCCCGCGACCGTTCGAGCGGCGCGTGGCACGCGGCTCGCCGGTCCTCAAAGCGCGCCCCGCACCCGGGGCACCGAAAGACGCCCTGCAGCGTGGCGCCGAGCAGAGAGTCACCCGCCATGCCGAGCACCCCGGCAGCGGCGAGGATCCAGAAGCCCGTGCCCGGGCGCAGGGCCACCGCCAACCCCCCGAGCGCGGCCGCTCCGGCCGCGCCGCCCGCCGTCCCCAGGAGCGTGATACCCCCGGACGCGCCCGCGGGCATCGGCTCCAGGGTGGTGATGCGCCGCGGGGGGGCGGGAGAAAAGGAGCCGATCTCCGTGGCCCAGGTGTCCGCGGTCGCGGCGGCGAGCGCGCCGGCGGCGGCGGTCCACGACCCGAGGAGCGCGGCCAGCGCGGCGACCCCGCCGTTCGCCAGCACCTGGCGCGCGTTGCGCCGCCCGCCGCCCCCGCCCGCGACCTGGGTCAGGATGCTTCCGGAAAGAAAGAACGCGAAGAGCAGGACTTCACCCCGGGCGGCGAGACCGATCCAGACGGCGGCGCCGACGGCCGCGGCGGCGACCAGGCCGTCCGCCGTCAGCCACTTCACTCTCCGAAGAGCTCTCTCAGGATGCGCCGGCGCAGGTCGGGGGACGCGCCTTTGGCGCGGCAGCGCGCCTCGAGGAACTTGAGGAATGACTGCTCGAAGTCGAAATGCTGGCCGCAGGGCGGGCAGTGGGCCAGGTGCTCCTTGATCTGCGCCTGGACGTCCGGCGTGAGCTCCCGGTCCAGATACTCGTACAGGTGGTCGGCGGCTTCGCGGCAGTTCATGGCGCGTTTCCTTTTATGTAGCCCATGCTGACGGCGTACTGGTACAGCTTGGCCTGCAGCATCTGCCGGGCGCGGAACAGGCGCGATTTCACGGTGCCGACGGGAACGTCCAGAATCTTCGCCACCTCCTGATACGGCAACCCCTCCACGTCGGAGAGCACCACGGTCTCCCGGAAGGCGAGCGGCAGCGCGTCGATGGCGCGGAGCACTTCGTCGTCCACGATGCGGTCGAAGAAGGCCCCTTGAGGATCCTTGTCCTGCACGTCCTCGAACACCGCGAACGGCTCGATCGAATCCAGGTCCACCGTTTCCGGATGGCGCGAACGCCGCCGGTACTCGTTGATGAACGCGTTCCTCAAGATCGTCAGCAGCCAGCCCTTGGCGTTCGTTCCGGGCTGGTACTGGTCCCAGGCCCGATAGGCCTTGAGCAGGGTCTCCTGCACCAGATCGTCGGCGTCGCTCGCGTTGCCGCTGAGGCGCAGGGCCACGCGGTGCAGCGCGTCCAGGTGCACCAGCGCCTCCCGCTCGAACGCCTCGCGTTTGGCCTGGTCGACGGGCGTCGGGGTGCGTGCCGGGGTCGCCATATCCTTAAGGCTCTCTCGGGCTCCCGGGTTCCGCAATGGGGTGCTAGGTTTCGCCCGCCGTGGTCCACAGCATCATTCCTCTCGCCCTCCTGGAAGCGGTTCGGAACCTCGACACCCCGGTCGAGGACGGGCTCCACGAATTCGCCGAAGAGCTGCTCGCCAAACGCCTCGGGCTCTCCAGCACGGTGACCATGCAGCTGGCGCAGTACGAAGCTCTGGTGCGCAAGGACGCGCGGGTTCCGCCCCCCCAGCTCGAGGCGCTCCTGCGCCTGGTCGGCCGCCGTCCCGATGCCGACCTGGTCTTCGCCGACGCCGGCCGCCGCGCCGCCCGGCGCGCGGTCCGCCGCCTTTCCATCATTTCCCGGCTCGCCGCGCGGACCGCTCCCCGGGTCCTCGGCTTCTTCGCCGCGCGCCGCGCCGCGCGCGCGGTGCTCGGCGCCGAGCTGGCGCGGGAAGAGCGGGTTCCCGTGGGCCGCGTCTCCGGCACCATCGCCGTGAACGCCACGCCCGACGGCGCCGCCTGCGCGCTCTACGGCGCCGCGTTCACCGAGCTGCTGCGCATTCTCGCGGGCTACGAGAACGCGATGCTGCACACCACCTGCCGCGGCACCGGAGGAAACCGGTGCGAGTGGCGCGCCGCCGTCCCCGACCTCCGCCATCATTCATGACCGACGCTCCCCTCGCCGGACTCGATCTCGCCCAGGTTTCCGCTTCGCTCTCCGAACTCGGCGCCGACGGCTGGCTGCTCTTCGATTTTCACGGCCTGAATCCGGTGGCGGGAAGGGTGCTCGGAATGCACGGCATGGGCACCCGGCGGCTCTTCGTGCTGCTCCCGCGGTCGGGGCGGCCCACCGCGCTCGCGCACAAGATCGAGATGCAGCCCCTCGCCGGTTTCCCCGGAGAGGTGCTGAGCTACGCGGCGTGGCCCGAGCTCTACCAGGCGCTCGAGAAGCTGGTGCGCGGCAAGACTCTCGCGATGGAAGTGTCGCCCAAGGACGGCGTGCCCTATCTCGATCGGGTCCCCCACGGCGTGGTGCAGCTGCTCGAGTCCTTCGGCGCGCGGGTCGTGCCCTCGGCGCCGCTCGTCACCCGGTTCGCCGCGCGCTGGACTCCGTCGGAGCTCGAGGGACACCGCAAGGCCGCCGAGTCGCTCGCCACCATCGCGCAGGACGCGCTGCGGTGGGCGGGCGCCGAGCTGGCGCGGGGAACGGAGGTGCGGGAGGCGGCGATGCAGGCGCGGGTGGCGGCGGCGATCGAGCGCGCCGGCCTGTACGCCGATCATCCGCCCATCGTGGGATTCCAGGAGAACGCGGCCAACCCGCACTACGAGCCCGTGGCGGGCAGCGACAAGCGGCTGGAATCGGGACAGGTGTTGCTGCTCGATCTCTGGGGCGGGCCCGGTCGGGGCAGCGTGTTCGCGGATCAGACCTGGATGGGGTTCTCGGGAACGGCGCCCGGTGCAGAAGTGAACAAGGTTTGGGAAACGGTGCGGGACGCGCGCGACGCGGCGGTGCAGAGGCTCCGGGAGCGGTGGGGCGCGGGGGTCACCGGCGCCGAGCTGGACGACGCGGCGCGGGGCGTGATTTCGCGGGCGGGCTACGGCGCGCAGTTCGTGCATCGGACCGGGCACTCGATCGACCGCGACCTGCACGGCTCGGGCCCCCACCTCGACAATTTCGAGACCGCGGATGATCGCGTCCTGATGCCGGGGATCGGATTTTCCGTGGAGCCCGGCGTATACCTCACGGGCCGATTCGGGATTCGGAGCGAGATCAACGTTTATTTGCGCGACGACGGTCCGCTGGTCACGCCGCGGAATCCGCAGCGGGAGTTGCTCCTGGTTTAGGGTTTTTCGGAGGGCTTGCGAGGTGGGGTGGGGGAGTCCATGTTGGCGGCGCTCGCTCCGCGATTTCCTGTCCCCGGACGGGGACAGTTGAAGCGAAACTGGCCCGCGACCGCTCCGCCGCCTCGCCTTGACGACTTCTCCGCCGCGGCGCAGGTTTGAGGAAAGCGGTGCGAAATGCACATCGCCGCAGTGATGCACCACACACACCGGGAGGAGGTGGCGTGTCGGCTTCGTGTTTTCTGTCCGGTAGTTCACGCGCATTCACGCCTCTGGAGGACGTTTCCATGACGCAACGTGTGAGAGGAGCCTTCGGCAGCTTCCTCGCGTTGAGCTTCGCCGCCGCCGTCGCGCTGGCCGCATCGGCGTCGACGCTCGCCGCGCAGGGCTCGACGGGAAAAGTCGAAGGCACGGTGACGGATCAGGCCGGCGTGCCCATCGCCAACGCGCAGGTGTTCATCGTCGGCACCACGTTCGGCGGCCTGTCCAACGACAAGGGGTACTACTTCATCAATAACGTTCCGGCCGGCGTGCAGTCGGTCCGGGCGCAGTTCATCGGGTACCAGCCCTCGGAAGTCACCAACGTCCGCGTGCTCGCCGGTCAGACCATGACCGTCGACATCAAGATGCAGGCGTCCGCGGTGCAGGTCACCGGCGTCACGGTGACGGCGGCGGTGAACCCGATCGTGCCGCGCGACCAGGTGACGTCGCTGACCCACATTACCGACTCGTCGTTCGCGAAGCTGCCGGTGGAGAACAGCCGCGCGCTCTTGAGCGTCCAGCCGGGCGTGGTCGAGAGCAACAACGGCAAGGGTCTCTCCATCCGCGGCGGCCGGCCCGGCGAGGCGGCGGAGTACGTGGATGGCGTGCTGGTCCGCAACAACCAGCGCGGCGAGACCGACCTCAACGTCGGCGTGAACGCGCTGGAAGAAGCGTCGATCACCACCGGCGCCATCGGCGCCGAGTTCGGCCAGGCCCAGTCCGGCGTGATCTCGTTCGTCACCAAGGCGGGCGGCCAGCATTACCAGGGCTCGTTCAGCTACCAGTCCGACGACCTGGGCTTGTGGCAGAACGTCGGGTTCAACCGCCTCGAGGGAAGCTTCAGCGGTCCGATCAGCGGCAACCTGACCTTCGCGGTGTCCGCCGCGCTGAACGGCCAGAAGTCGGCCGACGCGCCGCTCAACTCCGACAAGGACAACCCCATCTACGTGCGGGACGGCGTGGAGCAGGTGGTACGGCAGCCCGCCACCGTGGGTGACGATCCCACCGATACCGTGCTGGTGTCGATTCCGCGCTTCGTGCAGTACAACGGCTCCTGCGACGCCAACGCCAACTTCGGCGTGGCGTGCCAGGGGATCCGGGTTCCGTTCTCCGCCAACGGCGGCCTGCAGGCGCACACCAAGCTGCAGTACACCTACGGCTCGGGCTCGCGGGTGTTCTTCACCGCGATGGTGTCGGATTCGCAGCAGCGCAACCAGCCCATCAGCAACCTGTACAACCCCAACAACATGTCGGGGACGTCGTTCACCAGTTACCTCGGCATCCTGGGGTGGACCCAGAACCTGTCGAAGTCGGCGGACCGGGCCATGTCGCTGGACGTGCACGCGTCGTATCAGCGTGACAACGCCATCAGCGGCGTGCTCACCCGGCAGTCGGAGCTCGACTCCCGCAATCCGTTCGGCGGGTTCCTGATCTCGCCGCTCGACTATCTCTTCAACTTCAACTCCACCCACGACGTCACCATCAACGGCGTGACGACCAAGGGCGTGCAGTACCTGTCGGCGACACAGATCCGCTGTCTCCTCGTCGGTTCGGCGCACTGCTCGGACAACGTGCCCTTCCTCGACGACAACGATCTGCAGTCGGCCCAGCCCTACCGCATGAACCCCTACGGCGTGGAGCAGAGCGCGCGCCTGCCGCTGTGGACCAACGGGCAGGACGGCAGCCTGTTCCTGGGTCGTGAGTCCCGCTGGTACGGCCGCGCCGATTTCGACTGGCAGGCCGACCGCTTCAACCGCGTCAAGCTCGGCGCGGAAGGCGAGCGGGTGGACACCTGGCGTTACAGCGCCGGCATCACCTCGCCCTTCGGCATGAGCGCCTACCACGAGAAGCCGATCGTGTACGGCGGTTACGTCAACGACCGTCTGGACCTGGGCGACGTGGTGATCGAGGCGGGGCTGCGCTACGACTACTACAGCACCCGCGCCCGGTACCCCTTCACTCCGGGGCGCATTTCCACCGATACCGGCTTCAACGCCAACAACCCGACGGCGGACTTCATCACCGCCCCGTCGCACTCGGCCTGGAGCCCCGACATCCGGGTGTCGTTCCCGGTCACGGAGCACTCGAACTTCCGGCTCTCCTACGCGCACCAGGTTCAGCCGCCGGACTTCGACATCATGTTCCGCGGCATGAACACGGACCTGTCGCTCACCAACCAGAACCAGTCCTTCGGGCGCGACCTCGCCTTCACGAAGACCATCATCTTCGAGTTCGGGGTGCGGCACGCCTTCAGTCAGGACATGGTGCTGGACGTGTCGGCGTACAACAAGGACAAGACCGCGGACATCGCGGGGCGGCTCTTCCAGCTGCCCGACCCGCAGAAGAACGGCGGGACCAGCGACTTCCGGGTGTTCACCAACGCGGACTTCGGCAACGTCCGCGGCGTGGACTTCAAGCTCGATCGCCGGTTCTCGAACCTGTTCACCGGGGCGCTGACCTACACCTTCCAGGTGGCCCGGAACACCGGTTCGGATCCGTTCAGCTACTTCAACACCACGGCCCGCGTGATCTCGAGCCTCACCAACGAGACCGCGCCGCCGCCGCAGGCGATTCTGGCGACCAACGACAACCGCACCCACAACATCGCGGGGACCGCGGCGCTGAACTTCCCGGCCGACTGGCAGCAGGGGACCACCCTGGGGAACGTGCTGCGCAACGTGGGCGTGTTCGCCACCTTCCGGTTCGCGAGCGGCCTGCCCTACACCCGGGTGCAGCAGGCGGGTGAAGGCGTGCGGCCGGGCGGGTTCGGTCTCGAGGCGACCAACATCGAGCCCATCAACTCGTCCACCCTGCCGTGGATCAAGAACGTCGATCTGCGCGTCACCAAGGGCGTGCGGGTCGGCAACCTCGACTGGACGCTGTTCGCCGAGGGCAAGAACATCTTCAACTGGAAGAACATCGTCAGCATCTTCACCGAGACCGGTGACGTCACCAACTCGGTGTTCCTGACCAAGTTCCTCTCCGAGCAGGATCAGCTGCTGCAGCAGGAAGCAGCGGCGTCCGGCTACGCCACGACGACCAACACCGGCGAGCCGGCGGTGGATCTGCGGGGCGGGGCCGCGGCCTGCGGCGGCTGGGTCGGTCGCAACACGCCGGGCAGCGCGGCCAGCGGCCCGGTGGACTGCGTCATGTTGCAGGACGCCGAAAAGCGGTTCGGCAACGGTGACGGCGTGTACACCCAGTCGGAGTACGAGAAGGCGTTCACGGCCTGGTACAACCTGGCCAACGCGCCGAGCTCGTTCTACGGCATCGGCCGGCGGCTGCGTCTGGGCGCCGAGCTGACGTTCTAGGCAGAGTCACGAGCGGCGGGTGCCGCCCGGGTACGCTGTCCCGGGCGGCCACCCCGCCAGCCTTTTCTTCATTAAGGGAGACAGAGCAATGTCGAGAGCTTGGTCTAAACTCGGACTCCGGAGCGCCGCCCTGCTCGTGGCGGGTCTCGTGTTCGCGGCCGGCGCGGCGCAGGCCGGCCCGCGGCCGGGAGCGGCGCGACGGCACCTGAATCTGTTCTCCGGAATCCTGGGACGGGAGAACGTCAACCGCTTCGACTGCGGCCTGAACGCGTTCGGTGAGGTGTGCGTGGATCCGAACGGGTCCACCACCGTCGGCGGCGGCTTCTGGCCCAAGGGCACGCCGGACCAGTACGTGTTCAACTCCGGGCTCCAGGTGGCGGGCATCGTGGACGCCGCCTCGGGCTTCGCGTGGGCCGGCGACACCGTCGGCGCCTTCTTCTTCGACCCCAAGGGCACCACCGTCCACGGCGACAAGCTCTCCCTGGTGTGGAGCTCTCTCGATCCGACCGACGTCGCCAACTGGCCTCGTGACGCGTACATCCTGCCCGGCGACACCACCCTCTTCAGTCCGATCCTGGTGGGCTTCAAGTCGGCGTCGCAGCAGGACAGCTGGATTCAGTACTGGGACGGCAACCCCCAGTTCAACAACGGCCGCAAGCACCCCCTGGGCGTGCTGGTGACGCAGCGGGGACTGGCCTGGAACTTCGGGCCGACCGGGAATAACGACATCATCTATTACCTGTACACCTTCACCAACATCACCGCGAGCGATCCCAGCGTGTACGCCGGGCTCCCCAACGCGGACTCGCTCACCAACCTGGGCGTGCGGTTCCAGGCGCTGAACGACGCGGCCTTCGGAATCACCATTCCCAGCGGCGGGTACACCATCGACAGCATGTACGCCGCGTTCTCGATGGACGCCGACGTGTCCACCCAGGCGAAGCTGAACTACACCAGCGCCTTCCTGCCCTTCGCGATGGGCTTCGCGTACAAGGCGAGCTTCTTCTCCAGCGACTTCCTCTTCCCCTCGAGCATCTTCGGCCCGCCCTTCGCGCCGGGCGTCGGGTTCGTGGGGGTGAAGTACCTGAAGAGCCCGCTCAAGAACCCCGCGTTCCCGGATTCGGGTCAGGTGGGGCTCACCCTCTACAGCAACACCATCAACGGCGGTCAGTTCGACGACGCGCAGAACACGGTGCAGCTCTGGCGCTATCTGTCGGGCCTCCTCAACCCCGCCGCCGGCGACGCGCCGTGCTCGGAAGCGAACCCGTCGGCGAAGCACGTCTGCTACGTCACCCAGGCCCCGGACGACATCCGGTTCTTCCAGTCCTCGGGCCCGCTCAGCCTGAAGCCCGGACAGTCGCAGACCATCGTCGTGGCCTACATGGGCGCGGCGCCCCTCGACCTGCCGGTGATCGCGAACCGCGGTCCCAACTTCGACCTCAAGCCGGGTCTCCCGGTCCAGCCCGAGTCCCTCGCCGCCGGCACCGACACCCTGCGCTCCATCGATCACGTCATCGGCGTGCAGTCCATCGTTGGTGACACCGGCGGCGCGCCGACCGGCGGGCCCAACGGCAAGATCGACCAGAACGAAGTGCGCGCCGTTCCGCGCTCCCTCCTGGGCAAGGCCCTGTCCGCCCAGGCGGTATTCGACGGGAAGTTCCTGCTGCCCTTCCCGCCGGACGCGCCGCAGTTCTTCCTGGTCCCGGGCGACAACGCCGTGACCGTGGTGTGGCGTCCCTCCGCCACCGAGACTACCGGTGACCCGTACTTCGCCGTCGCGTCCAACAACACCTCGGTGCTGTACGATCCGAACTACCGGCAGTTCGACGTCGAGGGCTACCGGGTCTACCGCGGCCGCACCAAGGGAGACCTGCAGCTGGTCGCCCAGTTCGACTACGCGGGCACCAGCCTGGTGGACTTCACCAGCGCCTTCGACTACGGCAACTGCGCGCCCGAGCTGGGCGTGACGGTGGGTTGCCCGGCACCGGGTGACCCGATCCGGACCCACGAGCTGGTGGGGCCGATCGTTCAGGTGCCGTCGGGCGGCCGGGTGCAGCTGATCAACGGCAACGTGCTGGTGATCTCGACCGACACCGCCGTGACCGGCGGCGGCAACCCCTCCGGGTTCCCGCAGCTCTCCAACACCGGGGTGCCGTTCGCGTACACCGATCGCGGCGTCCGCAACGGCTTCACGTACTACTATGCCGTCACCGCGTTCGACGTGAACTCGGTGGCGTCGGTGGGTCCCGGCTCCACGGCGCTCGAGTCCGCGCCGAACCCGGAGCCGGTGGTGCCGAGAGGCGCGTCCGGCCAGGAGGGCGGGTCCGGCGGGGCGATCCAGGTGATCTCCGGCACCGGCGCCACGCTCGACCCCAACGCCCCGATGCCCGCGCTCGATGCGACCACGGGCGAGTTCGCGGGGCCCATCCCGCCCGCGAACGGGCTGGGTGGCGGGTTCCCGGTGGACGTCACGCAGATGATTGCCACCGCCAGCGCCGACTTCAAGATCGATTCGGTGGTGATCGGCAACAGCGATCCCGACGCGATCGGGACCGCGGCGCCGGCGGTCTACTTCGTCACCTTCCAGCGGGCCACGCTCCCGCCGTTCCAGGTGCAGGTGCCGGTCAACGTGTCGGGTGACGTGGGTGTGGCGAGCGGTATCGCCTACGCCCCCAACGTCGCGCCGGTGACGGGGGCCAAGGTGGGGCGGTTCGGCGGCGACTCGACGTTCAACCTGTCGGTCGGCGCCATCATGACGGTTCCCGGCACCTGGCAGATGGTGTCGTACGGACGCGCCAGCATCAACGGCGCGCCCGGGAACTCCGACTTCAACGGGCCGCGGTGGTGGACCGGTTCGGCGAACGAGAACACGGCCGATCCGAACAGCAAGGTGTGCTCGGCGTCGGGCGGGTGCTCGATCACGGACTTCAGCGCCAACGCCGGGTCCCTCCCGGGCGTCACCATCTTCCACGTCCAGGCCTACAGCACGGTGCGCAGTCTGCCGCAGCGCGACCTGGAAGGCGTTCTGTCCACGGTGTTCCGGGCGGCCGACTTCAGCGTCTACTGGGGGACGGGCGGCGCCATCGATTCGGTGATCGACGATACCCACCAGCTGCCGGTGGCCTACGACTCGATCTACGGACCGACCTGGGGCATCCTGAACGATTCGTCGTTCGCGGCCTTCCCGGCCGAGTCCACCATGGACCAGAACAACGGTCTGCTCACCTGGACCGATCCCTTCTGCGTGGGCCCGGTGCCCTCGTTCAAGATCGGGAACAGCCTGGGGCTGGTCCTCGCCCGCAACAACTCCTCGCTGGAGTGTCCGGTCCCGGTGGTCGCCGGAACGCCGGTGTACGCGAAGCTGATGGATCACGCCCGGCTGTCGCCGATCGCCATCAAGTCCTCGCGGGACACGCTGTCGAACGGGTACGTCACCACGGGGAATGGCTTCATCTTCTATCTGAACGGGAACAACTTCCTGATGCAGATGGCCTCCCTGCCCACCGCGGGGACGGTATGGCACGCCCGGTTCTACGCCGGCAACATCACCGGATCGACCGGGAGTTACGCGTTCGTGCCGGCCGCGGCGAGACCGCCGGCGGTGCCCGGGCTCCGGGTGCACGCCACCTTCACCGGCACCACGTTCACGCCGAAGGTGACGAGCCAGGCTTCACTGGACAGCATTCACACCGTGCCCGATCCGTACTATGTGACGGACGCGTTCGAGCAGTCCACGAACAGCAAGATCCTGCGGTTCGTGCACCTGCCGAGCCAGTGCATCGTCCGGATCTATTCGCTCTCCGGGGTGCTGGTGAATGCGTTGACGTTGAACGACCCGACGGGCGGGGGCGAGCTGACGTGGAACCTGCGCAACCGCAACAACCAGTTCGTGGCCTCGGGCGTGTACTTCTTCCATGTGGAAACGCCCGACGGAAAGACGAAGATCGGGAAGTTCACCGTGGTCAACTTCGCGCAGTAGCGCGGGAGAGGTAGCCATGACGCGCATGATCAGACGTTTCGCGTGGGCGTTCGCGGCCCTGCCGCTCGCCGCGACCCCTTTGCTGGGACAGATCAGTCTGCCCTCGGACAACACCGCGTACGGCACCACGTCGGCGGAGTTCCTGCTCCTCGGCGCCGGGGCCCGCGGGACGGCGCTGGGCGGGGCGTACGCCGCCCTGGCGACGGACGTCAGCGCCCTGTACTACAACCCGGCCGGCGTCGCGCAGCTGCAGCGGCCGGGGGCGATGGTGTCCTCGTACAGCTACGTCGCCGACACCAAGTACACCTGGGCCGGCGTCGCGCTGCCCACCGGGGGCGGGGCCCGCACCTTCGGGCTCCAGGTCGGGAGCTTCGGTTTCTCCGACCAGCCGGAATACACGGTGGAGCAACCCGACGGCACCGGCGCCACCTACGCGGTGTCGGAAACCTTCATCGGCGCCACCTACGCGGAGAACTTCAGTGACCGGTTCTCCGCCGGGTTCACCGGCAAGATCATTTCGGACAAGCTGGGCCACACCTCGGCGAGCGCGTTTGCCGTCGACTTCGGGACCAGCTTCCACGCCACCGCGGCCGGCCGGCCCATCCGGGCGTCGTTCGTGATCCAGAACCTGGGATCGACGCTGAAGCACACCGGCACCGCCCTGGACGTGGGCGTCCTCCGGCCGCCGGTACCGGGGCAGGTGGACGTGCCGCAGGAGAAGCAGCCCGCGGACTTCCAGACCAAGGATTGGGGCCTCCCGGTCAACTTCCGGGTGGGCGTCGCCCTGGACGCGGTGAGCATGGAGCAGACGCGGGTGACCGTGCTGTCGGAGTTCACCCAGCCCAACAACACCCGCGCCGGGTTCGGCATCGGCGCCGAGGTGATGCAGTCGGACGTCGGGAAGACCGGGTTCTTCGTGGCCGGCCGCGCCAGCTACGAGTACCAGTCGGACAACAACCTCGACGTGGGCAATGGCGCCGGGTTCGCGACCTCGCTCTCCAGCAAGGAGAACGCGGACGGCCTGGCCGCCGGGTTCGGGGTGGGCTACAAGAAGGGCGACTTCGGACTGGGCGTGGACTACGCGTACCGCAGCATGGGCATTCTCCAGGGTACGCACATGTTCAGTTTCTCGCTCAGCTGGTAAACCACGACGGTGGGGCCGTCCGCCTCGTGGCGGGCGGCTCCGCGGTCGGGTAAGCCATAGGATTCGGCGGACGTGGTGATTTCGATCGCCTGGGCTCTCGCGGTCGCCCTGCAGGCCGGCGGCTCACGGGACAGCGTGGCGACTCAGCGGGTGGTCGCCGAAGCGGTGCGGTTCTACCGCGGCGACCAGACCATCCTGAATGGTTTCGTCCGGGTGCCCAACGGCATGCTGGAAGGGGTGGCGCTCGGGCCGGATGGCTTCGCGGCGTTCACCATGGACGTGTCGGTGAAGGACCACGCCGGAACCCGGCTGGTGCACGATGGCTGGAGCCGGCGGGTGCCGTGGAGCCAGACTCAGGTGGCCGGCTCCGCCACGGTGGAACCGATCGCCCTGGCCCTCGCGGCGGGGGATTACACCGTCACCGTCGTCGTGAAGGACTCGGCGTCGGGACGGCAGCAGACGGTGGACGTGCCGGTGGCCGCGTACCCGGCCCGCCCCGGCGCCAGTGACCTGCTGCTGGCGTACGGCATCCGGCGGGGCAGCGGCGGCGACACCGTGCCCGCGGCGGGAGAGATCCGCAAAGGCGATCTCTTCATCGCGGCCGGGCCGGACCTGCGGCTCACGCCGACGCACGCGTCGCTGGCGTACTACTGCGAGGTGTACCGCGACAGCGCGGCGGCGGTGCCGTGGCTGCTGCGGGTGATGAGTGAGGACGGTCGCGTGGTGGTGGCGACCAAACCGGCGACGCAGCCCGTCGCCCCCGGCGGCGGCCCCATCAGCGGCTCGGTGGATCTCACCGGACTCCCGCCGGGACCCTACCGGCTGGGGCTGGTGGTCGGGACCGGCGCGGACACCGTGGTGCGAACGGCCCCGTTCACGATGGGCGGGTTCGAGGTCGAGCGGGACCTGGTGCAGGCGGCCGAGAAGGCGACGCTCCCGACGGATCTGTGGAGCCGGTCGACCGAGCCGCAGCTGGACACGATGTTCGCGCCGCTGGTGTATCTCGCCGCGAGCAGTGATTTGCAGGTGTACGGCACGCTGACGCTGGAGGGGAAGCGGCGCTTCCTGCGGGACTTCTGGAAGCAGCGCGACCCGACGCCGGGGACGGAGGCCAACGAATACCAGGCCGCGTTCTACCAGCGCATGGCGGAAGCCAACCAGCGGTTCCGGGAGGGCGGAGCGGGCGAGGTTCCCGGGTGGCGGACCGACCGCGGCCGGGTGTTCATCACCCACGGGGAGCCGGACGAGGTGCTGAGGCGGCCGGCGAACGGAGGATCGTTACCGTGGGAAGCGTGGAAATACACGAAGGGCCGGCCGCTCAAGTACGTCTTTCTGGACCGGACGCGGCTGGGCAACTACGAGCTGATATACACGACGGACCGGCGCGAGCGGAGCTTCCCCGACTGGGACTCGATGCTCGATCCGAACGCGGTGGAAGAAATCAACAGTTTCTAGTGACGCGCATTTCCCATTCCTCCGGAGAGGGAGTATGAAGCCACACTACATTTGTGCGATCCTGGCGGCGGCGTCGTTCTCGGTATTGGGCTGCAAGGGCGACCCCACAGCCGACCTCCGGGGCGGTCCCACCCTGCTCGACGTCAATCCCAAGTTCGCGTTCTTCAACTCCGGGGACGCGAAGCCGGTCGAAGTCATCATCCGCGACGCGCAGCTGAACCCGCTCTCCGGTGACGTGACCGCCACCTCGGCCGATGGCGCGGTCGCCACCGTGGTGCTGGACACCACCCGCCTGTCGCCCGACAACTCGTTCCACTTCTTCGTCGTGACGGCGGTGGGCGCGAGCGGAGACAGCACCTTCATTCGATTCGCCGGCGGCGGCCTGAAGGATTCGACCCAGGTCTTCGTGCAATAACCGGCTCCCTCGCGGGTGTCTCCCCGCGGCACGGCGCCGGAGTCCTCTCACCGAGCCCCGGGGGAACCCCTCCCGGGGCTCGGTGTCTTGATGCCTGTGGCATCGCGCACCTCCTGCCTTCGCGCCCTCGCGGTCGCTCTCGCCCTCCCGCTTCCGGGTTTGGTCGCGGCGCAAGCCGCGCCGCCCGCCGATTTTTTCGCGGGCGCCTCGGAAGCGCGGCTGGACAGCCTGTACGCGCCCCTCGTGTACCTGATGGCGCGGGACGAGCGCGGCATCTATCCGTCGCTCACGGTGGAGGGCAAGCGCGATTTCCTGCGGCGGTTCTGGGACAAGCGGGATCCCACCCCCGGCACGCCGAGGAACGAAGCGGAAGAGCAATTCTACGCCCGCATCGCCGAGACCAACCGCCGCTTCAGGGAGGGCGGCACCGCGCAGATCCCGGGGTGGCGCACCGACCGGGGTCGGATCTTTCTCGAGTACGGCCCGCCGGACGAGGTGCTCTCCCGTCCCGAGCCCGGCACCACCAATCCCTACGAAGTGTGGAAATACACCCGCGGCCGGCCCCGCAAGTACTGCTTCATGGACGTCACCCGATTCGGGAACTACTCGCTGATCTGGACCGACGACCTCCACGAGATCTCGCGGCCCAACTGGCGTCAGCTGCTGGGTGAGGATGCCACCGAGGACGTGCTGGACTACTAGACGGACAGGCGGCGCGGCGTCGCCGCGATCACCAGCCCCGCCCACACCGCCGCGCCCACCGCGACGTGCGTCGCCTGGAGCACCTTCGGGAAACCCGCGAGCACCATGGCGGCGGCGACGATCACCTGCAGCGTCACCAGGGCGAACACCGCGAGCGCCGGGCCCTCCCGGCGGCGCAGCGCCCACCCCGCGACGTGGAAGAACAGCAGGTAGGCGAGGAGGCGGTGAATCCACTGCAGGTGCGCGAGCCCCCCCGCCGGCCAGAGCGCGCCATTGCAGAGCGGGAACCCCGCGCAGGCGTAGGTGGCGTGGAGGTTCGCCACCAGCGCGCCCAGCAGGATGACCACGAAGCCGAGCCCGAGGGAGGCGCGCGCCGCGCGATCCACTGACTCGCGGGCCTCCGCCACCGGCGGAGTGAGGCGCGCCGCCACGAGCAGCGCCGCGAACAGCAGCATGGCGGTGCCGAGGTGGAGAATGATGGTCCAGGGCGGCAGGTCGAGCTTCACCGTCACCGCGCCCAGCGCGATCTGGATGGTGAGGAGAATGACGGCGAGGACCGAAAGGCGGCGCGCGGACTGGAGCTCGGGACCGGCGGCGGAGGCGAGTCGCCAGCCGGCGATCGCGACCGCCACCACCAGGACCGTCACCGCGAGGGCGGCGAGCCGGTGCCCGTACTCGATGAGCGTGGGAAGGTCGAGCGGCGGCAGGAGCCGGCCGTTGCAGAGGGGCCAGTGCTCGCCGCACCCGAGCCCGGAGCCGGTGATGCGGACGATGGCGCCGAGAATGATGAGGAAGTAGGTGGCGGCCGCTGCGGCCCAGGCGAGGCGGGTGAAGCGTCGCGTCATAAGTGCCCAAATGTATATTCCCGCACCCTATGCCTGAACCCGCGACCGCACCTCCCGCCGACCGCTGGGGCGACCGGCTCCCGCGCAGCCTCGGCTTGTGGAGCGCCGTGGCGGTGGTGATCGGGTCCACCATCGGCAGCGGCATCTTCCGCACCCCGGCCATCATCGCGGGCCGGGTGCCGCAGCCCCTGCCGATGTTCGGGGTGTGGATCCTGGGCGGCGGGCTCGCCCTCTGCGGGGCCCTCACCTACGCCGAGCTGGCGGCGCTCTTTCCGCGCTCGGGCGGCGTCTACGTCTACATCCGAGAGGGCTTCGGCGCCCTGCCCGCGTTTCTCTTCGGGTGGACGGAGCTGGTGCTGATCCGTGCCTCGGCGCTGGGGGCGATCGCCACGCCCTTCGCCGAGTACCTGCTGCGGTCGCTGGGAATGAACCCGGAGCTCGCGCCCTACTCGCGGTACGTCCACTACATCGCGGCGGGGGCGATCGCGGTGACCGCGGGGCTCAACTACGTCGGAGTGCGCTGGAGCGCCCTGCTCCTGAACCTCACCACCGGCGCCAAGTACGGCGCCCTGGTACTGCTGGTGCTGCTCGCGTTCCTCGCGGGGAGCGGGGATTTCCGCCACTTCGCGCAGGGCGGGGGCGCGCTGAGCCCGGGACTCTTCGGGCTGGCGCTGGTGTCGGTGCTCTGGGCCTACGACGGCTGGGGCGATCTCTCGTTCGTCGGCGGAGAGGTGAAGGATCCGGAGCGCAATCTGCCGCGGGCGCTGGTGATCGGGACGCTGGCGGTGATCGGGATCTACCTCACCGTGAACGCGGCGTACCTCTACCTGATTCCGATCGGTCCCATGGCGCAGTCGCCGCTGGTGGCGGCGGACGCGGCGCAGGTGCTGATCGGGCGCACCGGCGTGGGCCTGGTGGCGGTGGTGGTGATGGTGGCGACCTTCAGCACCCTGCTGGGCTCGATCCTCACGTCGCCCCGGATTTTCTTCGCCCTGGCGTCGGACGGGCTCTTCTTCAAGCGCGTGGCCCAGGTGCATCCCCGCTACCAGACCCCTTCGGTGTCCATTCTCATGGTGGCGGGCCTCGGGATCCTCTTCGTGCTGGCCCAGACCTTCGAGCAGCTGGCGGATCAGTTCGTGGTGGCGATCTTCCCGTTCTACGCCCTCGCGGCCGCGGCGGTGTTCGTGCTGCGGCGCCGGCGCCCCGACCTCCCGCGGCCGGTGCGGGTGGCGCTCTACCCCTGGCCGCCGGTGCTCTTCGTGCTGGCCACGTTCGTCATTCTGGGCAACGCCTTGTGGGAGCACCCCTTCGCCACCGGCGCGGCGTTCCTGATTCTGCTCGCCGGCATCCCGGTCTACCACCTCTGGCTTCGCTACGGCGTGTCGCGGCCGGCGTGACCGGTTCGTGGCCGAACGGTGACGCGGGCCGCCCCGGCGCGGATTGACGGTCTCGCCGGGGCGGGTCATTTTTGTGGCGCCCTACAATCCTTCCTTCTGACGCCACTGTCATGGAGAACAACGTGATGAAACGGTTGCCAGCGGCCGCCCCGATGATCCTCGGCGCGCTCGCGTTGCTCCTGCCCGCGCGGCCGCTCGCCGCGCAGGGCGTGACTTCCGCGGCGGTCACGGGCCGCCTCATCGACGAGACCGGCGCGGCCGTCTCGGGCGCGGTGGTGGCCCTCACCAACAGCTCCAACGGGCGGCGTTACGAGGCGCGTTCCGCGGACGACGGCCGCTACTTCTTCGAGAACGTGGACGTCGGCGGACCCTACGCGCTGTCGGTGCGCGGCGTCGGCTTCGAGCCGGTCTCGGCCTCCAACATCACGCTCAACCTGGGCCAGCGGCTGGTGCAGGACTTCACCCTGAAACACGCGGCGGTCGAAGTGACGGGGGTGACGGTGACGGCGGAACAGAACCCGCTGCTCTCGCCCTCCCGGACCGGACCCCAGACCTTCGTTTCGGAGAGCGCCCTCGCCAACCTGCCGAACCTGACGCGCGACTTCACCACCCTGGTCGGCACCGCGCCGCAGGCGGTGGGTACGTCCATCGGCAACCAGAACAACCGCTTCAACAACATTCAGATCGACGGCTCGGTCAACAACGACCTCTTCGGACTCGCCTCGAACGGCCTTCCGGGTGGCCAGGCCAACGCCCACGCCATCTCCATCGAGGCGGTGCGCGAGTTCCAGGTGATGATCGCGCCCTTCGACGTGCGGCAGGGCGGCTTTACCGGCGGCCTCGTGAACGCCGTCACCAAGTCCGGCACCAACGAGTTCCACGGCACCGCCTTCGGCTACCTCGCCAACCAGAACCTGGAGGGGAAGGACACCTCGGGCGCCAAGGCCGCGGACTTCTCCCGCGACCAGTACGGGTTCTCCCTGGGCGGCCCGATCATGCGGGACAAGCTCCACTTCTTCACCGCGGTGGAGTTGCAGTCCCGCGCCGCGCCCTGGGGCGGCCAGCAGATCGGCTCCGACACCGCAGGCGGCGCGGACTCGGCGGGCGTGGGCATCCGGCAGGCCACCGTGGACACGGTGCAGAAGGTCCTGCAGAGCGTGTACGGGATCAGCGCCGGAACCTGGACCGCGCCGACGCTCGACAACCCGGACCACGACATCTTCGCCAAGCTCGACTACGAGCTGGGCACCAACAGCCAGGTCGAGCTGTCGGGGAACTTCGTCAGCGCCAACAACGACGTCCTGATCCGCAACTCCACCGCCACCGGATTCCGCGACGGCTACCAGCTCACCAACTCCGGCTACAAGTTCTCGAGCAGCATTTCGACGGAGCGCGCCAAGTGGAACGCGGTGCTGGGCGGCAAGTACACCAACGAGCTCATCGTCTCCCATCAGGACATCAGCGACCACCGCAACATTCCGAACCGGGTGCCGCTGATCTTCGTGGCCGGTGACCGCGCGGGCACCAACATCGCCGCCGGCGCCGAGCGCTTCTCCCACGCCAACACCCTGGACCAGGGCATCAACGAGCTGACCGACAACCTCACCTTCGCCAGGGGCGCGCACCTGATCACGGTGGGGACGCACAACGAGTTCTTCCACTTCAAGAACGTGTTCTTCCCGGCGTCGCTCGGCGTGTGGAGCTTCCAGAGCGTCGATTCGCTCACCAACGGGCTGGCGAGCCGCTACGAGATCGCGCTCCCCGGCGCCCTGCGCCCCGACGGCCCGGTGGCGGACTTCAACGTGCAGCAGGTGGGCTTCTACCTCGGCGATCAGTGGACCGTGACGCCCAAGCTCACGCTCACCCCGGGCCTCCGGGTCGACATCCCGTTCATGAAGAAGCCGGCCTTCAACCAGCAGCTCGACACCACCACCGGCCTCGCCATCAACACCGCGCAGTCGCCGAGCGGCGGCCTCCTGCTGTCGCCGCGGGTGGGATTCAGCTACGACGTGACCGGAGACCGGTCTACCTTCGTCCGCGGCGGCGTCGGCATCTTCAGCGGCCGGCCCCCGTACGTCTGGGTGTCGAACGCGTACACCAACACCGGCCTGGAGCAGGCGACCCTCACTTGCACCGGCGCGGGGAACGTCCCGACTTTCACGGCCAACCCCGACAGCCAGCCCAAACAGTGCGCCGGCGGCGGGGGCGCGAGCACCCCGATTCCGACGATCAACTTCTTCGACAAGGGCTTCAAGTTCCCCCAGGACATGAAAGTCGCCCTGGGCGCGGACCAGCTGCTCCCCTGGAACGTCGTGGGCACGTTCGACTTCCTGTACACGCGCACCCTGAACCAGTTCTACCTCACCGACGTGAACCTGAAGGGCATCCAGGGCTCCGAAGCGGGCGAGGGCGGGCGGCCGCTCTACGGCGCGTTCTCCGCCGGGAGCTGGCGCGCGGCGCGGATCAGCCCCGCCTTCTTCCAGGCCATCGAGCACATGAACAAGAGCACGGACCGTTCCTACTCGCTCACCTGGCAGCTGCAGAAGCGGTTCTCCAACGGGGTCGAGTTCGACGCCGCCTACACCTACTCCAACACCAAGGACCTGTTCTCGCTCACCTCGAGCATCGCGTCGTCCAACCTGGGCTTCGAGCCACTGGACGGCACCCTGGCGAACCGCACCCTCACCACCTCGGCGTTCGACGTGCCGCACAACATCAAGATCTCGGGCACCGCGAACATCAAGTGGGGCATCACGGCGTCCCTGTTCTACATCGGACAGTCGGGATCGCCGTTCACCTACGTGGTCTCGAACGACGCGAACGGCGACGGGCTCTCGAACGACATCGTCTACATTCCGCGCGACTCCACCGACATCACGCTGGCCAACCCCTCGCAATGGGGCCTGCTGAACGGCTTCATCAACAAACAGTCCTGCCTGAACAACCAGCGCGGGTCCCTCCAGCGCCGCAACACCTGCCGGAACCCGTTCACCAATTTCATCAACGCGCGGCTCTCGAAGACCGTCCCCACGGTGGGCGGGCAGTCCTTCGACATCACCCTGGACATCATCAACCTGCCGCACCTCCTGTCCTCCAAGTGGGGGCTCATCCGCCAGACCACCGGCTTCGACGATCAATCCATGCTGCGCGTGGCCGGTTTCGACGCGGTGAACCAGCGGAGCGTCTACACCCTGTCGCTCCCGTCGCTCAACAGGATCCAGGTCAACTCCTCGCGCTGGATCATGCAGGGAGGGATCCGGTATTCGTTCTAAGGCAGGCGGCTAGACGGATAGAAGAAAGGCGGGGATCGTGGATCGATCTCCGCCTTTCTCCTGCCCGCCTATCCGTCTATCCGCCTAACTCGGCGCCCTCTTCATCAAGTACACCCCGATCGCCCCGAACAGGAGATTCGGGGACCAGGCGGCCACGACCGGCGGCAGCACCCCGCCCGCTCCCACCGCCTTCGACAGCTGGACCAGCAGCAGGAAGATGAAGGTGGTGGCGAGACTGGCCCCGATGCCGAAGGTCAGCCCGCTGCGCGGATTGGTGAGCGCGAGCGGCGCGCCGAAGAGCGCGATGATGATGCAGGTGAAGGGAATCGCGATCTTGAGCGCCCGCTCCACCCGCAGCTTCCGGGTGTCCGATCCCGACCGCGCCAGGGCGTCGATGTAGCGCCCCAGCTCGGCGTAGCGCATTTCGTCCGGCGCCTTGGGCTCGGCCAGGAGATCGGTGGGCGTCTCCCGCAGGGCGGTGGTGCGCATCGAGTCGAACCCGAAGGCCAGCTCCCGGTCCGCGCCCAGGAGGTAGCGCACGGTGCCGTGCGCCAGGGTCCAGCGGGGCCGGTGGCCCTGGCCGTACTGCGCCGACTGCGCCGCCACCACGATGGTCGGGTAATCGGCGCCGGCGCCCTCCCGCTCCAGGATCACGTCCCGCATCGAGCGGGGCGTGACCTCGAGGGAGCGAATGGCGTACACCCATCCCGAGTCCGCACGGTAGACGAAGTTGTAGCGCGAGGTGGTGGAGCGGATCACCCGCTCCCCCAGGAGCTCGGAGCGGCGCACCGTGGCGCCGGGGAGCAGCTCGCCGATGACGAGGCCCAGCACGATGGACGCGCCGGCCGCCGAGAAGAGCGGCGCGAGCAGGCGCCGCAGGGAGATGCCGGACGCCTTGGCCGCGGTGAGCTCGGAGTGCCGGCCCAGGTTGCCCACCGTGAACACCGTGGCGAAGAGCACCGCCGCCGGCAGGACCTGGAACATGGTCTCCGGCATCCCGAACACGTAGGAGAGCGCGATCGCCTTGGCGGAGAGTCCGCGGGAGACGTAGCGGTCGAGCTTGTCGGTCAGGTCGATCACGATCACCAGAATGGGGAAGCCGAGCAGGGTCACCCCGAAGACCTTGAGCCACTCCCGGAGGAGGTAGCGGTCGAGGACTCTCACGTGACGCGCTTCCGGCGCCAGAAGAGCAGGGTGGCGCGGATGTCGTCCCAGTCGCCGCCGCGGGCGGTCCCGCCCTCCCGGCGCACCGCCCACAGGCCGATGAGCCCGGCCACCCCGCAGACCACGTTGGCGGCCCACATGGACCAGAAGGGCGAGAGCGTCATCCGGTCTCCGGCCTGCTCGCCGCCGATCAATCCCACGTAATAGATGGCGAAGACCACCACGCTCATCCCGATCACGAGGCCGATCCCGCCCCGCGGGAAGCGGATCGCCACCGGGAAGCCGAGCAGCGCGAAGACCACGCACGCCGCGGCGAGCGCGTACTTCTTCTGGATCTCGACCTCGTACATCGCGGCCCGGAGCTTCGCCGAGCGGACCCGCTCCGCCGCGGCGATGGTCCCGCCGGCGGTGAGGATGATGGGCGGCGCGCCCGCCGCCTGGGGCGTGGCGGGCGGCCGGAGCGGAATCGGGAACAGCTGGTCCGGGCGGGGCGTGACGCGGGCCCGGGGCGCGGACCGCGGTTTCCGGGTGGCGGGGTTCTGGGCGTCGGCCTCGTCCGGGAGGATGGCGCCCGCGAACTTGCCGAGCAGGCGGCAGTAGAGGCTGGGGCGCTGCGGGCGCGCGGAGAGGGTGTCCCCGGGCGCGGGCGGGAGGCCCGCCAGGCGCCGCAGGTCCGAGAGGACGGCCGCCCGGGCCGCGTCGTGGGCGCGCGCTTCCTCGTCCCGCGCCCCGGCGACCACCTGCTGCATCTCGCACAGGGTCATTTCCCGGGTGCCCTTGTAGGTATCGTTCTCGGTCTGTTCGAAGGTGTTGCTCACCCCGGCCACGCGGATCCGGTTCTCGCGGAAGAAGGTGCGGTTGAACTGCTCCGGCTCGGCGCGCTTCACCTCCCGGATGTCCCCGTCGAGGAGGGTGAGGTACAAATCCTTGCCCCCGGGGGTATAAGCCATGCGTCCCGAGTCGGCGGAAATGATCCGCCGCCGATCGGCGTCTCCGAGGTCATAGATCGTCACATCCCGAAGCTTGCTGGTGGCGGCGTCGATCCGGGCCGCGCGCAGGAAGAACTGTCCCGGCACGACTTCGTTGATCACTTCTTCCTTGAGCGTGAAGGACGGCTTCTTGCGCTGGATGTCGACGAGCAGGGTCCGGAGACTGTGATTGGCGCGGGGGAGCACCTGGTCGTTCCACGCCAGGGCGAGGAGCGCGATCCCGCCCGCGCCGGCGAGCACCGGGAGCAGCATCCGCCCGGTGGAGACGCCGCCCGCCTTCATCGCGGTGATCTCGTGATCCGCGGCGAGGTGGCTCATGGTGTAGAGCACCGCGACCAGGACCGCCATCGGCAGGGTCATCGCGATGATGAACGGCAGGGACAGCACGAACACGTCCGCGATGACGCCCGCGGGGAGACCCTTCCCGACCAGCTGACCGAATTGCCGCGCGATCTGCTGCAGGATCATCAGGCTGGTGAGCGCCGCGAGCGAGAAGCCGAGCGGCGCCGCGTGCTGGCGCAGGATATAGCGGCTGAGGATGCGCACGGAGAGTGCGGCCATTATATTCGGAACTCCAAGCCTCTACAAGGGATGCGCCGCTCCGCCCTCGTCGCCCTGCTGGTCTTTCCGTTCTTCATACCCCGAGCGTCAGCGCAGGATACGGGGACCGTCGCGTCGCGCGAACCGCGGCTCATCGCCACGATTCCCTTCGCGCCGCTCGTCCCCCCCGCCAATCCCGCGCTCGCCCCCGGAGGACGGCTGGGACCACGGACGACCCCGGCGCTCGCGGCCCGGGCGTGGACCGAGCGGGTGCGGGCGTCGCTCACCGGAATCCGGCTCGCGCCGCCGCCGGAAGTTCTCCTCGCCGGGGTGCCGGCGGCTCCCGCCGAGACCACCGCCGCGCCGGTGACGCCCCCGCCGGGCGCGCCCCTTCCCGGGGCGCCGGCCGGCGGCGCCAACCCCAGCCTCTTCGGTCCTTACGCCAACCTGGGGATGCAGCTCTCGCTGCGGTTCGAGTTGAAGGCGGACCAGTTCAAGAATCTCCACTGCACGCCGGTGGAACGGCAGCAGGCGATCTCGGGATGCAACACCGGGTTCCCCACCATCAGTCCCAATCCCCAGTACGCGGTCCGCACCGCGGGCGTGGTGGGCCAGCGCCTGCACGTCAACGTGGACTTCGACAGCCAGCGCGAGTTCGACGCCAACAACAACCTGCAGGTCTGGTACGAGGGTCTGGAGGACGAGCCGCTGAAACGCATCGAGGCGGGAAACGTCACCTTCCAGATTCCCCCCTCCCGCTTCATCAGCGCCGCGATTCCCGCCAACAATTTCGGGGTGCAGGCGATCGGGCAGGTGGGGCCCCTCGAGCTGCGCGGCATTTACGCCCAGCAGAAGGGGAGCGTGGTAAAGGACCGGGTCTACGACGTCGGCCAGACCACCACCCAGCCCCTGGACCGCACCTCGCGGGACCTCGATTACGAAACCGGACGCTTCTTCTTCGCGGCCGATCCCGCCGCGATGCCCGGATACCCCGCGATCGACATCCTGAACGTGGATCCCACGACTCTGCCCGACACCCTGCGGGTGGGGAGCCTCCACGTCTACCGGGTGCGCGCGATTTCGCCGACCAGCACCAGCAACCAGAACATCGGCGGCGTGCGGGCGGTGGCCTGCGGCGCGGGTGGCGGCGTCGCCGCGCCTTGTCCGGAGCGGGTCGGCCCCTTTCAGTGGGAGATCCTGCAGGAGGGAAAGGACTACTACGTCGATCCCTCGGGCACCTGGTTCGCGCTCGCCACCCGCCTCGATCAAAGCGATTACCTCGCCGTCTCCTACATTCCGGTGGGACAGATCGCGTGCGGCCCCGCGTCGCATTGCGTGGGGACCTTTCCCACCGAGGCGAACCCGGACACCAGCGCCGCCCCCGACACCCTGCGCCTGGTCTACGATCCCAACCTGGGCGTCACCGCCGCCTCGCCGTCGTTCCGCTTTCAGATCCGGAACGCGTACCGGGTCGGCGGCAGCGAAGTGGACCGCTCCAGCGTCCAGGTCACCCTGACCGTGAACCAGCGGGAGCGCACGGTGGCCACCGGGGAGACCTATCTGTCGCGGCTGGGCCTCGCCCTGGAATCGGACCAGACCAAGTTCGACCAGTACAACCGGCTCTTTCCCCGCTCCCGCGATCCGCAGAACGGCGCGCCGCTGCACGACTTCTACGTGATCTTCCCGCACCTCACCCCCTTCGCGGATTCCACCAAGCTGGTGCGGGAAGAGCGGAACGATTCACTCTACCGGACGCCGCGCTCGCTCCTCTTCACCCAGGGGCCGCCCTCGGTATTCGCGGTGCGGGTGCAGGCCAACGTCAGCGCGTCCGCCGACCGCTCCACCCTCTCCCTCAACAGCTTCCAGATCCGGGAGGG
>DASSQQ010000008.1:0-2935 GCA_035702425.1 Gemmatimonadales bacterium
ACGAAGATGGCGATCGAGCTGATCACGCCGATCGCGATGGAGGAGGGGCTGCGGTTTGCGATCCGGGAAGGCGGGCGCACCGTGGGCGCCGGCGTCGTCACCAAGATCAAGAAGTAACGCGGACAATCGAGGCCTAGATGGCGCGAGAGAACATCATCATGGAATGCACGGTGTGCAAAACCCGGAACTATTTCACCACCAAGAACCGGCGCAAGCACCCCGAGCGCGCGGAGTGGAAGAAGTTCTGCCCGCGGTGTAACAAGCAGCAGGCGCACAAGGAGTCGAAGTAAGCGTGGGAACGGAGGCCCTGTCGGGCGAGCGGCGCAACTGGTTCGGCCGGACGGTGGAGTTTCTGCGTCTCGTGAACCAGGAGATCAAGAAGATCACCTGGCCCACCTGGACCGAGCTCCGGAAGGCCACGGTGGTGATTCTGATCTTCGTGGCGATTCTGGGCGTGGCGATCGGCTGGATGGACTGGCTGTTCCAGCAGCTGCTGGTGGTGTTCGTCGCGAGAAGCTTCTGATGTCGGAGCACCGCTGGTACGCGATCCAGACCACCGCGGGACACGAGAACAAGGTGCGCTCGCTGATCGACCGCCGCATCAAGGAAGACGCGCGGCCCGACGGGGACAAGCCGATCCGGCAGGCGCTGGTCCCCACCCAGATGGTGGTGGAGATCAAGAACGGCAAGAAGGAAAACAAGGAGCGGAAGATCTACCCCGGCTACGTGCTGGTGGAGATGGTGATGAATCAGGAGACGATTCACACCATCAACAGCGTGCAGGGCGTGATCAAGTTCGTGGGGACCGACCGGCTGCCGATGCCGCTCCGGCCCGACGAAGTGAACCGGCTCCTGGGCATCGAGGAGGCCGCGCCGGAAGAAGAGCCGGCCGACGAGATTCCGTTCCTGGTGGGGCAGGTGGTGGAGATCACCGAGGGGCCGTTTTCGGATTTCAGCGGCACGGTGGAGGAAGTGATTCCGGACAAGGGCAAGGTGCGGGTCTCGGTCTCGCTCTTCGGCCGGCCGACGTCGGTGGAGCTCGATTACCTGCAGCTGAAGGCGCACTGAAGGCGGACCGACGAACGGCAGACCCGACCACGGGTGACGTGGGAGTCCGGCGGCTCGGACGCGAGTGAGAGGCACTGATGGCCAAACCGATCATGGCAGTCGTGAAACTGCAGGTCCCCGCGGGGCAGGCGACGCCGGCCCCGCCGGTGGGGACCGCGCTCGGACCCCATGGGCTGAACATCATGGAGTTCGTGAAGCAGTTCAACGCGCGCACCCAGAGCGCCGCGGGGATGATCACGCCGGTCGAAGTCACGATCTTCAAGGACCGGACGTTCACCTTCATCACCAAGACGCCGCCCGCGGCGGTCCTCCTGAAGAAGGAGGCCGGCATCGAGAAGGGCTCCGCCACCTCCAACCGCACCAAGGTGGGGACGGTGACGCGCGCCCAGGTGAAGAAGATCGCCGAGCTCAAGATGCCCGACTTGAACGCCACCAATCTGGACGCGGCGATGGCGATGATCGCGGGCACCGCGCGCTCCATGGGTCTCGAGGTGGTGGACTGATGCGCGCCCACGGCAAGCGGTACCGCGCCGCGGCGCAGACCGTCGAGCCCAAGAAGCTGCACTCGCCCAAGGAAGCGGCGGAGCGGGTGAAGGCCGCCGCCTACGCCAAGTTCGACGAGTCGGTGGACGTGGCGGTGCGCCTGGGCGTGGACCCCAAGCACGCGGACCAGATCGTCCGCGGCACGGTGTCCCTGCCGCACGGCACCGGGAAGACGGTCCGGATCCTGGTGATCACGCAGGGTGAGAAGGCGAAGGAGGCCGAAGCGGCCGGCGCCGACGCGGTGGGGATCGAGTACATCCAGAAGATCAAGGACGGCTGGCTCGACACCGACGTGATCGTCGCCACCCCGGACGTGATGGGCCAGCTGGCGCCGCTGGGCAAGGTGCTGGGCCCCCGGGGCCTGATGCCGAACCCGAAGGCCGGCACGGTGACGATGGACGTGACCCGCGCGGTGAAGGAGCTGAAGGCGGGCAAGATCGAGTTCCGGGTGGACAAGAGCGGCATCGTGCACGCGCCGATCGGCAAGAAGTCGTTCGCCGCCGACGCGCTGGCCGAGAACCTGAATGCGTTCGTGGAAGCGATCGTCCGGGCCAAGCCGTCGGCGGCCAAGGGCCAGTACCTCCGCTCCGTGACCGTGTCGTCGACCATGGGGCCGGGCGTGCCCCTCGATCCCGCGGGGTGGACGGTATGATCGCGACCAAGGCGCAGAAGCAGGAGACCGTCACCGGGCTCACGGCGAAGCTCAAACGCTCGCCCACGGTGTACGTCACCGACTTCACCGGCCTCGACGTGGCCGGGATCACGCAGCTGCGGCGGAAGTTCCGCGCGGTGGGCGTGGAGTACGTGGTGGTGAAGAACACCCTCGCCCGGCGCGCGATGTCGGACGCGCAGGTGCTGGGGCTGGAGTCGCACCTCCAGGGTCCCACCGGGCTGGTGCTGGCGGGGGCGGATCCCGTCGCCGCGGCCAAGGTGCTGGCGGAGTTCGCGAAGGAGCACGAGAAGCCCGCGATCAAGGCGGGCCTGGTGGAAGGGAAGACCGTGGGGCCGGAGCAGGTGCAGCGGCTCGCGCTCTTGCCCTCGAAACAGGAGCTGCTGGCCCAGCTGGGCGGCGCGCTCCAGGCGCCGATGGCGAACTTCGTCGGCGCGCTGAACGGACTGTTGATGAACATGGTGGGTGCCCTCGAGGCGCTCAAGGCCAAGCGCTCCTCGGGCGCTGCTTCCTAACCGGGTAGGAGATCCTATGACCACGCAGACACAGTTGGGGAAGGACGACATCCTCGCCGCGATCGGCAACATGTCGGTCTTCGAGCTGGCGGAGCTGATCGAGGCGTTCAAGGAGAAGTTCGGCGTCACCATCGCCGCG
>DASSQQ010000009.1:0-7575 GCA_035702425.1 Gemmatimonadales bacterium
ACCGTCCCCAACCTGCACTCGAATCCCGAGAGCACGTCCTCGCCCCCGAGCGCATCGTCCAGCCTGACCGTGGTGCCGGCGGAAAGCCAGTCAGCCACCTTGGCGAGGACCGCACCGGCGCGGTCGCCGGGCGATAACACCCCAACCACCAGATCCGGCGCGAGCGCCGCGTATCCGGCCGTTTGCGCCGCCGCCATCCGCTCCCGGCTCACGAACGCGACGTCAGGCGCCCGAACCGTGTCGGGATTGCTCGCCAGGTGGAAGCCGGTCTCCGCGGCGAAGACGCCCCCGGCATCCGTTTCCTTCGCGAAGACACCCAGCGCGAGGGCGATCTTCGCGGCGACGAGTCCATGCAGCGATCCGGCGGGCTCGCGTGCTACCAGCTCGCCGCGCACCAGCTCCGGGCGTTTGTCGGGCAGGCTCAGGTGCAGCAGTTCGTCCGTGGTCATCAGAGGCGGGGGAGACATTTTCGGAACGTAGGAGGGCTCGGCGGGCATGGCAACCAGGATACTAGACTGCGAACCTCAACTCTCCGTCAACGCGCCCGCTCCTTCCTTCAGCCACTTCTCGACTGCCTCCATGAGGGCAGGACCCAATTCCTCGAGCTGTTCCTGCTCCTCGGGCTCGAAGGGCGCGAGGACGTAGTCCTCCCACGGCATCTCCGGGGTCACGGGACCCACGCCGATCCGCAGCCGCGCGTACGCCTGCGACTGCAGTGACCCCTCCACGCTCTTCAACCCGTTGTGCCCGCCCGCCGACCCCGAGGCGCGCAGGCGAAACTTGCCCAGCGGCAGGTTGAAGTCGTCCACCACGATCAGGAGGTCCCTGGCAGGGTCGAACCTGGGATCGGCCCTGAGCGACGCCAGCGCCGCGCCGCTCCGGTTCATGTACGTCGTGGGTTTGAGGAGTGCGACCTCGGTCTCCGCGAACGAACCCGCCGAAACGCGGGCGCGCTCGCCACGCCGGAAGGGAGGAAATCCCCACCGCGCCGCGAGCGCGTCCACCAGCCAGAATCCCGCGTTGTGGCGCGTCGCCTGATAGTCGGGGCCGGGATTGCCGAGACCGACGACGGCGCGCACCCCTTAACCCTTGGGCTTCTCGGTCTTCTTTCCTTCCTTCGCCTCCGGCTTGGCCGGCTCCGCCTTCCCCTCGGCCGCCGCCTCGCCCTCCTCGCCCTCCTCATCCTCGCGGACCTTCCGGATCAGCTCCGGCTCGGCCACTTCCGTCGCGGTCTCCGTCGTCGGCGCCGCCACTTCCTCGGCCCGCGGCGGCACCACCGTCGCGATGGTCAGGTCGCCCGCCAGGAGAATCGTCGCCTTGGGAATGGCCAGATCCTTCACGTGCAGCGAATCCCCGATCTTGAGCGCCGTCACGTCCAGCTCCACCCGGTCCGGAATGTCTTCGGGGAGCACTTCGATTTCCACGTCGCGGATCACCTGGTCCAGCACCCCGCCCGCGTTGCGCACGCCGTCGGCCGAGCCCACGAGGTGCACCGGCACCTTGAGCTTCACCTTCTCGTCGGCGTGGATCTCGTAGAAGTCCACGTGGATGATGTCGGGGCGGATGGGGTGGCGCTGAATCTCGCGGATCAGCGTCTTCACCTTCTTGCCGTCGAGCGTGAGCTCGACCACCGTCGCCTCGGGCTCGACGCCGGTGAGCGCCTTCTCGAGAGCGGGGGAGTCGAGCACCAGCGACTGGGTGGGCCGGCCGTGGCCGTAAATGACGGCGGGCACCAGGGCCTTCGCCCGCGCGCTCCGCGCCGAGCCCTTGCCGCTCGCCTCGCGGGTCTTTGCGGCCAATGAAATGATCTGCGCCATGACTACAGTCCTCAGGTATCAGTTGTCAGTTGAGCCATCAGCCGCCAGCCGTCAGCCATCAGCCCTTTTCAATCCGCAATCCACAATCCGCAATCCGCAGTCTCTTCAGTCGAACAGCGAACTCACCGACTGGTTGGAGTGCTCGTAGCCGATGGCCTTGGACATCAGGCCCGCCACCGACAGCACCACCAGCTTTTCGAACTTCCGCTCCTCGGGGAGGCGGATGGTGTTGGTCACCGTCACCTCTTCCACCGGCGAGGCGCGGAGGCGCTCGACGGCGGGCCCGGAGAGCAGGGCGTGGGTCGCGAAGGCGAAGATCCGGCGCGCGCCCAGCCGCTTCAGGGCCGCCGCCGCTTCGGTGATCGTCCCCGCGGTATCGATCATGTCGTCGGGGATGAGGCAATCCTTCCCCTCGACCTCGCCGACCACGTTCACCACTTCCGCCACGTTCGCCGAGGGGCGCCGCTTGTCGATGATGGCGAGCGCCGCGTTCAATCGCTTGGCGAACCCCCGCGCCATTTTTGCCGAGCCCACGTCCGGCGCCACCACCACCGGATCGTGCAGGGACTTCTGCCGGAAGTGTCCCACGAACGCCGGCGCCGCGTACAGGTGGTCCACCGGAATGTCGAAGAACCCCTGCACCTGGTGGGAATGGAAATCCATTCCCAGCACCCGGTCCGCGCCGGCGTGGGTGATCAGATTCGCCATCAGCTTGGCGCTGATCGCCACCCGGGGCTGATCCTTGCGGTCCTGCCGCGCGTATCCGAAGTAGGGCAGGACCGCCGTGACCCGCGCCGCGCTGGCCCGCCGCGCCGCGTCGATCAGGAGCAGCAGCTCCAGGTAATTCTCGGCCGGCGGATTGGTGGGCTGGATGATGAACACGTCCCGCCCCCGCACGTTCTCGTCGATCTTGACGAAGATCTCCCCGTCGGCGAACCGGCGGATCGTCACCGCGCAGAGCGGCTGGCCCAAATCGTGCGCCATCTCCTCGGCGAGCGGGCGGTTGGCCGTGCCGGCGAGGAGCAGGAGCTGGCTGCGCGAAAGCGTCAGGTCCGCCATCGGGGCCTAGAAGCTACCCGGTAACCAATGTGATGTGAAGGGGTTGGGATTGGCGGGCAAGGCCCGCTCCGGAACGCGCCGGGGAACGGCGGGGGATAGTCCCGCGTATCCCAGGATACCCCGACCACTGGAGTACTCCAATGCGTTCGCTGCTCGCGCTTTCCCTCGCCGCCCTCCTCGCGGCGCCCGCGGCCGCTCAAGGCTTCCGCCAGCCGCCCCCCGATCACTGGATGACGCTGGACTCGCTGGTCGCGGCGGTGGGCCTCACCGCCGCGCAGAAGGATCAGGTCGCCAAGCCGTACGAATCGCTCAACGGCGTAATGAAGGACGCGGCCGACCTCAGGATCAGGTTCCGCCAGGAGATGATGTCCAAGACCGGCGGCCAGATGCCGACGCCGGAACAGCGGCAGGCGATGCAGCCGGCGCTGGACAGCATGCGCACCCAGCTGCAGCAGAAGCAGGATCAGGTGGACGGGTTCTACCAGCAGATCCGCGGACTCTTGACCTCCACCGAGCAGCCCAAGTTCGACGCCCTCGCGAAGCCCAGCGTCCTGCCCCAGCGTCGGGGCGGGATGGGCGCGGGGCCGGGACGGTAGCGGCCCGGCGGGCTGGCCCCGGAGCGCCGCCCCGGGGTCAGCCATCGCCTCAGTAGATGAAGGTCGTGATCTGGGTGCCCGCGCTCTGCGCGCCGGCGTCCCCGGTGCCGGTGAAGCTGCCGGTGAAGGTCTGGGGCGCGCGGCCCTTCACCCGCACCGTGACCACGTAATTGGTCTGGGTCTGGGTGCAGGCATCCCAGTAGTCCACCCGCACGATGTAGGTGCCGTGGGGCGGGGTCTTGGACGGCCAGGTGATGTTCTCGTTCCGCTTGCCGTCGATGGCGCACCCGGCGTTGGAGTCGAGGTCGAGCTCGCCGCCCGACGCCGAGACGGGGTTGCCGTAGTAGATCTCTTCGCTGTCGGGCGGGGGCTGGACCAGGTGGAGGTCCACGTCGCTGTTCACGTCCCAGGAAAGCGATACCTGGACGTCCCCGGTGCCGACGTTGAAGACCGTCGCCGCCTCGGCGTCGTAGGATCCGTAGGTGCCGACGGCGCCGCTCGCGGACACGCCCGCGAGGAGCGTGAACGCCGTGTCCGGCGGATGGGTCTGCAGGGTGATGATGACGACCGCGGTATCCGTCGCCGAGGGCAGGGTGAGCCGGTAGTAGTTGGGCTGGCTGTCGATGGCGACGATGATGGTGCCGAACGCCGAATCGGACGCCACCGTGAGCTGGGACGCGCCGCCGGTGACGAAGTTGGCGGTGCCGGAAAGCGTGGCGGCGGGGCCGGAGCCCGCGGTGGGGGCGGCGCCGGTGACCAGCACCGCTTTCACCGCGGTGTCACTCGAGGTGACGCTGGCGATGAAGTTCGCGACCGACTTGGCCGGGGCGGTGCTGTCGCTGCAGCGCGAGGTCGAGAACAGCGCGGCCAGCGCCGCCACGACCGGGCGCCAGCGGGCGCCGCGGGGACGAAGAGTGGGCATGGTGGGGCGCTCCCAGGGACCTCGAGTCACTGCACGTACCGCAGAACGTCATACAGGTAATGCACCCCGAAACGGATGTTGTCCAGACTCACGCGCTCGTCGTTGCCGTGCACCCCCCGCTGATTGTCGGCCTGCTCGGTCTTGAAGGGATCGAACCCGTAAGTGACGATGCCCGTGGCGCGGTAGGTGGGCCGGTCGGTGGCGCCGGTGAGCATCGGCGTGGTCACCAGGGCGCCGGGATCACGGTCGTGCGCCGCCCGCGCGATGGCGCGGAAGAGATCGGTGTCGATCGGACTTTCGAGGGGCGCCTTGGGCGGGAGAATCGTGGTCCAGTGCACCGCGGTGTCGTTCACCACCCGCACCAGGTCGGCCCGCACCGCGGCGGTGTCCTGGTCGGGCAGGAGCCGGATGTCCACCTCCGCCGTCGCCTCCGCCGGAATCACGTTGGTCTTATTGGACGCCTGGAGCACGGTGAGGGAGATGGTGTTCCGGAGAATCGCGTTCCAGTAGACGTTGTCCAGGATCCAGGAGCGGGCCGCCGGGTTGGCGAGCGCCGAGTCCACGTTGCCGAGCCACGCGGCCTGCTCGCCCGAGTAGGTGTGGGCGATGTCGCGGAAATACTTGGCGACCCCGGGGGTGACGTGGAGCGGGGTTTCGTAGTTGGCGAGCTTGTCGAGCGCGGCCACGAGATGCGGAACCGGGTTCAGCTTGGTGGGCCGGGAGCCGTGGGACGGGGTGCCGCGCACGGTGAGCCGCTGCCAGAAGGTCCGCTTTTCCGCCACGCCCACGCCGTAGTAGATGAGCTTCCCGCCCGTCACCAGGTTGTCCCCGCCCTCGGTCATCAGGAACTCGACGTCCTTCAGGAGCTCGGGGTGGCGGTTCACGAAGGTCATCGCGCCGGTGCCGCCCAGCTCTTCGTCCGCATTGCCGATGAACACGATGTCGCGGTTCAACCTCACGCCGGAGCGCTTGAGCGCGATCATCGCCATCAGCTGCATGATCCCCTCGCCCTTCATGTCGAGGGCGCCGCGGCCGTAGAGGAATCCGTCCTTGATGACCCCGGCGAACGGGTCCACCGACCAGAACTGCGGCGTGGCGGGAACCACGTCCAGGTGATTGACGAGCGCGATCGCTTTCTTCGATCCGTTTCCCGGAAGCCGCGCGTAGAGGTTGGCCCGGTTGTGCCCCAGCTCGGCCGTGTCCAGGATCTGGGCGGCGATGCCGTTGGCCTGGAGGACCTGCTGGAGATAGCGCGCGGCGTCGAGCTCGTTGCCCGGCGGGTTGGTGGTGTTGACCTGGAGGTATCCGGTGAGGATGCGCCTGGTCTCGGCGCCGAGTGAGTCCCAGTTGATCGGGGCCGGGTGCTGAGCGGTGAGGGGCGGGGCGACGACGAGCGAAAGCGCGAGCCATGCGGAGCGGCGCATGCGAGGTCCTCGGGCCGGCGTGAAGGGTCGGGATTGCCCCCGGTGGACTCGAACCACCATTCCCGGATCCAAAGTCCGGTGTCCTGCCGTTGGACGAGGGGGCAGCAGACGAAAGCTAATGCAAGGGGCGGACCGCGACCGCCCCCGCCGCTACTCCCTGGCGGCGTTCATCGCGTCCCACTGCGCCCGCGTCGGCACCTGGACCGGCGCCGCCTTCTTCTTCGCCAGGTCGGCGTTCAGGGGCGGCAGGCTCTTGGCCACCCAGGCGTCGAAGTCGCGGGTCACGTCGGCCAGCTCGCGGGCCAGCGCGTCGGCGTTCTGCAGCTCGGTGGCCGACGGCGGGCCGTCGTAGAAAATCACGCCGCCGTAGAGGTCGGTGATATACTCCCGCAGCCGCTCTTCGCCGGTGATCATCCCGCCTTCCTTGGTGGCCACGATCTTCTTGCGCAGCTCGTCCACCGCGTCCGAGGCGGTGTTGAGCCGCGCGGCGAGCGCGTCCTTCGCGGGGAGCTGCCGCGCGCGGGCCTCGAGCCCCTGCCGCACCGCGTTCATCCGGTCCACGGTGTAGGTCATGTCCGACAGCGTGGCGCTGATCTTCATCGCCAGGTCGAGCGCCGCCTGGCGGTCGGCGTCGGTGTAATGCGCGCGCGGATCGGGCACGAGGGAAAGCTGAGTGGTGTAGACCGCCGTGTCCTTGGTGAGCTTCACGGTGTACGTCCCGGGGAGGACCCGGGGACCGACCGTCGCCCCTCCCGCGACGCTCGCCGCGACGGGGACGTGCGGCGGGGGCAGCCGCATGGACCAGGTCACCCGCGAGAGGCCGCGGCGCTTGCTGGTGGGAATGGTGGCGAGGAGCTTCCCGGTCGGGTCGAAGACCTCGAGCTTCATGTCGCCGAAGATGTGCCGCCGGCGCTGGTAGTAGGTGATCACCGCGTCGTCCGGGGGATTGGGTCCCACGACCGCCGCGTCGCCGTTGGCCCAGCCGCCGCCCGCCTGCAGCCGCTGGACCGTGGGCCGCTGGGGCAGGAAGGCGGCGGTGCTCGCCAGCACCGCCGGCGTGAGGCCGCGCAGCGGGGTGATGTCGTCCACGATCCAGATGCCGCGCCCGTGGGTCGCGATCACGAGATCGTTGTCCCGGGGGTGGATCGCGAGATCGCGCACCGCGACCGCCGGCATGTCGCCGCCCTTGTAGCGCGCCCACTGCTGGCCGCCGTCGAGCGACACCCAGAGCCCGAACTCGGTGCCGAGGAAGAGCAGGTCCTTGTTGACCAGATCTTCCTTGATCACGTGGGCGTACCCGCGCACCGGACTGTCGGGGGCGACGAGCGGCGTCCAGGTGGCGCCGTAATCGGTGGACCTGTACGCGTAGGGCTTCATGTCGCCGAAGGTGTGCAGGTCGAACGTCGCGTAGATGGTGCCCTCATCGAAGTGCCCCGGCTCGACCGACGTCACCCACGCGTTCTTGGGCAGGCCCGCGATGTGGGCGACCACGTTGGTCCAGGTTTTCCCGCCGTCCTTGGAGAGATGGAGATTGCCGTCGTCGGTCCCCACCCAGATGACGTTGCCGTTCTTCGGGGACTCGGCGATGGAGAAAATCGTGGTGTGCATTTCAGCCGACGAGTTGTCGACCGTCACGCCGCCCGACTGCTCCTGCTTCTGCTTCAGCGGATCGTTGGTGGTGAGATCGGGGGAGATCCGGTCCCAGGTCTGGCCGAAATCGCGGGAGCGGAACAGGAACTGGGCGCCGATGTAGATGG
>DASSQQ010000010.1:0-20032 GCA_035702425.1 Gemmatimonadales bacterium
CTGGCCCAGCTCAAGATCAGGGCGCACGCGGACAGCTTCAATTACCTCTCGCTCGATTCGATTCCGATCGAGGTGTTCGTGAACCAGCGGGTCAACGTCCGCGCGCGGGTCGGGCAGGGCTTCGACCGCTACAACAACCCGGTCGCGAGTGTCCCCAGCGTCTCGATCACGGCCGATTCGAACTGGGTCTTCGTCGGGGATTCCGCCTACTCTCCGGTCGCCACCCACGCGGCGATCAAGTACGCCGCCGGCACCTGGACCGGTCAAATTCTGGCGACCGCGGATACGGGCGGGACGGGGGGCCGGCTGGCGGGGCGGAGTCCGCGCCGCAGGTAGGGCGCGAGCGCCGGGCCCGGAGCCCCGCGGGCGTGGCTATGGCAGAAACGCGCGGGTGTTCCTACCATAGGTCATGCGCATCGGGGACCCTTGGAGTGTTCTCGCGGTCATCGCGGGGGTGGCGGCGACGTTCATCGGATTCACCGGCGTCATTTTTGCCGTGGGCCGGTCGTCGCGGGATGGGTGGAGCGCATCGGAGCGCACCGCGCTCCTTAACCTGCTGATGCCCTCGGTCGTCGTGCTCTTTCTTGCGTTCATCCCCCTCGTAGCCTCGACCGGTATCCAGTCGCAAGCGCTGATCTGGCGGAGCGCCAACGGGCTCCTCGCGGTCATCCACCTGGCGCTCGTCACCAGCGCCTTGCGCGCGGCGCTGAAAGCCACCCTGCTCGAGCCCCTCCCGCTTCGGTTCTTCCTGATTCCCGGCGGTTACGCGAGCGGCATCGTCAGCGCGTTGGCCGCGCTGGGTTACTTCCCGCGATTCGCGGTGATGGCGTTCGTCGCCGGCCTGGTGTGGAGTCTTCTGGTTGCGGCCGTTCAATTCGTCATGCTGATCGTGCCCCGGTCCGTCGCGGCCTGACCCGCACCTGAAGCTGGCGGCGCCTCCCAAACAGGCGACGAGGAGGGAGCCGGTGTCGGTCCCACAGGAGAAGCCCGGCGGCTTGCCTAGAACCAGCCGATTCGTCGCCGCCGTCCGCACGATCCTTTCGCTCGTGATCGCGGGACTCGGCTGGCTGTTCGTCAGTGCCGCCTACAGCGGAATGTTCGCTACGCGGAGCGGGGCCGGCACGGGCTTCGTGATCGGCCTGGTGCTGCTCTACCTCGGAGCGCGTCTTGCGGCGCGATGGGGGCGCGCCGCGTTGCGGCGGTAATCTCACTGGCGGCGCGGGGGGTCTGAGGTAGAATTGCCGGGGCGCCGTCCGAAACACCTGGGGGGTATTCGCTCCAACTACCACCTTTCGAGCGCTCGAACCTCCCGGCGCCGCGAAGGAGTCATGGGATCGTGCTTCCCCAACGCCCTGGGTGGCTCACCCTGGCGGCCGCGTTGCTGTGCTTCGCGTCACTCGCCGGCTGGATGTTGGCTGTCGCGGCGCTCGCGGGTCCCGACCTCCAGGACATCGGCATCGGCGCCTGGTTCGGGGCCTCGGCCCTCTCATCGGGGATCGGCCTCTCGCGCCTCCGCCGGTGGGCGCTGGGCGCGCTGGGGAGCTGCGCCGCCGCCACCATCGCGATGACGTACGTCGCCGGCCGATTCGCCTACGGACATCGGGCGACGCTGTCCCGCGCGGTGCAGGACGCCGCCATCCCGTTGGTCCTGCTGGCGCTGGTCTGGGTCGGCGCGCGCCGCGCGCTCCGATCGCGCTAACCCCAACCCAGAGCGTCCGACTTATGCCCATCCCCCTGCGCGACCTCCCCTGGTGGTGGCCCGTGGTCGGGGCCCTGGTGCTCGGCTACGGCTACTTGCGCGGCAGGAGGGCTCAACGACTGCTTCCACCCCCGCCGCCGCTCACCCCCGAAGAGCGGGTCATCGTGGAGGAGTTCCAGCTTCGCGAGCGCCGGGCAAACCGGCTGGGGTGGCCGGTCGCCGCGGTCGCCTGCGCCATCATGGTGGTCGCCATGACCAGCGCGTCTCTGGTGGGCTACCTGTTCGCCGCCGTGACCATGTTCTGCGGAGCCAAGATCATCACCTCGGCGCGGTGCCCGGCCTGCAACAAGCTGCCGCGGGCGAGCCTCGGTGGAGGCAACTGGGGCGTGATGATCAACGCCACCACCTGTCCAAACTGCGGCGCGCGGCTGGCGTGACGTGAAGGCCTCGGTGTTCGTAGGCACGAGCCTCGACGGCTTCATCGCGCGCCCCGACGGGTCGTTCGATTTCCTGGACGTCGCGGGCGACGAGCCCCACGGATACGACGAGTTCATCGCGAGCGTGGACGCGCTGGTGATGGGACGGCACACCTTCGACACCGTGCTGGGTTTCGGCGGCTGGGTCTACGGCAAGAAACCGGTGTTCGTCCTCAGCACCCGCCCCCTCCCGTCGGTGCCGCCGGGCGCGGTGGTCGAGCGCCTGGCCGGAGACCCGGTCGAGATCGTGCGCCAGCTCGAGGCGCGAGGGGTCAGGCACGCGTACGTGGATGGCGGGATCACCATTCAGGGTTTCCTGAGGGCGGGGCTGATTCAGCGGCTCATCATCAGCCGCGTCCCCGTGCTCATCGGGGCCGGCATACCCCTTTTCGGTTCGCTGCTCCGCGACATCCCGCTGCGGCACGTGGCGACGCGCCACTATCGCACCGGTCTGGTGCAGAGCGAGTATGAGGTGGTCGTCGCCGCCTGACCGGCGCCTTCTAGGCCGGCGGACATCTCAAAGAGGAGGCTCGAATGTCCAACTGGTTCCGTAAGCCGTTGACGCGGGGCGAAATCCTCGGGTACTTCGTGTCCCTCGCGGGGTTCACCGCCTTTCAACTCCGCGGCCCGCGGGACGGCCTCCTCGAGGCCGCGGTGATCATCATGGTGATCGGGACATTGATCGCCGCGCGCGCCAGCTCTCCGGAATGACGGCCATCGTCTAACCAGGTTGCCGGCGTCGTCGCCAGAGGCGAAAGGAGTACGCGATGTCGAAGCTGGTCGCCATTATGTCCATGTCGCTCGACGGCTACGTCGCCGACCCGCACGATGGCGTGGCCGAGGTGTTCGATTGGTACTTCACGTCGGGGGAGGTCGAAGTCCAGAGCGGCGGGTCGGACCCGATGACGTACAGGGTGTCCGGGCCGAGCGCCCAGCACCTTCGCGGTCTCACCTCGGGACTCGGCGCCGTGCTCACCGGTCGCCGCACCTTCGAGGTCGCGCACGGCTGGGGCGGCAATCACGCGTGGGGACCGGCGTTCGTGCTCACGCACCACATTCCCGCCGGATGGCCGAAACCCGACTCGAACGTCCGCTTCGTGACCGACGGCATTGACAGCGCGGTTCGTCAGGCCAAGGCCGCCGCCGCCGGGAAGTCGGTCGGCGTCCACGGCGCGGACACCATCCAGCAACTGCTGAAGGCCGGCCTCCTCGACGAACTCCAGGTGGACATCGCGGCGGTTCTGCTGGGCTCGGGAGTGCGCCTCTTTGACCATCTCACCGGCACACCCGCCGTGCTTGGCAACCCAACGGTCATCGCGGGCGTGGGCGTGACCCACCTGCGCTACCCGGTACGGAAGGCGGGCGCCGCGGGGTGAGTCGCCGATGAAAGCCGCCGCCTTGCACGCCCGGGGCACCACGCCCCGCTTCGAGGACTTTCCGGACCCCGAACCCGGCCAGGACGAATGGACAAGAATGTCCGTCTCCTGATCGGTTGCTGCCTCACCATGATGACCGCCCTCCTGGTGGTGGGGCTGGTATCCCACGGGATCATCCGGCACATCGTGCAGACCTCACCCTACTGGGTCGCGATCGTGCTGGGGCTCCGGGGCTCACCGTGGAGCAAGTGGGCCGGGCTGCCGTGCTTCGCCCTCTGGCTGCTGTTGATGATCAACATCTGGCTGACGCTTCTTGGCTTTCCGCATCTCCTCGGCGGGACGTTCTCACCCACCGAGATCGCCATGACGCTGGTGGTGGGGGTCGCCGCCCTGGCGGGCATGGTGGCCTCGGTCCGCATTCGCAGCCAGGTCGGAGCTCCCACCGCGGCGGCGGTGATGCTGCTGGTCCTGGTTCTGGAGCTGGCGGCACTTCGGGTGAGCTTCCTGCCAGCCATTGCCCACCGGTAGTGCGCGCGGCGCCGCGGCCTCAAGCGCGGACCAGTCTGCACCGCCCGGTTTGCGACAGGGACCCATCGGCGGTACTCTTGCCCGGTGCGACCCCTGCGGTATTCCATCAACGTTACGCTGGACGGGTGTTGCGATCATCGGGCGATCCCCGCGGACCAAGTCGCGCATCGTCACGCGGCCGAGACGCTCGATCGTGCCGACGCCCTCCTGCTCGGCCGGGTGACCTACGAGATGATGGAGGCGGCGTGGCGCGGCCCGGCGCCGGCCGGCGCGCGGCCCGAGTGGATGGAGCCCTTCGCCCGGACCATCGACGCGAAAAAGAAGTACGTGGTGTCCAGCACCCTGAAACGGGTGAATTGGAACGCGGAGCTCCTGGGTAGGGACCTCGGGCAGGCGGTGCAGCAGCTCAAGCGGGAGCCGGGGAAGGGGCTGCTCACCGGGGGGGTGACGCTCCCCCAGGCGTTGGCGGAGCTGGGACTGATCGACGAGTACGAGTTCGTCGTACACCCCCGGATCGCCGGCCACGGGCCGGCGCTGTTCGCGGGGCTGTCCAAGGCGGTCGACTTCAAGCTCGTGGACCGGCTCGAGCTCGGCTCGGGAGCGGTCGCGATGCGGTACGCGCCGAAACGCTAGCCATCGAAAACCACGCGTCGTTCCCTTTGGAGGTGCTGATGAAGAGAGTCACCGGCATCGGCGGCATCTTTTTCGTGGCCAAGGATCCTGTTTCGCTCCGGGCCTGGTACAAGAAGCACCTCGGAATCGACGTCCAGGACTGGGGCGGGGCCGCCTTCGACTGGACGGACGAAGCCGGGCGCCCGACCGCGGGCACCACCGCGTGGACCATTTTCGGGCCCGGCGGAAACAACTTCGCGCCCAGCAAGGCCCCTTTCATGATCAACTACCGGGTGGCCGACCTGGCGGGTCTGCTCCAGGCGCTGCGGCAGGAAGGCTGCAACGTGCTCGAGAAGACCGACGACTCCGAGTTCGGAAAGTTCGGCTGGGTTCTGGACCCCGAGGGAAACAAGGTGGAACTCTGGCAGCCGCCCGAGGGGCAATAGCGCCACATGGAGGACCTGCGATGCTGCTGATCATGTGGGTGGCGGCGATCCTGGCGGGCCTGGTGCACGTCCTGATCTTCGGCATGGAAAGCCTGTGGTGGAGCACGGCGGCGGTCCGGGCGCGGTTTCGGCAGACCCCGGACCAGGCGGCCGCGACTCGCCTGATCGCTTTCAATCAGGGGTTCTACAATCTCTTCCTCGCCGCGGGGACCTTCGCGGGGCTCGCGCTCATCCCCCGGGGGTATCCCGGCCTGGGCCTCACCCTGGTGTGCTGGAACCTGCTGTCCATGCTCGGCGCCGCGATGGTGCTCGCGGCGTCAGCCCCGCGAATGTGGCGGGGCGCGCTGATCCAGGGGACGGCGCCCGTGCTCTTCTTCGCGTTCGCGATCGTCCACTGGGTGGGTTGACGCGCCGAGGCCCTCTCGCATCAGGTGCCACCATGACGCTTTCGGTCCAGGACATCACTTCCCGCCGCGGGCAGCGGCTCGCCCTGTGGTACCTGATGGCGGCCGCCTCGATCGTGGTCACCTTCGTCGCGGGTCCCTTCATTCAGTTTCCCATCGCGTTCGTTCTTCCGGTGGCGCTCGCGGCCTGGTTCGACGACTTCCCCCACGCGCTGACGCTCGCCGTCGCGCTGCCCGCGATCCGTTTCGCGTTTGTCTTTGGCCTCTGGAGCGTCCCCTGGAGCAACGCGGACTCCCTGGTCAATGGGTTGATACGGGTGGCGATGCTCGGTCTGCTGGCGGTCCTCACCAACCGCGTGGCCGGACGGCACCGGGCGCTTCGTCGTGAAGTGGCGATGCTGGAGAAAATTCTCCCCATCTGCTCCTTCTGCAAGAAGATTCGAGACCAGGAGCAGTCCTGGCAGCCGCTCGAGATTTACCTGCGCACGCACGCTGACGTGGCCTTCAGCCACGGCCTCTGCCCGGAGTGTGCGCGCCAGCACTATCCCGAGTACGCCGACTAGGCTCGACGCCGCGAGTAGCGCATGACTCCCGCTCCGCCCCGACGGCGGCGCGACGTCGCGCGTCAGCCGTTGGTGAGCGACGCGGCGAGGAGGGTCACGTCGTCGTGCGGTTCGGCCTGCCCGGTGAACGCGTGCAGGGCGTCGAGGACGCCGCGCACCTGGCCGGCGGCGGAGCCGTGGTTGGCCCGCAGGGCCCCCCGCAAACGCCCGGCGCCGAACACTTCGCCGGCCGGACTCCGCGCTTCCACCAGTCCGTCGGTGAACGCGAAGAGCCCGTAGCCGGGATCGAGCCTCGCGTCTCCCGCGCGGAACACCGCGTCGGGACCGAGTCCGAGCGCGGGGCCCGTTGGGCGCAGCTCGCGGGCGCCGCCGTCCGGGTCGATGACCAGGGCGGGCTCGTGCCCGGCGTTGACGTAGTCGAGGCGCCCGGTCCCGGGGTCGAGCGCGCCGAGGAACACGGTCGCGAACATGTTGGTGCGGCCGTGCAGTCTCGCGATGTAGTCGTTGGTGAACCCCGCGACCCGGGTCAGGAGGTCGGCCGGCGTGGCGGATTCCAGCGCCTGCCGCACCAGGGTGCGGCGGCCGCCGATCATCTGGATGGCGCCGCCGCCCACGGGATCGGCCGAGGCCCGGATGAGACTGCGGAACAGGGCCATGAACAGCGCCGCACCGACCCCCTTGTCGCAGACGTCCCCGACCACGAGGACGATGGTGCCCGCCGGCGGCAGGAGGAACGCGTCGTAGAAATCCCCGGAAACGTCGCGGGCCGGCTCCAGCGCGGCCTCGAGCTCGACGCCCCGCGCGACCGGCAGGGCCTCGGGCAGAAAGTCGCGCTGGATGTTTCTCGCGACTTCCATCTCGCGCGCCAGTTTCTCGGCGTCGCTCGAGCCGGGTGGCGTCGTCATCCTCGCTCTCCGTCGAGCACGGTCAGCTGCCACAGGTCCCGGGTGCTGGTGTGCACGAACGGGTGCAGGGCCCGGAGTCCGGTCTTCCCGATGCTCTTTTCCAGGTACGCGAGCTCCTGAAACTTGTCCTTCACCAGCGGATCCGGGGCCGCGTGGAACCCGGCTTCGCGCATCATCAAGACCCCTTTGGCGCGAATGGCGAGCTCGGCGCGCAGCCGGAGAAAGCACATCATGTCGACGATCACCTCGGCGGGGAAGCGGCTCTTCACGGTCGCGATGTAGCGCCCCACCGGCGTGCCCGACACCCGGCCGGTGTGCACCGCCCGCAGGAGCTCCTGGTCGGTGTCGAACCCCGTGCCCAGCCAGGCTTTGGTGTCGCGCTCGCTCCGTTCGAAGACGGCGAGGCTGAGCGTGGGCAGGACCAGAACGATCAGCGCCGTGGCCAGGATCGGGTTCAGCACGAACTGGTTGTACAGCGAGTGCAGGACCACCGCCACGCCCAGGCCCGGCAGGACCTGCGAGAGTCGGAAAACGGCGGCGCGGTTCTGGAGCGCCTTGGCGACCATCGCCACGATGGACGTGGCGCCGCCGTGCATGATCGCCGTGCCGAAGCCGCGCACCACCCAGGTCCAGAGCGTCGCGTCGGGGGTGGCGTGCACGTAGTACAGGTTCTCGAGAAACGCGAAACCGGTCCCGATGGCGAATCCGTGGATGGCGGCGTCCACCACGAAGCCCACTTTGTTCTGCCGCAGCAGATACACGACGAAGGCGGCCTTGAGCGATTCCTCCACCACCGGCGCCACGTACCGCGAGTACTGGTCCCAGTCCAGGCCGAGCGCGGGGCGGAGCCAGACATTCGCCCCGTAGGCCGCGAGACCGGCGACGACCCCGGCGGCCACCGAAAGCAGGGTCGCCCGCAGCGCCACCAGCTTGTAGCTGTCGACCAGCAGCAGCGTCCCGAGGAACGCGAAGACCGGCAGGACGCTGACGGCGACCGCGAGGACGCTCGTCACATGATCTTGAAGGAGAACATCCCGGCGGAGTGGAGCGGGGCGCCCGCCGCGTGGGCCACGGCGAATCCGATCGAAAGCGTGGACTCGAGATGCGAAAGCGTCACCAGCCGGCAGTCGAGCTGCGCCCCCGCGCTCGCCAGGGTGCGCCGCGCCGCCTGCTGATCCACGTTGGTCATGAGCCCCGTCGTGAAGAACGCGAGATCCACCCAGCGCAGATAGAAGCTGGGGATCCCGACGCGGCGGAACCGGAGCGGCGGCAGCACCCACTCCGCCTGGGCCCGGCCGTAGTTCGGGCCGGCGAGGGAGTCGATCCCGACGCCCGGGAAGCTCTCGATGTCCCGGAACTGCCGGATCTCCCGGTAGTCCACCCAGTTGTTGCCGAAACCCCCAAAGAAAAACTGGGCGAAGGCGTTGGTACGGTTACCGGAGAGTGCCGACCCCCCCGAGGCCCGGAGCCACAACGACGAGTGGTCGAGCGGCAGCAGAAAGCCGTGGGACAGGTCGAGGTGCAGAAGCGGGAAAAGCGTCCCGCCGACGTAGTTGCCGTACACCACCGCACGGGCCTCGGTCCCGAGCTCGTCCTCCACCGCGCCCAGGGAGCGGCGGAGGGAGCCGTACGCGAGGTCGCCGGAGAACGACACCAGCCGGTCCACCGGCGACGCCACGTTCTGGTACTGGGGCAGGGTGGCGAGATGGCCGTACCCGGCGAGCCTGAGGGTGTAGGTGACGCTCCGCGGGTCGTCCATCAGAAGGTTGCCCTTGTACTGCACCGCCAGCGAATAGCCGCGGCGGCTCACCCGGGTGGGCCCGAAGAGATCGTAGAAGTCCGCGCGATTGAGCGCGGCGGTGACGCGCCAGTTCCAGGACTGGAAGTCCGCGCGCAGGTGGACCCGTTCCGAGGACGCGATCGCACGGTCGGGAGAGTACGACGCGGTCAGCGTCAGCGCCGTCGCGCCCACCTGGTCGGAGACGTTCGCGCGGGCGCCGAACGCCACGGCGTTGGTGCCGGCCAGGTCCTGATATCCCTCCACCACCGGGTACGCGCTGGTGAGCGAGAGGTGGGCGAACGAGCGGTAGGTCCGCGCCGCGGACGGGAGCGAGTCCAGGTCGAGACTCGAGTCCTGCGGCGGAGTCCACGACTGCACCTCGGGCCGCGTCGCGGCGATCTCGTTGCCGAGGAAACGGATCGCGCTCACGCTGTCCGGCACCACGTTGGGAATCATCGAGGGGACGAACCCCCGCGCGGTGTACCGGAACACCACCAGGGAATCCGCGGACACCGGGACCGGCTTGAAGAATCCCGTCTCGGTGTTGCTCAGCGGCTCCATCAGCTGCCGGGTCAGGTCGTAGCGGTAGATGTTGGAGACCCCGGAGTAGTACGACGAGCCGAAGAGGTACTTGCCGTCCGGCGAGAACACGAAGTTGGACGGCGGCCAGTCACCGAAGTCGGACAGCACCTCGGGGGTGGCGTCCTTGGCCTCGAGAGCCGCCACGTTCATCCGCACCAGCTTCTGGCTTCCGCTGATCTCCGACATGGACCCGATGAGGGTCGAGCCGTCGGGCGAGATGTCGAGGTCGAACAGGTCCCGCCCGTAGGGGAGGGTCTCGATCTGGTGCCACTCGTGATAGGGCGGGGGGATGCGCACCAGCGTCGAGAAGCCGTTGTCGTGCCGCACGCCCCACAGCGAGCGGTCCGCCGGGTCGAAGGCGAGGTCCCCGATCCGGCCGCTGCGGATCAAGAGCCGGGTCCGGCCGGTCGCGAGATCGAGGGCGCAGAGGTTCCGCCAGTCGGCGTTGTCGGTGGTGAAAAACAGGGTGCGGGACGCGGGATCGTACGAAAGGGCGGTGACCGAGAATCCCGATGGACCCAGGATCTCCGCCAGGTTCGTGATCTTCCCCGACGCGACATCGATGGACGCGAGGTGGGCGACCTGGCCCGGATAGCGGATGCCCAGGTAGATGGCGTGGCTCGCCGAGTCGTAATAGGCGCGCGACACCGAGCCCAGTGTCCGGTCGGTCAGGGCACGGAAGACCGTCACCGGGTGTCGGCGGATGGCGGCGAGGTTGGCGGCCTGCCAGTCCCGTTCCCACGCGATCCACCGGCCCCATTCGTCCTCGAGGGAGCGGCCGTACACGTGCCGGAACTGGCTCGAGAAATAGCGCCGGCTGCCCTCGGTCCGGTTGTACCACGCGATCAGGCTGTCGTCGCCGTACCGCAGGCCCAGATAGCTCACGAACCGCGTGCCGTAGAGATAGGAGTTCACGCCCACCTGGAAGTCGATCGTCGTGCCCTCGGACTCGAGGCCCACGAAGTCGAAGATCCGGGCGCTGTCCAGGACCAGGGTGCGGAACACCATCTCGTCGTAGGGACCGATGGCGCGGCCGAGCCCGCCGTTCATCCAGGTCTCGAGGTAGACCGCGATCCCCTCCAGGTACCACCGCGGCGCATACCACCGGGGCGTGGTGAGGTACCCGTAGAGCATCGACGGCGGGACTTCGGGATTGGGCGTGACCTTGCCGAAGAACAGCGACCGGTAGAAGCGGTCGGACCCGGTGGCCTTGTCCACGGTGACGATGTGCGCCATCTCGTGGTTGAGCGAGGAGGTCATCCGCTCGGGAGCGGGCGCGGACTCGTAGTCGTGGGAGTAGGGCTCGATCCCGATGGTGATGTGGTTCTCGGGAATCGGACTCGCCCCCGCGTTGCCGTAATGCCACAGGTCGTGCATCAGCACGTTGATCGGGCCGTCCGGCGTGTAGTCGAAGAGGCGGCGGTGGAATTGCAGCGAGTTCTCGAAGCTCCGCGCCACCTGCGGCACCAGGTAGGACTGGAGGGGCGAGGTGAAGACCAGCCGCATGTCCCGGGTCTCGATCGTTTCGAATTGCGCGGCGAGTCCCGAGGGCGCGCCCAGCCGCACGCCGGCCAGGACGGCCAGGACGGCCGGGATCAATCGGAGTCGGTGCATTGTCGGAGGGAGACGAAACTACTCAGGGATCCCGGCTCCCGTTAGAGCGGGCCGGGACCCCCGGGGGAGCTGCCTACATCTGGACCCGCATCGCCTCGCGCATGAAGGCCTGGGACAGCGCCTGGCTCTGCGACAGGGCGCGGAACGCCTCGGCCGCCTGAAGCTCGCGGAACGCGTCGGTCGCCATGATCTGGCGGTAGGCGTCCGTGGCCATCACCTGGCGGAAGGCGGCGCTCGCCATCACCTGCCGGAACGCGTCGCTCGCCATCACCTGCCGGAACGCGTCGTTGGCCATGATCTGGCGGTACGCGTCGTTCGCCATCACCTGCCGGAACGCGTCGCTCGCCATCACCTGCCGGAACGCATCGTTGGCCTGCAGCTCGCGGAACGCCTGGTTCGCCTGCAGCTGGTGCATCGCGTCGGCCGACTGCATCTGCCGGAACGCGTCCTGCGCCAGGAGCTGGTGGAACGCCGCGTTGGCCTGCATCTGGTGGAAGGCGTCGCTCGCCTGGAGCTCGTGGAACGCGTCGCTCGCCTGGACCTGGCGGAACGCGTCGCTCGCCAGGAGCTGGCGGAAGGCGTCACTCGCCATCACCTGGCGGAAGGCGTCGTTCGCCATCAGCTCGCGGAACGCCTGGTTCTGCATCACCTGGTGGAACGCGTCGCTCTGCACCAGGTGCAGGATCTGATCGTTCTGGAACAGGGCCTGGATCTCCGGATTCTTGACGGAGACGTCGGCCTCGGTCATGACCTTGCCGTGATACCGGGCGGCCGCCTCCACCCCGCCGATGGTGCCGGCGTCGCGGCCCAGCGGGGGAAAGCCGGTGACGAGTCCGGCGACGACGATCACGACCGCCGCCGCGGCGCTGCCGATGAGCACTGCTCTCTTGGTCATGATCGCATCCTCCATGGGTGTGATGACGAATCGCAACGCTTGTGCCGCCCACCGCAGGACCGCGCCTGGGGAGGCACGGGCCGGCTGCGCCAGCGCATCGAGCACCGCCCGCTTCAAGCGCGCCGGCGGTTCCCGGTCGGCCACCTGCTCGAAGAGTCCGGCGACGCGGCGCAGCTCGGCCGCCAGCGCCCGGGCCTCCGGATCCCGCTCCATCAGCGACCGGACCGCGGCACTCCCTTCGGGAGTGTTCGCGCCGTCGATCTCCTGCTGGATGAGTGCGACCTGGTCCCGGGTCAGCATCTACCGGACTCCCTCACCTAACGCAAGCCGCATCCGTTCCCGTGCGGTGAACAGGCGCGACTTGACCGTTTGAACGGGGACCTGCAGCACCTCGGCGATCTCCTGGTAGGAGAAGGAGACGAAGTGCCTCAGCACCACCACCGCTCGATCGTCGGGCTTGAGACCCATCAACGCCCTCCCCACCCGGTCCTCCGCCTCGGTGGCGCGGTCGGCGGCGGCGCCCGGCGCGGGGAGGTCCAGATCGTCCTCCAGCGAAACCGTCGGTCTCCGGCGCTTGAGCAGGTTCAACGACTCATTCACCGCCATCCGATAGATCCAGCTGAAGAACTTGTACCTGGGGTCGTAGGTCCGGAGCCGGTGAAACGCGTTCAGAAACACCGTTTGCGTGACGTCCTCGGCGTCCTGGACGTTGCCCAGCATCCGCAGCGCGACGTTGAACAGACGCTTCTGGTAGCGGTCAACGAGAGGTCCGGCCGCGTCCCGGTCATCCTCCAGGTACCGCCCGACGAGAGCGCGGTCCTGGTCGTCCGTCGCCAGAGGGGTCTCTTTCAATTACAACTCAGGTCGCCAAAGGTTGGAATGGTCCATCCGAGAGGCCTCGCCCGAGGGGAACGTGCATCCTGGCGCGCCCCTCGGCAACGTCGGGCCCCCGGCGCCCGGGGCCCCAAGCAGGCCCCGGGGGCTCCCAGGCCCGCCCGGCGCACCAGGCTGGCGGGATCGAGCCCGCGGTGGTCTCATTCAGCGGCCCGGCGGAGGGCGAGATGCGGCCCAGCTTGAGCATGACGATCGGCAGTGACCCCGGCGAGGCGGCCGGGGTCGCCCGGGCGTTCGCCGAGTTCGCGGACGCGCACCGGGTGCCGGCCGCCGCCCGTCGGAGCGTGAGCGTCGCCCTGGACGAGCTCCTGCACAACACCATCGCGTACGGATTCGGCGGGCGCCCGGATGGTACGGTCAGCATCGAGGTCGAGCTGCGGCCGGATCGGTTGTGCGTCACGCTCAGCGATAACGGCGCGCCCTTCAATCCGTTGGAGATGAGCGCCCCCGACACCGCGCTTCCCGTGGAGGAGCGGCAGATCGGCGGGCTCGGCATTCACCTGGCCCGGCGAATGATGGACGAGATGGTCTATCAGCGCCGCGCCGATCGCAACGTCGTCAGCCTGGCCAAGCTCCTGGCGGGTGGGAGCGCGGCGGGTGGCGGCGGAGGACAGGCCATGGACATCACCACACGGACGCAGAACGGCGTCACCCTCGTGGTTTTCGCGGGCAGTCTCGACAGCAACACCTCCCCCCAGGCCCAACAGGCCCTCGACGGCGTGCTCGCGGCCGGCGCGCGAAAAATGGTGGTCGACTGCACCGCGCTCGACTACATCAGCAGCGCGGGACTCCGGGTGCTGCTCGGGACGGCCAAACGCCTGTCGGGGGCGGGGGGCGCCGGGGGGGCGGGGGGCGGGCTGCGGCTGTTCGGGCTGAACCAAACGGTGCGGGAGGTGTTCGACATCTCCGGGTTCTCGACCATTCTTGCCGTCTTCAACACGGAGGCCGACGCGCTCAAGGGGTTCTAGGACCGCGCGCAGCCTCCCATGACCGACGCCGAGGTGGTTCGGGTGCTCCGCCGCCACTTTGAGAGTTTGTTCCCAACGGCCTGCTCCACGTGTGGCCGGCGTTACGAGATCCTCCGGGAGTACATACTCGGCACCACATCATGCTCGCGTGATGCCCCGGACGCCCATCGCCGGCTCCCATCCATCGCCGGCTCGATTCCGTTACACGACTCCGTCGGAGGTACGCGCAAATGTCCCTTGTGAGGTTGCTCCTCGCCGGCGCCGCGGGTGGCTTCGTCTGGATCTTCACCAGCTGGCTCATCATCGGCGCGCTGTTCCATCGCTACCAGCGGCTCACGCCGGAGACGTGGCGGCCGGAAGGCCCGACCCAATACGCCCTGAGCAGTCTGGTGCTGGTGTTGGGCGGCGCCGGCACGGGATTGCTCTACTTCCTGGTCGGCGGTCTCGCCAACTTGAGCGAGGTGGGCTGGGCGGGACGCGGGCTCCTTTTCGGCGGCGCCGTGTGGCTCGGCGTGGCGGCGCCGATCCACGTCATCACCGCCATCTACGTGCGGCTGCATCGGGGCCATGTCGCCGGCGCGCTCCTCGACTCGCTGGTCGGGCTGCTGCTCGTCGGTGGCGCGTGCGCGTTCGCGGCGCGTTGAACCACAAAGGAGCGGGGCGCGTCAGGGCCTGACGCCCGGCGCCGCGAGGGAACATTGGAGCCTGTCCGGATCTCCGTCATGCTGGCCGTGCCCGACGCGCCCGCCGCCGTCGCCTGGTACCGGCGGGCCCTGGGGGCCGTGGAGCTGTGGAACCTCGGGCCGGTGGCCGGACTGGAAGTGGCCGGCGCGCCCTTCTTCGTCGGGCAGCCGGAGCGGAACGGCTGGGAGAGCCCGGCCCGCCTCGGCGTCACCACCGCTCGCGTGGAAGTATTCTGCGACGACCCCGACGCTTTCATCGCGCGCGCGGTCGAGGCCGGAGCGAACGGCGTGCCGGACCCAGTTCGAACTCACAGCATGCCCTGGGGGCCGCACCGCCAGGGCGGGTTTGTCGATCCCTTCGGGCACGTCTGGCTGGTCGGCGATCGCTCGCCGCTCCGTCCGCCCCCGTGAAAGAACTCCTCCGCAGTCACTCCTTGAGCTACGTGGAGGGACTCCGAATCGCCCTGGAGGGACACGGCATTCACGCCGTGCTCCTCGACGAGCAAGCTCCCGGATACCTCGGGTTCGCGGGCCGGGTGCGGCTCGCGGTCGCCAACGACGCCGACTACGAGCGCGCGATGAAAGTGGTGCGCGCGCTGGAGACGCCCGAGGCGCCGTTCCAGGCACCACCCTCCTGGGCGTGGCAGCGCTGGGGCCTGCTCGGTGGCGCCATGGGACTCGCCCTCCTCGTGATCCAGGGCTGGATCGCTGACACCGCCGATCGAGCGGTGGTGGTCGGCCTCTTCCTGGCCGGGGTGACGCTCCTCGTCGCCGGAGTCATTCTGATCGGCGTCGGACTCCTTCGCGACCGGAAATAGCGGGGACCTGCCACCGCCCAACCCCGGGCGAGCTGACGAGCAGAGGAGGTCGAGGGCGCGCATATTACGCTCACCTCCTTTTCTGAAACGGGCACATGCGCAAGGCGGCGGCTCTCGGTGTCGCTCTCACGCTCGCGGCGGGCGGTCTCCGGGCGCAATCGCTGTCCCCGGATTCGCTCTTCGACCGGCTCATCGGGCACTGGGTGCTCCGCGGCACCATGCGGCGCCAAGAGACTACGCACGACGTGACCTTCCAATGGATGCTGGGCCGCGAGTACGTCCAGATGCACGAGGTGTCGCGCGAGCGCGGGGCCGACGGCAGACCCGTCTACGAGGCGGTGGTGCTCTTCGGGAGGGATCCGGCGAGCGGGGAATACGCCTGTCTCTGGCTCGACAACACCGGCGCCAGCGCGTTCGATCCCCGCGGCATCGGACACGGTGCCGTGGCCGGCGACTCCATTCCCTTTCTGTTCACCTACAGCGCCACCGACCGTTTCCACAACACGTTCCTCTACGATCGCGCCACGGACTCCTGGCAGTGGCACCTGGACAACGACAGCGCCGGCGTGCGCCGGCCCTTCGCCCGGGTGACCCTGACGCGGCGCTAGCGGCGGGGACCGACTCGAGCGAGGTGAGAAATGAAGAAGACGGCCAATGCGCGGTTTGCGATCAAGAGCTGGGACGAGAAACCCTACAGCGAGGGACAGGGTCAGCCCAAGCTCACCCGGGCCAGCGTCGCCAAATCTTACACCGGCGACATCGAAGGCGACGCACAGGTGGAGTATTTGATGATGTACCGCGGCGACGGCTCGGCGGCGTTCGTCGGTCTGGAACGGGTGGTGGGAAAAATCGGCGCCAAGCGCGGCGCCTTCGTGCTCCAGCGGACCGGCGTATTCGAGGACGGCCAGGCGAAGGAGTCCTACTCCGTCATTCCCGGCTCGGCGACCGGAGACCTCCAGGGCCTCCGCGGCGAGGGTCACTCCGCCGTCGGCCACGGCATGGAACATCCCTTCACGCTGAGCTATGAGCTGCCGTAGCGGCGGACTGGTTAGCTTTATTCAACTCCAAATCGAGAGACTCACGTGACCGAACCGCTCCTCGCCAAGTCGCTTCAGGCTTCCATCACCGTGAAGGATCTGCAGAAGAGCAAGATGTGGTACGTCGACCTCCTGGGCTGGAACCTCGATCGCCGGATCGAGCGGGACGGCAAGCTCCGCGGCTTCGCGGTGACCGCGGGGGACGTGCGCATCAACTTGAATCAGGACGACGGAGCGAAGGGCTGGGACCGCATCAAGGGACTGGGCTTCTCCCTCCAGCTCACCACCACCCAGGACGTGGACGCCATCGCGCGCCGGATCCGGGATGGCGGCGGCTCGCTCGAGTCCGAGCCCAAAGACATGCCCTGGGGCGTGCGCATGTTCCGGGTGCGGGACCCGGACGGCTTTCTGTGGACCGTGGCCAAGCCGCTTGCCGGCTGACCGGCGCCCGACTGGGCCGGCTCGGAGCCGCCGTCCGCTCTGGCTCTGCCCGCGCTGCCGGCGCCGGTTCGCCAATCACAACCAGTCGCACGCGTGCGGCCGGCACGACCTCGCGCATCACTTCGAGGGCAAGGACGCCGCCGTTCGCGCGCTCTATGCCGCCGTGCGGAAAGCCATCGCCGCGTGCGGTCCCGTCACCATCCTGTCCGAGAAGACCCGCATCGCCTTTCAGGTGCGGATGTCCTTCGCCCAGGTGACGCCGCGAAAGCACTGGCTCGATGGACACTTCGTGCTGGCGCGGCGTCTGCCGCATCCCCGGTTCCGGAGGATCGACACGATCTCCCGCCGCAACCACGTGCACCACTTTCGCCTGCTCTCGATTGCCGAGGTGGACGGGCGGTTTCGCGCCTGGGCGAGGGAAGCGTACGCGGTGGGCCAGCAGGAGCACTTGCGGCCCGGCGGGGGCGCGTAGCTTTCGCCGGAGCAGGGAATCCCCACCACGGAGGGCGGCCCGGATGGAACCTGGGGTTTTTCTCACCGCGATCGCGATCTTTCTCGGAATCCCGGCCGTCACCATCATCACCCTGGCCCGGCTCCGCTCGAGGCGCGGGGCGCCGCTCCCGGGCGACGTCCCGGAGCGGCTCGAGGAGCTGGAGCGCGGCGTCCAGGACCTGCGGCAGCAGCTGGAGGAGACGCAGGAGCGCCTCGATTTCACGGAACGATTGCTGAGCCGGGCCCGCGACGCGCGGCGGATCGAGGGGGAGCGAGCGGAATGAACGACGTAATGAAGCAGGTGGGTTGACGGGCATGGCGCGCTCGCCCGCGGATCCCGTGGTCGCCGCGTGGGAGACGAGCAATCGCGTCACCCGGTATCTGGTCGCCGAGATTCCCGCCGCGATCTGGTCGGCGCGGCTGCCGGGGGCGCCCACCCGCAGCATCCGAGCCATCGCCGCGCACCTGCACAACTCGCGCTGCAGCTGGATCAAGACCCTCGGCACGGAGCACGGAATCGCCGTGCCCCGGCACGTGGATCACCGCCGGGTGACCAAGCCCCAGCTCCTCGCCGCGCTCGCGCGCAGCAGCCGCGGCATGGTGTCGCTCTTTCGCCTCGGACGCGCCAGGGGCGGCCGCGTTCCGCCGTCCAAGCGCTACGTGTGGCGAAACCTGTCGCTCGAGCTCGAGCACGTCCTCACCTATTTCGTCGCCCACGAGGCCCATCACCGGGGACAGATTCTCCTCGCGGCGCGGCAGCTCGATCACCGGTTCTCGCGGGATACCCTCGCCGGACTTTGGAGGTGGCGAAACTCGTGACCCAGACCCACCAGCTGGTCCCGGCCGGCGATCACCAGGAGATGATCTGACCTATGTCCGCCACCGATCGCCTGCGGCTGATCCTTCACGGCGCCATCGTCCTCCTGGCCGGCCTCTTGAGCGGGTTCCCCACCGTGGTCGAGGCCATGCAGGGCGAGGCTCCCCGCTACTGGCACACGGCGCACGAGGCGCTGATCATGATGGGGATCTGGATGCTCGCCGCCTCCTCGCTCTTGCCGGTCCTGGTGCTCGCGAAGCGGGAAGCGCGAGTCCTGTTGTGGTCGCTCTACGCGATGGGGTACGGTTTCGTGGTGGCGCTGGTGCTGGGCGGCGCGATCGGGGTCAGCCCCTTCTCGCCGGGCGACACCCCCGCGAGCGTCGTCGCGTTCGCCGCCGCGACCCTCGGGATCGGCGGCGCGGTGATCGCGGCGGCACTCACCCTCATGGGGGCGGCGGCCGCGTTGAAAGCGAGCCGCGGACCGTAGGGGCGACGGGTTCCTGTTGGGCCCGGCCGCGGCGTACTTCGCCGGGCGCGCCCACGTTCGACTGATGCCGAGAGGGAAGTCGTGTCCAAACTCCTCGTTCGTAGTTTCTCGATCTCGCTCGACGGTTTCAGCGCCGGACCGAGCCAGTCCCTCGAGCATCCGCTGGGGGTCGGCGGTCCGCTCATCATGAACTGGTTTTTCCACACCCGCACCTGGAACGCCATGCAGGGCAATCCCGGCGGCGAGACCGGCGTGGACGACGGGATGGCGGCGCGGGGGTTCGAGAACGTCGGCGCCTGGATTCTGGGCCGCAACATGTTCGGTCCCATCCGCGGGCCCTGGCCCGACGACACGTGGAAGGGCTGGTGGGGCGACGTGCCGCCCTATCACACGCCGGTTTTCGTCTTGACGCACCACGCGCGGGCGCCCGTCCCCATGGCGGGCGGCACCGAGTTCCGGTTCGTCACCGAGGGAATCGGCGCGGCCCTGGACCAGGCGCGGAAGGCCGCGGGTGCCAAGGACGTGCGCGTGGGCGGCGGGGTGGCCACCGTCCGCCAGTATCTCGGGGCCCGCCTGATCGACGAGCTGCACCTCGCGATGGCGCCGGTCCTTCTGGGGAAGGGCGAGAATCTCTTCGCCGGCCTCGACCTGACGGGGCTCGGCTACGAATGCGCCGAACAGATCCCCGGCGAACGGGCGGTGCACCTCATTCTGAGGAAGCGCGTCTGACGCGCGCCCGCACCAGCGCCTGGGCGATGTGAAACCCTTGCACCCTTGCGCTCAGCGGCGGGGGTCCAATCTTTGACGGCAGGGGATGGATCGCCCATCCTCGCGGAGGTCCTTATGCCCGTCACCCGTTGGACTCGCGCCGCCGCCGCCGCCTCTTCGCTCCTGCTCGCACTCTCTTGCACTGAAACCACCGCGCCGGGAACGCCCCAGCCTCCGCCATCCCTCTATGCGATCTCGCCGTCGAGCGTCCCGGCGGGATCGGGACCGTTCACGCTGACCGTGTCCGGGGCGGACTTCACGGCGCAGTCGCGGGTGCGGTGGAATGACGCGGACCGCCCCACGACCTTCGTGAGCGATTCGGTGCTGACGGCGCGAATCGGCGGCGCCGACGTCACGTTCGCGGACAGCGCCTCGGTCACCGTCTACACCGGCGCGCCCGGAGGCGGGACCTCGGGCCGCCTGGCGTTCAAGGTGGCGTCCCCGCAGACCCTGACCTGGACCCTCACCAACGTGCCACTCTCCGCCGGATCCTGGGACGTCGCCGTCTCTCCCAACGGACTGGCGTACGTCACCCAGCTCGGCGGCGATTCCATCGACCGCATCGACGTGCCGACCAACACCGTCGCCGGTTCCATCGCCGTCGGCAACTGGCCCTACGAGGTATCGTTCAACGGGACCGGGTCGGTGGCCTACGAGAGCAACGCGGTGGACCACAGCATCGGCGTCATCAACACCGCCACCGACTCTCAAACCGCGTCCTTCGGGCTCGCCACCCAGCCCATCCGA
>DASSQQ010000011.1:0-18350 GCA_035702425.1 Gemmatimonadales bacterium
CATGGAATTCGCGGGCGGGACGCTCTGTCACGTGCAGCTCTCCTGGCTCGATCCTCACAAGGAGCGGAAGCTCACCGTGGTGGGCGCGAAACAGATGGCGGTCTTCGACGACATGGAATCGCGCGAGAAACTCCGGATCTACGACAAGGGCGTGGACCGGCCGCCGGAGTACACCTCCTTCGGCGAGAGCCTCTCGGTGCGGGAGGGGGACATCTTCATTCCCCGCATTCCCAACGTGGAACCGCTCGCGGCCGAGCTCTCGCACTTCGTGCGGGTAGCCCGCGGGACCGAAACCCCGCGCGCCGGCGCGGCGGACGGCGTGGCGGTGGTGCGGGTGCTGGAAGCCGCGTCCCGTTCGCTCGCGAGCGGCGGCGCGCCGGTGAGCCTGTGAGCCCCGCCGCCGGGTCGTCCGCGGGCGCGCTGATCGCCAAGGCCAAGGATCGCTCCGCGCTCTTCGGGGTGGTGGGTCTGGGCTACGTGGGCCTGCCGCTCGCCATGGAGCTGGTGCGGGCCGGATACACCGTGATCGGCTTCGACGTGAGCGAGCGGGTGGTGAGCCTGCTCAATCGCGGCGAGTCCCACATCCAGGACGTCGCCGCGCGGGACGTGGCGGAGGCGGTGCGCGCCAAGCGGTTCAGCGCCACCACCGATCTCAGCCGCCTGAAGGAACCGGACGCGATCTCGATCTGCGTCCCCACGCCGCTCTCCAAGACCAAGGATCCGGACGTCAGCTACGTCATCGCCGCCACCGACGCGGTGAAGATGGCGCTGCGGCCGGGACAGTGCGTGATTCTCGAATCCACCACCTACCCGGGCACCACCCGGGAGCTGATGCTCCCCGCGCTCGAGAGCACGGGCTACAAGGTGGGCACCGAGTTCTTCCTGGCGTTCTCCCCGGAGCGCGTGGATCCCGGCAACCCCACCTACAAGACCCGCAACACGCCCAAGGTGGTGGGCGGCATCACCCCGGCCTGCCGCGACGTGGCGCTCGCGCTTTACCAGCCCGCGATCGAACGCCTGGTCCCCGTTTCCTCCACCGAAGCGGCGGAACTGGTGAAGATTCTCGAGAACACCTTCCGCAGCGTGAACATCGGGCTGGTGAACGAGATGGCCATCGTCTGCGACAAGCTGGGCGTGGATGTGTGGGAGGTGATCGAGGCCGCGGCCACCAAGCCCTTCGGGTTCATGAAATTCACGCCCGGACCGGGCGTCGGCGGCCACTGCATTCCGCTCGACCCGCACTACCTGGCGTGGAAGATGCGGACGCTCAACTACAAGACCCGGTTCATCGAGCTCGCGGGCGAGCTGAACGCCGAGATGCCGGAGTACTGGGTGGGCAAGGCGGCGGACCGGCTGAACGACGCCGGCAAGGCGGTGCGGGGCAGCGCGGTGCTGGTGGTGGGCGTCGCGTACAAGAAGGACATCGACGACATCCGGGAGAGTCCCGCGCTCGACGTGATCCGGCTTCTCCAGGCCCGGGGCGCGGTGGTCTCCTACAGCGATCCCCACGTGCCCAAACTGCGCGAGGACGGGATCGATCTCGCCTCTCAGCCGCTCACGCCGGATCTGCTGCGCCGCGCCGATTGCGTGGTGATCGTCACCGACCATTCGGACCTGGACTGGGCCCTCGTCGCCCGGCACGCCAAAGTCGTCGTGGACACCCGCCACGTGCTGCGCTCCCCGGCGGCGGGCCCCTCCCAGTGAAGATCGGCGTCATCGGGACCGGCTACGTGGGCCTGGTCCTCGGTGCCTGTCTTGCGGAGACGGGGAACGACGTCGTCTGCGCGGACCTGGCGGAGCAGAAAATCGCCGCGCTGAAGCGCAACCAGCTCCCCATTTACGAGCCGGGTCTCGAGCCGCTGGTGGTGCGGAATCAGAAGGATGGGCGCCTCTCCTTTACGACCGACGTCGCCGCCGCGGTCGAGCGCAGCGGGGTGATCTTCATCGCGGTCGGCACCCCGGAGGAGGAAGACGGGTCCGCCGACCTCCAGCACGTGCTCGCCGTGGCCGACACCATCGGCCGGCACATGAACGGCCCCAAGATCATCGTCACCAAGAGCACGGTGCCCGTGGGCACCGCGGAGCGGGTGCGGGCCCAGGTGGCCCAGCACGCCAAGCATCCGTTCCACGTCTGCTCCAACCCCGAGTTCCTCAAGGAAGGCGCCGCGGTCGAGGATTTCATGAAGCCGGACCGGGTGGTGGTCGGCGTGGACTCCGAAGAGGCGGCGAAAGTGCTGGAGGAGCTGTACGCGCCGTTCGTCCGCACCGGCAATCCGCTCCTGTTCATGGACATCCCGTCGGCCGAGATGACCAAGTACGCGGCCAACGCGATGCTGGCCACCCGGATCTCGTTCATGAACGAGATCGCGCGGCTCTGCGAAGTGACCGGGGCCGACGTCAGCCTGGTCCGCAAGGGGATCGGCAGCGACCGGCGCATCGGGACCGCGTTTCTGTTTCCGGGTCCCGGATACGGCGGGTCCTGCTTCCCCAAGGACGTGAAGGCGCTGATCCGCTCCGGCGACGAGCGGAAGGTCACGCTGCTCGTCGCCCGCGCCGTGGAAGAGGCGAACGCGCGGCAGAAGCGGGTGCTGTTCGAGAAGCTGGAGCGGCACTTTCCCGAGGGGCTCGCCGGCAGGACGGTCGCGATCTGGGGTCTCGCCTTCAAGGCCGAGACCGACGACGTCCGGGAGAGCCCGGCCCTGGTGCTGGGCGATCTGCTGCTTGCCGCGAAGGCGCGGGTGCAGGTCCACGATCCCGAAGCGATGCATACCGCCCGGCATCACTTCGGGGACCGCGTGACCTACGCTCCCAACGCGTACGCCGCGCTCGAGGGCGCGGACGCGCTCGCCGTGATGACCGAGTGGCTCGAGTACCGCACCCCGGACTTCGCGCGGATCAAGTCGCTGCTCCAGCGCCCGCTGATCGTGGACGGCCGGAACCTGTGGCAGCCGGAGCGCCTGGCGGCGCTGGGCTTCACCTACGACAGCATCGGACGCCCGTGCGCATCCTCGTAACCGGGGCCGCGGGGTTCCTCGGCTCGCATCTCACGGACCGGCTCCTGGCCGCCGGGCACGAGGTGCTGGGGATGGACAACTACCTCACCGGCGCCCCGGCGAACCTCGCGCATCTCGACGGCAATCCGCGCTTCCGGTTCGTCCGGCACAACGTCACCACGTTCATCGACGTGGACGGAGCGCTGGACGGGATCTTCCACTTCGCGAGCCCGGCCTCGCCGGTGGATTACCTGGAGCACCCCATTCCGACCCTGAAAGTGGGCGCCCTCGGCACCCATAACGCGCTGGGGCTCGCCAAGGCCAAGGGCGCGCGGTTCTTTCTGGCGTCCACCTCGGAGGTGTACGGGGATCCGCTGGTCCATCCCCAGCCCGAGAGCTACTGGGGCAACGTGAATCCGATCGGACCCCGCGGCGTCTACGATGAGGCCAAGCGCTTCGCCGAAGCGATGACCATGGCCTACCATCGCTATCACGGTGTGGACACCCGCATCGTGCGGATCTTCAATACCTACGGCCCGCGGATGCGGCCGCACGACGGGCGCGTGGTCTCGAATTTCATCGTCCAGGCCCTGGCCGGCGAGCCGCTCACCATTTACGGCGACGGCTCCCAGACCCGGTCCTTCTGTTACGTGGACGATCTCGTCGCCGGCATCGTGGCGCTCTTCGAGCGCGGCGACGCCAATCCCACCAACGTCGGCAACCCCAACGAATTCACGGTGCGGGAGCTCGCGGACCTGGTGCTGAAGCACACCGGCAGCAAGAGCGCGATCGAGCGCCGTCCCCTTCCTGAAGACGATCCCAAGGTGCGCAAGCCGGACATCACCCGGGCCCGGGCGCTCCTGGGCTGGGAGCCGCGGGTGCCGCTGGAACAGGGGCTCGCCAGAACCATCGAGTACTTCCGCACCATCCTCGCGCGGGCCCGGTGAGCGAGCGCGTTCTCGTCACCGGGGCCGCCGGGTTCATCGGGTCCCACCTGTGCGACGCCTTGCTGGCGCGCGGGGACGAGGTGATCGGCGTCGACAACTTCGACCCCTTCTACGCGCGCGCGGTCAAGGAAGCGAACCTCGCGGGCGCGAGAGAGGCGGCCCGCTTCCGCTTCCTCGAAAGCGATGTGGCGCAGCAGGGGCTACCGCTGGACGGCGTGGCGGTGGTGGTGCATCTCGCCGCGCGCGCCGGTGTCCGGCCCTCCCTCGAGGATCCCGCCGGGTACATGGAGGCGAACGTGACCGGGACCGCGCGGGTCCTGGACGCGGCGCGCCGCGCCGGGGTGTCGCGGGTGGTGTTCGGGTCCTCGTCCTCGGTGTACGGCGACGCGACGCCGGCGCCGTTCGCCGAGAGCGCGAGCGCGGTGGAGCCGCTTTCTCCGTACGCCGCCTCCAAGCGGGCGGGAGAGCTCCTGGCCCGCGCCTTCGCGCATCTCTTCGGCCTGCGGATCGCCTGCCTGCGATTCTTCACCGTTTACGGGCCCCGCCAGCGTCCCGACCTCGCCATCCACCGCTTCACCGACCTCGCGGCCCGGGGCCGGCCGATTCCCGTCTTCGGCGACGGGTCGAGCGAGCGCGACTATACCTATATTACGGACGCGGTGGACGGCATCGTGGCCGGACTGGAGTGGACCCGGGGCGCCGGCGCGGGGGCGTGTGAGGCCTTCAACATCGGCGGCGGAGCGCGGGTGTCGCTGGAACGGCTGGTGCGGCTCCTCGGGGAAGCGCGCGGCGCGGCCTGCGTGGTGGAGCGCGGACCGGATCAGCCGGGCGACGTGCGGCTCACCGCCGCCGACCTGACCAAGTCCGCGCGGGTGCTGGGCTATCGCCCCAAGGTCGGGATCGAGGACGGCCTTCGTCATTTCGTCCGCTGGTACGAGGAGTCCCATGGACGTCAGTCCTGAGCATCTGGTCGCGCAGGCGCGCGAGCGGTTCCAGCTGCAGGATTATTTCGGCGCCATCCACCTCCTGGAAGAGGTAGTGGAGAGCGGCCGGGCGTTCGCGGACGCGCATCACCTGCTCGGCATTTCGTATTCGCTCGCGGGCCAGCCGGAGAAAGCGCTGGTCCAGCTGGACCGCGCGCTCGACCTGAATCCGCGGTACGTCGAGGCGCTGATTCACCGGGCCGTGGTGCTGAACGAGCTGGGCCGGGAACAGGAGGCCGCGGCGTCTCTGCGCCGCGCGGGGCAGGCGGGGGGAGAAGGCCGCCAGGGGTTTCCCGCGCACCTCGCGTCCCGGCTCGCCAACCTGCACGCCGGGCTGGCCGAGGCCTACGTGGAAGCGGGAAGCCTGAACGACGGGATCGCGCAATATCAGGCGGCGCTCAAGCTCGGACCCGACTTCCAGGACCTGCGGTATAAGCTCGGACGGCTTCTGCTCGAAGCGGGCCGCGCCCTGGAAGCGAGGGAGCAATTCGACGTGATCGTCCGCCAGCGCCCCAACTACCTCGACGCCGCCGCGATGCTCGGCCTCGCCTGCTATCTGGCGGGCGACGGTCTCGCCGCGCGCGCGGTGTGGGAAGAGTGTCGCGCCCGCCGTCCCGAGGATCCGCGGGTGGAGGCCTATCTGGCGATGCTCTCGCGGGTCGATGCTCCCGCTCCCGCCTCGCCGGCCGCCGCGTCGCCCCCCAAGAGCCGCGGGAAGAAGAAAAGGTCGTGAGGGCGTTTCTCGTCGGCGTCTGTCTGTTCGCCTTTGCCTGCACCCGCAGCGCCGCCGACCACGAAGAGCTCGGCGACCGCTGGTACGCCACCGGCCAATACCGGGACGCGCTCGCCGAGTACGTGCTGGGCGTGAAGGCCCAGCCCGGAAGCGCCGACCTCCACGCCAAGGCCGCGGCCGCGGCGATCCACGTCCAGGACTATCCGCTCGCCGTCAGCGAATATCGCGCGTTGGCGCGGGCGGACCGCTCCCGCACCGACGAAGCGGCGGACGGCCTGGAGCGCGCGGTCCGCGCCGCGCTCGCCGCCAACGAGCGGGTGTCGGTGGCGCTGGGACTGGCGGCGCTGCGGGTCGTGGCGCCGTCGCGGCCGCTGGGCCGCTACGCGCGGCTCGCCGCCCTCGACGCCGCGGATCAGGGCGACACCAACTCGGCGCTGGCCCTTCTGCCCACGGCGATCGCGGTCGCCCCGGACCTGCGGACCGCGGACTCCCTGCTGTACGTCTACGGGATGACCGCCGTGCGCGCGCACGACTGCGACACCGCGCTCCCGCTCTTCACCTCGGTGCTGCGCCGGCACAACGAGCCCGCGGTCGCCGACGGCGCGCGGGAAGGCCTGGGGCTCTGCGCCCTGCTCGCCGGACAGCAGGCGCTCGCCAAGGGACAGCCCGCGGCCGCCGAGGACTGGTTCCGCCGCGCCACCGCTCCCGGTTCTCCAGCGGACGTCCAGCGCGCCGCGTACCTCGGTCTGGGCGACGTCCAGCTGGCGCTGGGCGACGTCGCCGGCGCGCTCGAGAGTTATCAGCAGGTGCTGGCGGGGGGCGCGCCGGCCGACTCCCTCACCCTGCGCGCCCAGCAGAAGATCAACGCGCTGGGCCGGCCCGACGCGCCCCCTCAGCCTCAAACCCCGTGAGACCGATGCATCGCTGCCTGCTGCCGCTCCTCGCCCTCGCCGCCTGCCGGCCCGCGCCCGCGGCCACCCGCGCCGCGCCGGATCCCGGCGTGGTGCTGGCGGAAGCCCGCAGCCAGTTCCGGCACGGCAAGTTCGCGAAGGCGCTCCTCTCGCTCCAGCGTCTCAAGTTCGAGCTTCAGCCCGGTGATTCCGCGCAGGCCGAGGTGGCGTACGACATGGCGGAGTGCGAGTTCCAGACCGGCGACCTGCCCCAGGCGGCGCACGATTTCCGCGCCGTGTCCGAGGGATATCCCAACAGCCAGTACGCGCCGCTGGCGCTGCTGCGCGAGGGGGACGCCAACCTGCGCCAGTGGAAGGTGCCCGAGCTCGACCCTGCCGCCGGCGACGCCGCCCTGGCGATCTACCAGGAGCTGGCGGAGCGCTATCCCGGCACCGACGCCGCCGCGCGCGGGCAGATTCACGCCCGGGAGCTCCGGGAGCAGTTCGCGGAGAAGGAATACAAGAACGGGATGTTCTACTTCCGGCGCCACGCCTGGGACTCCGCGATCATTTACTTCAAGAGCGTGATCGCGACCTATCCCGAGACCACCTGGGTGCCGCAGGCGCTGCTGCGGCTGGTGGACAGCTACCGCGCCATCGGCTACACCGAGGAGCGCGTCGAGGCCTGCGCGCACCTGCATCAGTATTTTCCGACCACCCCCGGCCTGGCGGACCGTTGTCCCGCCGACACGGCCGCGGCTCCGCCGTCCTAACCGGCGCTCGTGGAGGCGCTCTTCGGCGGGTCCTTCGACCCGGTGCACGTCGGCCACCTGATCGTGGCCGAGGCCGCCGCGGACGCGCTGGGTGCGCGGGTCCGCTTCCTGCCGGCGCGGGAGCAGCCCTTCAAGCGCGCGGCCCACGTGGCCACGCCGGAACAGCGGGCCGAGATGCTGGAGCTCGCCGTCCGCGGGAATCCGCGGCTCTCGGTGGAGCGGATCGAGCTGGCCCTGCCGGTCCCGTCCTACACGGTGCGGACTCTCCGGGCCCTGGCGGAACGGGAGCCGGGGAACCGGTTCACGTTATTGTTGGGGGCTGATGTGGCGCAGGAGCTGGCGGGGTGGTGGGAGGTGGAGTCGCTCGCCGCGCTGGCCGACGTGGTGGTCTTTGCCCGCGCCGGGGCGAGCGTGCGGCCGCATCCCCTGATCGGACGGGTGATCGAGGTGCCCGCCCTGGAGGTGTCCGCCACCGCCGTGCGCGAGCGCGTGCGGCGGGGCGGCTCGATTCGCTATCTCGTGCCCGACGCGGTCGGCGAGTACATCGCCGCCCGGGGGCTGTACCGGTAGGAGTATGATACTCAAGGATCTCGTATCCAAGGTGCTGGGCACGCGCTTCGCGCGCGAGCTGAAGCGCATCCAGCCCGTCGTCGACGCGATTCACGTCCACGAAGCACGCCTCAAGGATCTCCCCAACGAGGTCCTGCAGGCGCAGACCGCCAAGTTCCGCAAGATGCTCGCGGAGCGCACCGGGGAGCTCGAGGCGGACGTGGCGCGCCTCAAGAAGGAAAAGCACGAGTGTCCGGACGCCGAGGAGCGGCTGGCCATCGATGGCCGGCTCGCCAAGGCGGAACGCGCGCTGGCGCGCGAGATCCAGGACACGCTGAACGACATCCTTCCCGAGGCCTTCGCCACCGTGCGCGAGGCCTGCCGCCGCCTCCAGGGGAACGAGGTCGCCGTCACCGGTCACGCGCTGACCTGGGACATGGTGCCCTACGACGTCCAGCTCATCGGCGGGATCGTGCTCCACCGCGGCAAGATCGCCGAGATGGCGACCGGGGAAGGCAAGACGCTGGTCGCCACCCTGCCGCTCTACCTGAACGCCCTCGCGGGGCGGGGCGCCCACCTCGTCACCGTCAACAACTACCTCGCGCGCCGCGACTCCCAGTGGATGGGCCACCTCTACACCTGGCTCGGCCTCACCGTGGGATGCATCGACGACACCGAGCCCGGCACCCCCGAGCGCCGGGCCGCGTATCTCTGCGACATCACCTACGGCACCACCAACGAGTTCGGCTTCGATTACCTGCGCGACAACATGGTGGGCTCGCTGGACCAGCGGGTGCAGCGCGGCCACTACTACGCCATCATCGACGAAGTGGACTCGATCCTCATCGACGAGGCCCGCACCCCGCTCATCATCTCGGGTCCGGTGGGCACCGAGTCCGACGAGAAGTACGCGCGCTTCAACGCCCAGGTGGTGCAGCTGGTCCGCAAGCAGACCGCGATCTCGAACGATCTGATCGCGCAGGGCGAGCCCCTCCTCGCCGATCCCAAGACGGCCTACGACGGCGCCGTGAAGCTCTACATGGCCCAGCTCGGCATGCCCAAGAACAAGAAGCTGCTGAAACTCCTCAACGAGCAGGGCGTGAAACAGCTGGTGCAGCGGGTGGAGCTGGACCGCCTCGCCGATCGCAAGCTTCCGGCGCGGGATCAAAAGATGCGCTTCGTCGAGGACGACCTCTACTTCGTGATGGACGAGCGCGGGCGCTCGGTGCACCTCACCGACAAGGGCGTCGAGACCATGTCCCCCGACGACCCCCACCTCTTCCTGGTGCCGGACATCTCCCACGAGGTGCAGCAGATCGAGCACGACGAGTCGCTCTCTCCCCGGGAAAAGATCGAGCGCCGCCGCGCGGTGGAGACCGAATACGCCACCAAGAGCGAAACCCTGCACATCATCCACAAGCTGCTGCAGGCGCATTCGCTCTACGAAAAGGACGTGGAGTACGTGGTGCAGGAGGGGCAGGTCTTCATCGTGGACGAGTTCACCGGCCGGCTGATGCCCGGGCGCCGCTGGTCGGACGGGCTCCACCAGGCGGTGGAGGCCAAGGAAGGCGTGGCGGTGCGGGAGGAGAGCCAGACCCTCGCCACCATCACCATCCAGAACTACTTCCGCATGTACGACAAGCTCGCCGGCATGACGGGCACCGCGGAGACGGAAGAGTCCGAGTTCTTCCAGATCTACAAGCTGGACGTGATGGTGATTCCCACTAACCGGCCGGTGCGCCGGATGGACAAGCACGATCTGGTCTACAAGACCCGCCGGGAGAAGTACAACGCCATCATCGAGGAGATCGAGCGGCAGAACAAGCGCGGGCTGCCGGTGCTGGTGGGCACGGTGAGCGTGGAGGTGTCGGAAACCCTGGCCCGCATGCTCAAGCGCCGGGGACTTCCCCACGAGGTGCTGAACGCGAAGTACCACCAGCGCGAGGCGGAGATCGTGGCCCAGGCCGGCCGCGCCGGCGCCATCACCATCGCGACCAATATGGCGGGCCGCGGCACCGACATCAAACTCGGCCCCGGCGTGAAGCGCTGCAGGATCTGCGGCATCACCTCCCGGGAGCCGGCGTTCGGCCAGCAGGTGGAGCAGCCCGATCTGACTCAGCCCGAGATCAAGAAGCTGGGCTGTTACGCCGATCCGCCGTGCGGCCTCGTGATCATCGGCACCGAGCGCCACGAGTCCCGGCGCATCGACCGGCAGCTGCGCGGGCGCTCCGGCCGCCAGGGCGACCCGGGGCAGTCGGTCTTCTTCCTGTCGCTGGAAGACGACCTGATGCGGCTCTTCGGCTCCGACCGCATCGCCCGCTGGATGGACCGCACCGGCGCCGAGGAGGGCGAGGTCATCACCCACCCCTGGGTCACCGGCGCCATCAGCCAGGCCCAGAAACGCGTCGAGTACCAGAACTTCCAGGCCCGGAAGAAGCTGCTCGAGTACGACGACGTGATGAACCAGCAGCGCGAGGTGATGTACTCGCTGCGGCGCTTCGCCCTGGAGGGCGGGGAAGAGTTGAAGGCCGAGGCCCAGCGGATGGTGGAGGCGGCGTGCGAGCGCGTCGCCAACGAGCTGACGTCATCGGCCAACGATCCGTCGGAATGGGACCGGGAGCTGATCGACTCCGAGTTCCTGCAGCGCTTCCTGATCAGCGTCCCCGGGGTCACCGATCCCGCCAAGGTCCGGGACGCGGCGGACCTGGTCGCCGCGGCGCGGGAGGCGGGGCGCAAGGCGTTCGCCGGGAAGCTCGAGTACCTGGCCGAGCTCGAGAAGACGGCCGGCGCCTCCAGGCTCGGCGAGCAGGTGCTGTCCCATACCATGCTGGCGGTGATCGACGAGCAGTGGAAGGATCATCTCTACGATCTGGATCAGCTGCGCGACGCGATCCAGTACCGCGCCTGGGGGCAGAAGGACCCGCTGGTCGAGTACAAGCAGGACGCGTACGAAATGTTCGTGGACCTGATGAACGACGTCCGGACCACTTTCGCCGACCGCTGGCTGAAGCTCCAGATCTCCTTCGGCCCGCCGCCGGGAGCGCCCGCCCGTCCCGGCGCCCCGGGCACGGTCACCGGCCCCCTGGGAGGGGCGCCGGCCCGCCGCCCGCCGCCGATGGTGGCGAGCAAGGCCGCCGTGGACGGCCTGGTTTCAGGGGGCGGCCCGCCGGCCCCGCCCAAGCCGCCGCCCGGGGTTCCGCGCGAAACCGCCAGCCCCTACGCGGGGGTGGGGCGGAACGATCCCTGTCCCTGCGGGAGCGGGAAGAAGTTCAAGAAGTGCCACGGCGCGGCGGCGTAACCGCCGGCCGCGTCACCACCAGTCGCCTTTTTTGTAGATGGTGGCGTTCCCGCCGTCGATCGGCGTGCCGTCCCGCATCACCTTGTCCACCACCTTGTCCGGGTACTCGGCGAGCAGCTCGCCGTTGGGCCCGAGGGCGAGCGTGCGCTTGATGGTGCCGTCCGGGAAACGGTCGTACATGAAGGTGCAGATCAGCGTGCCGTTGTGCTTGAACGACGCTTCCTTGGTCCAGCGCCGCTCGTCGTAGGTGTAGCGCGTCTCCTGCTCCGTGCTGTCGGTGAACTTGTAGTACTCCCGCTGTTCCAGGCCCTCCGCGTACTCGCGCATCCCGTACCAGGTGCCGTCGCCGTCGTAGATGTCGTCGCGGAGGAGCGTCCCGTCGGGCGCGTAGGTGTACTTGTCGGACGCCTGGACCTTGTCGCTCACGATCTTGCGGCGCGACTGCCAGAGTCCGGTGGAGGGGTCGATCGCCGACTCGTAGGTGGTGCTGTCGTTGGCGTACCACACCGAGCGGGTGAGCACATCGCCGGTGTAGTAGTAGCTGTAGCGCGCCGTCTCCTTCCCGTCCGCGGAATAATCGCGCTCCTCGCCCGAGGTGTCCGTGTAGGTCCGCAGCTCGTAATCGGTGAGCGCGCCCGCGACGGTGAAGCTCGAGTCGCTGATGCGCTGCCCCCGCGCGTTTCGCCGCAGCCGGTCTTTCTCCGTGATGGTGCCGTTCGCCGAGACCACCTCGTAGGCGTTGGGGAGCGTGTCGCCGGGGGAGTAGGAGTAGTGCACCTCCGACACTTTCTTGCCGTCGCGGTAGCTGGTGACCCGGGTGAGCCGCCGGCGGAGGTCCCGCTCCACCTCGATGCATCGCCCGCCGCTCGCGACGCAGGACGCGATGGGCGCGAGGAAGCGGGCGTCGCCGTAACGGGTGGAGACCGAGTACTGGTACCACTGCACGCTCTGCGCGGCGCCGGTGGCGGGGAGCGCCAGCAGGGCGGCGGTGACGAGGGCCTGACGGGCAGCAGCGATCTTCATAAAGACTCTCGAACGGGGAGGGTCCAAGATAGGACGCGGGGGTCCTCGCCGTCAAAAAATCCGGGCGCGCGGCGTTTGGGTACGCGGGACCGGGGCGCCCCTTCCTAGCTTGAGATCATGCCGTTACGCCTCTCCGAGCAGCCGGAGACCGATCGCCCGCGCGAGCGCCTCTGGCGCGTCGGCCCGCCCGCGCTCACCGCGCAGGAGCTGTTGGCCATCCTCCTCGGCACCGGCCGCGCCGGGGCGGATGCGCTGACCCTCGCCGGCCGCCTGCTCGAACGGGCGGGCGGATCGCTGCGGAGGCTCGCCGGGCGTCCCGCCGCGGAGCTGGTGCGCGAGAGCGGGGTGGGGCGGGCCAAGGCGGCGCGGCTCGCCGCCGCGCTCGAGCTGGGCCGCCGGGCGGTGATGGAGGCGGAGCCCGAACGCCGCAAGATCGGCGGGCCCGCCGACGTCCACCGGTTCTACGCGCCCCGGCTGCGGGACCTCGCGGTCGAGGAGTTTCACGTCCTCGCCCTGAGCAGTCAGAGCCAGGTGCTGCGCGACCTGCTCATCACCCGCGGGATCCTGAACAGCTCGCTGGTGCATCCGCGGGAGGTCTTCCGCGCCGCGATCGCCGAGGCGGCGGCGGGGATCATCGTGGTCCACAATCATCCGAGCGGGGACCCGACGCCCTCCGCCGACGACCGCGAAGTCACCCGCCAGCTGGTGGAATCAGGACGCCTGCTCGACCTGCCGGTCTACGACCACGTGATCGTCGGGGGAGAGCGCTACGTGAGTTTCGCGGAGTCGGGGCTGCTGTAGCGGCGGGGAAGGGGTGCGGCGCGACACGCGCCGCACCCAGCTCCGCCTCGAGGTCACCGGGTCGTGAGGTTCTCCGTCATCGCGATGCGCGCCGAAAGATCCGTCCGGACGTCGCTCGGGAAGTACGGGGACTCCATCAGCTTCTTGAGACGCGACACCCGGGCTCGCGCTTCCACCGGGTGCCCCCCCTGGCCCCAGAGCCACGCCGCCCCGTACAGCGCGCGGCCCTCGGCGACGAGGTCACCCCCGTCCTGGGCTTCCGACACCAGCCCGTCCAGGGCGCGGGCGGCTTCGATGTTCTGGCCGTCGAAGTACAGCGCGGCCGCGAGGCGCCAGCGCTCGACCGTCGGAATCTGGCCCTGGCTCTTCGCGATCTCCACGGCGCGCCGGTAGGCGCGCTGGCCCGCCCCATAGTGCAGGGTCGCGGTCAGCTGGTCCCCCCGCGCCACCAGCACCGCCACCTCGCCGGTGAATCCGCTGGTGCTGGAATCTCCCATCCACGGGAACGGGTTCCGGCTCACCGGCCGGCTGAGCGCCTGGCCGGAGAGCGGGCCGATCGCCAGCAGCGCGGCGACCGCCACGGAAGGAATGCGTCGCATACGACCTCCTCGGTGTGAGTGAATGGCTCCCGCGCTTGCCGCGTCGGGACTCGGAGGTCATGTTAGGCCGCGTCCGTCAGGCGCCGGTCAGCGGCCGGTCATCCCGGAGTCATCTCCTTGGCAGAGCTACGCCTGCACACCCTCGGCGGCCTGGTGCTCGCGGTGGACGGCGAGGCCACGACCGGCGCCGCCACCCAGCGCCGGCGCCTCGCGCTCCTCGCGCTCCTCGCGGCGCACCGGCATCCCGGTCTCGCGCGCGACCGGATCGTGGCCCTCCTCTGGCCGGAAAGCACCGCCGAGCGCGCCCGCCACGGGCTCAACCAGCTGCTCTACGCCCAGCGCAACGCCCGGGGGGGCGCCGAGATCTTTCAGGGCAACAAGACCCTCCGCTTGAACCCGGAGGTCATCGTCGCCGACCTCTGGGAGTTCGAGGACGCGCTGGCGCGCGCCGCCCACCGGGAAGCGGTGGAGCTCTACCAGGGGCCGTTTCTCGACGGGTTCTTCCTCCGCGGCGCGCCTGAATTCGAGCGCTGGGTGGAGGGCGAACGGCGCCGGCTCGCGGGGCGTTGTGCCGAGGGTCTGCGCGCGCTGGCGGCGGCCGCCACCGCGGGGGGCGATCCGGCGGCCGCGGCGGGATGGTGGCGGCGCGCCGCCGATCTCGATCCCTATGACGGGGAGACGGCGCTGCACCTCGTGGAGACCTTGATCGCGGCGGGGGACCGCGCCGGCGCGGTGCGCCACGCGGATCAGCACGGCGCGTTGCTGCGCGCCGATCTGGGCGTCGTGCCGGACCCGCGGCTCGCGCGCCTGATCGAGCCCCTGCGGCAGGACGGCGCCCGCTAGCGCGCTTCCGCGGGCCACGTTGACTCTCCGCCCCGGTCTCGCCATGCTCCAACGGTGACCACCGCGGTTTCGATTCTCGCCCCCGACCTCGCCAAGGCCGTCTCCGCCCAGCGGGACCGCCTCGACCTGGACCTGGTGTCGCGCGCCTACCGCGCGAGCGCCAAGGCGCACCGCGGGCAGAAGCGGAAGTCGGGCGACGACTTCGTGTCCCATTCGGTGGCGGTGGCGACCATCCTCGCCGAGCAGCAGATGGACTCCACCACCATCGCCGCGGCGCTCCTCCACGACGTGGTGGAGGACGCGGGCGTCTCCCTCGACGACATCCGCAAGGAATTCGGGCCCGAGGTGGCGGAGCTGGTGGACGGGCTCACCAAGATCGCGAGCCTCACCTTCCGCTCCACCGCCGAAGAGCAGGCGGAGAACTACCGCAAGCTGCTCCTTTCCGTGGCCCGGGACGCGCGGGTGATCATCATCAAGCTCGCCGACCGCTTGCACAACATGCGGACCCTGGAGCATCTCGACGAAGACCGCCAGCGCCGCATCGCGCTCGAGACCCGCGAGATTTACGCCCCCCTCGCGCACCGCTTCGGGATGGCGGGCGTCAAGGCCGAGCTCGAGGACCTGGCCTTCAAGTTTCTCGAGCCCGACGACTACCGCGCGCTCGCCAAGCAGGTGAAAGCCCGCAAGGGGGAGCGGGAGCGCACCATCGAGCGGCTGCGGGCGCCGCTGGCCGACGAGCTGACCCGCGCCGGCGTCACCGACTTCGAGCTCACCGGCCGGCCCAAGAACCTGTGGTCGGTCTACAAGAAGATGAAAAAGCGGGGGAAGCCGTTCGAGGAGATCTTCGATCTCCTCGCGGTGCGGGTGCTGGTGAACTCGGTGGCCGACTGCTACCACGCGCTGGGCGTGATCCACCACAAGTGGACCCCGCTCCAGGAGCGGATCAAGGACTACATCGCGAGCCCCAAGTCCAACGGCTACCAGTCGCTCCACACCACCGTGTTCGGGCCCGAGGGCCAGCTTTACGAGATCCAGATCCGCACGCCGGACATGCACCGCACCGCGGAGTACGGCATCGCCGCGCACTGGCTGTTCAAGGAAGGCCGGGCCCCCGACGATCTCGACCGCCACCTCGCCTGGTTCCGCCAGCTCCTCGAGCTGCAGCAGGACGCCCACTCGCCCGAGGAGTTCCTCGAGTTCCTAAAGGTGGATCTCTACCAGGACGAGATCTTCGTCTTCACACCCCGCGGCGACGTGAAGCGGCTCCCCAAGGACGCCACCCCGATCGATTTCGCCTTCGCCGTCCACACCGAAGTGGGCCAGCACTGTCACGGGGCCCGCGTCAACGGGCGCATCGCGCCGCTGCACCGCGCCCTCGCCAACGGGGACACGGTCGAGATCCTCACCTCCACCCAGGCCCAGCCCTCCCGGGACTGGCTGGCCCACGTCCACACCGGCCGGGCCCGGCACAAGATCCTGAAATGGATCAAGCAGGAGGAGCACGAGAAGAGCGTGATCCTGGGGCGGGAGATTCTGGCCCGCGAGCTGCGGCGCCGCCGGCTCGAGCTTCCCGACGACGAACAGCTGGCTCGCGCGGCGACCACGCTCTCCATCGGCACCGGCGAGCAGCTCCAGGCCGCCATCGGCCGGGGCGACATCGCCCTGGGCCAGGTGATGCGCGCGCTCCATCCCGATCTCGCCCCCGAGGACCTCCAGCCCGCGCGACCCTCCGGCTTCGGCCGGGTGGTGGAGCGCCTCCGCCTCGGCCGCGGGATCAAGATCCAGGGCGTGGACGGCTTGATGGTCCGCTACGCGCAGTGCTGCCAGCCGGTCCCGGGAGACCCGGTCGTCGGGTACGTCACCCAGGGCCGGGGCGTCTCCATCCACCGCGCCGACTGCCCCAATCTCCTCGTCCTCTCCGCCGAGGCCGAGCGGCGGGTCGAGATCGACTGGCAGGGCTCCGACGGCGAAGTCTTCGTGGTGCGCCTGGCGGTGGCGGGGGAGGACCGGCGCGGCCTCTACGCCGACATCTGCACCGCCATCAGCGAGACTGGCACCAACATCCGGAGCGCCGAGCTCGAGTCCAAGGACGGCGCGGTGTACGGCGCCGTGCTGGTCGAAGTGGAGAACCACAACCACCTGCACAAGGTCCTGAAGGCGGTCCGCCGGGTGAAAGGCGTGACCGAAATCGCCCGCCGGGATTCCGGGGCGCACGTCGAGCCGCCGACCGGTTAGCTTTCGCCGGATGCCCTTCCAGCTCGTCTCGGGATTCGAACCCGCCGGGGATCAGCCGCGCGCGATCGGCGAGCTCCGCGCCGGGCTCGCCCGCGGCGACCAGTACCAGACCCTGCTCGGCGTCACCGGCTCCGGCAAGACGATGACCATGGCCCACGTCATCGCCGAATTCCGGCGCCCCACGCTGGTCCTTTCCCACAACAAGACCCTCGCGGCCCAGCTGTACGGGGAGCTGAAGGCGTTCTTCCCGACCAACGCGGTGGAGTTCTTCATCTCCTACTACGACTACTACCAGCCCGAGGCCTACGTCCCGCAGACCGATACCTACATCGCCAAGGATTCCTCCATCAACGAGGACATCGATCGCCTGCGCCTGCGCGCGACCTCGTCCCTGATGGAGCGGGACGACGTGGTGATCGTGGCCAGCGTCTCCGCCATCTACGGCCTGGGCGACCCCGATCTCTATCGCCAGCTGATGGTCACCGCCGCGGTGGGCGAGTCCCGGGGGCGCGACGCCCTCCTCGAGGACCTGGTGCGGGTGCAGTACCAGCGCAACGACGTCGCCTTCGAGCGCGGGGCGTTCCGGGTCCGGGGCGACACCGTCGAGATCTATCCCGCCTACGACGAGCAGGGGGTGCGGGTCGAGTTCTGGGGCGATCAAATCGAGCGGATCGCGAAGATCGATCCCACCACCGGCAAGACCATCGTCGAGCTGCCGCGCACCGCGATCTATCCCGCCACCCACTTCGTTACCCAGCGCGAGAACGTCCAGCGGGCCGTGCAGAGCATCCGCGCCGAGCTCGCCGTGCGCCTGGCGGAGCTCAAGGCGCAGAACAAGCTGCTCGAGGCCCAGCGGCTCGAGTCCCGCACCCACTTCGACATCGACATGCTGCTCGAGGTGGGACGCTGTACCGGGATCGAGAACTATTCGCGGCACCTCACCGGCCGGGCGCCGGGCGAGCGGCCGGCGTGCCTCCTCGATTATTTCCCGCCCGACTTCCTGTGCGTAATCGACGAGTCGCACCAGACCCTGCCGCAGCTCGCCGGGATGTACGAAGGCGACCGGTCCCGCAAGCAGACCCTGATCGACTACGGGTTCCGCCTGCCGTCGGCGCTCGACAACCGGCCGTTGAAGTACGACGAGTTCATGAAGCTGGTGCCGCGCATCATCTACGTCTCCGCCACGCCGGGGGAGGAGGAGCTCCGGCGCTCGGGCGGCGTGGTGGTGGAGCAGATCATCCGGCCCACCGGCCTCGTGGACCCCGAGGTGGACGTGCGGCCGGTGGCGGGGCAGGTGGACGACCTGCTGCACGAGATCCGGGAGCGGGAGAAAAAGGGCGAACGGGTGCTCGTCACCACCCTCACCAAGCGCATGGCCGAGGACCTGACCGACTACCTGCAGCAGCACGGCGTGCGGGTGCGCTACCTGCACTCGGAGATCGACGCCATCGAGCGGGTGGAGATCATCCGGGGCCTGCGCCTGGGCGAATTCGACGTGCTGGTGGGGATCAACCTCCTGCGGGAAGGCCTCGATTTGCCTGAGGTTTCGCTGGTGGCGGTTCTGGACGCGGATCAGGAGGGGTTCCTCCGCTCCGACCGCTCCCTGATCCAGACCGTGGGCCGCGCGGCGCGCCACCTCTCGGGCCGGGCGAGTCTCTACGCCGACCGGGTCACCGGTTCCAT
>DASSQQ010000012.1:0-25231 GCA_035702425.1 Gemmatimonadales bacterium
ACCGGGGAAGCATCCCGCCGATGGCCGCGCGATGCGACCCTGGATCCACTGTGCCGGATCGCCGGTGTATTGATAGATCGCGGCGTCCGCCCACGCGCACGCGTTCCCCACGTGCGGAGGACAGGTCTCCGAGTAGTCCGCGACCTCGAAGCCGATCGGCGAGATCGCGAGGGAATCGGCGTGGGTGGCGGGAGCCCTGGGCTGATCCTGTTTGGTACTGTCCACCGCGAAGGTGTTGCGACCGCAGTGCGACGCCGTGACGAACGCCTTGACGCCGTTCCAGAGCGCGGGGAAGCCCAGGGTGCAGGTGACGTAGGTCCCGGAGAGCAGCGTCTGAATCTGCGTCCCGCCGGCGATCGGCCGCACCGAATCGGTCAGGAGCGCCTGGCGAACGGCCGGACCCGTCACCTCGAATGCGACTCCCGCGTCCGGAATCGAGTGACCCGCAGCGAGGCGCCTGATGGTGCTTTCGTCCGCCCCGGGCTCGAGTCCGACCACGACGGCGTTCCGCACTTCGTCGAGATCGAGCCACACCGCACCCGGCGTCGAGAACACGTCGCCGCGCAGGGCGTCGCGCCAGCGGGCGAGCTGTGTGTACGTGAACGCGACCTGCCGGACCACTACCTGGGCCCGAGGCCGTTTGATCCGCACCCCCGCGAGCACGGACGCGAAGCGCGACTGGAACACGCTCCTCGCGGCGGCCGCCTGGCGTAGCGTCGTGAGCGAGACGACGACGTTGCCGGACGCGGTGTCAATGTAGAATCCGGCGCTCGCGGGAACGGCTTGCGCGAGAGCCCAGGCCGCACGCTCTTCGGGATACACGGTCACTCGTTGCGCGGACACGGTCGAGTCGCGCTGAACTTGTGGACCGACGGGATCGTGCGGCTCGCACGCGATGATGCCGAACAGGAACGCGAGCATGGCGGGGCCTCCTGCGCGTGACCACATGGAGCCTAACTCCGATGCCGGGGCTCCACACCCTACTCCACTACCCCCCCCCCGCCCGCAAGAGTTGCGCGGGCGCCACATCAGGGGTCAAATCGAAACGCCCGTGGAAACGCTCGCGGGCGCTAGACGAAACCGAACACGAAGACGTACCTACTTCTCGAAGCTGTGCTCGGCGTCGGGGTAACTCCCGCCCCGCACCTCCGCCGCATAGCGCGCCACCGCGTCCCGTACTTCGCCCGCGAGATCGGCGTAGCGCTTCACGAACTTGGCGCTGAAGCGGTCGTTCAAGCCCAGCATGTCGTGCAGCACCAGCACCTGCCCGTCGCACGAGGGCCCCGCCCCGATCCCGATGGTGGGAATGGTGAGGGACTTCGAGATTTCGGCCGCGAGGGGTGCCGGCACCAGCTCCAGCACCACGGCGAACGCGCCCGCCTCCTCCAGCGCCCTGGCGTCGGCCTTGAGGCGCTCCGCCGCCTTGGCGTCCCGCCCCTGCACCCGGTAGCCGCCCAGGGCGTGCACCGATTGGGGCGTGAGCCCGATGTGCCCCATCACCGCGATCCCCACGTCCACGAGGGCCCGCACCGTGGGCGCGATCGTGGCCCCGCCCTCCACCTTCACCCCGTGGCACCCGGTCTCCTGGAGCACCCGCCCGCAGTTCTGAATCGCCTCTTCCCTGGAGACCTGATAGGTGAGGAACGGCATGTCGCAGATGACGAGCGCGTGCGACGAGCCGCGGCGCACGATCCGGGTGTGATAAATCATCTGCGCCAGAGTCGCCGAGAGCGTGGTCTCGGCCCCGGCGAGCACCTGGTTCACCGAATCGCCGACCAGCAGGACGTCCACGCCGGCCGAGTCGAGGAGCCGGGCGAAGAGCGCATCGTAGCAGGTGAGCATCACGATCCGCTCCCTCCGCTCCTTCATCTTTAGGAGGTCGTGGATCGTGATCGGCTTCGGCGCGTCACCCATGGACCGGGGCCTCGAGCTCGGCCATCTCCCGCCGCCAGAACTCACGATGGCCGAGCTCCGGATGCGGGATCACGAGACCAGGCTCCTCGATCTTGCGATCGCCGAAGCGCACGATGTCGAGGTCCAGGGTGCGCGGACCCCAGCGCACCCCGCGGCGCCGGCCCCGCTCGGCCTCGGTCGCGAGGCAGTGACCGAGGAGCACCCGGGGGCTGAGCGTGGTCTCGAGCAGCACCATCTGATTGAGATAGGGGTCCTGGGGCACGGGACCGACGGGGTCGGTCTCTTCGACCGCGGACGCGCCGAGGAGGCGGGTCCCCGGCAGCGCGCCCAGCCGCGCGCGCGCGTGCGCGAGATGCGCCGCACGGTCCCCCAGGTTCGACCCCAGGGCCACGAAGACCCGTTCCGGTGCCGGCACGGCTGAATGGTAAACCGGCTAGGCGACGCTGGCAAAGCCGCGGGTGAGATCGCGCAGCATCGCCGCCACTTCCTCGAGCTCGCGGGTGGCGCGCTCCAGCTCGGAGAGCCCGGCGGCCGCTTCGCTGGCCCGCGAGGCCGCGCCCTCGGCCGCGTTCCGGTTCTGGCCCGCGAGCTGGGCCACCGTCGCCATCCGCTGGCGGAGGTCGCCGAAGGCGGCGTCCTGCTCCCCGGTGGCGCCGGCGATCCGGCGGGCGTGCTCGGTGGCTTCCGCGGTGGCCGCGACGATCGCGTCCAGCGCTTCGAGCGCCCCCGCCGAGAGCTCCTCCACGCCGCCCACGTTCACCTGGCCCCGCCGCATCTGCTCGACGACTTCGCCCACCTGGCGGTGGATGTCCTGCACCAGCTCCGCCGCTTCCGAGGCCGCGGTGGCGCTCTGCTCGGCGAGATGCCGCACCTCGCCCGCCACCACCGCGAAGCCCTTGCCGTGCTTGCCCGCGCGCGCCGCTTCGATCGCCGCGTTCAGGGCGAGGAGGTTGGTCATGTCGGCAAGCTCGCGGATGGACGCGATGAAGCCGGTGATCCGCCGGCTCACCTGCCCCAGGCGCTGGACCTTGCTCGAGCTCTCGCCCACGAAGGACTTGAGGGCCACCAAGCGGTCGATCGCGTCCTGAATCCGCTGGCGGTTTCCGGCGGCCACTTCGCTGGCCGCGCTCGAGGCCTGCGCCGCGCCCGCGCCGTCGGCGGAGACGCGCCGCGCCACCTGCACCAGCGAGTTCGTCGCCTCCACCCCGCTCGAGACTTCCCCCTCTTCCACCAGCGCGGCTTCGCGGATGGCCCCGGTGGACGCGGCGAGGCTCGTCGCCGCTTCGCGCAACGCGGTGGCGGCGTGGGTCAGCCGCGCCAGCTGGCCGGTGATCCGTTCCACGGTTTCGACCAGCGGCAGACGCAGCTCGGAGATGTGAATCGCGGTGGCGAGCTGGTTGGCGAAGGTGGTGATCGTGAGCACGTCCTTGGCGCGGTAGGACTTCTTCTTGTGATGCTCGAGCTCGAGGGTCCCGATCACCCGGTCGCCGAAGCGCAGCGGCACCAGGACGAGGCTCTGCACGTCGTCGGTCGCGTCGAGAATCCGGCGATCGCGGGTGACGTCGTCGATGATCACCGTTTCGCCGCTCGCCACCACCTTCGCCCGGAGCGCCGCGGTGTCCGACGACGGCTCGCCGCGCTCGCGCCGTCCGATGCCGCTCCGGTGGGCGAGCACCAGCCCTTCGTCCCGCACCCGGTAGATGCGGAAGTCTCCCCAGTCCACCAGCCGGTGCGCGAGGCGCTCGATCCGGCCGAACGCGTCTTCCAGGGTGATGTTGCTCGTGATCACCGCTTCCATCGCGTGAATCTTGTTCAGCTCCTCCGCGGCGATGGTCTCTTCCAGAATGTGCTTCACCAGAAATCCCAGGGCTCCCACCGCCGCGCCCACGAAGACCCACGCGAGCGGCGGCCACGACACCACGGTCGCCACCACCGTGCCCACGGCCACCAGCGTCAGCAGGTAGGCGATCAGCTCGTAGCGGAGAATGAGGAGCTGTTCGCCCTTCTCCAGCTTGGCCCGGACGATGAGACTGAAGTAGAAGAGCAGCCGGCCGACCACGAAGTACGACAGCGCGAAGAACGCGAAGGCCGGGAGTTCGCTCACCCGGATCTCCGGCACCCGCGTGTCCGACATCGCGAGAATCGCCGCGTACACGCCGTACGCCGCGACCACCGTGATCACCTCGCGCCCCAGGTTGATCCACGCCACCCGGAACGGCTTGCGCTGCCAGATCCAGTCCGCCCCCAGGGTGCCGATCGCCAGCGCGAGCACGGTGGCCGGAAGCCCAGCGAGGAGGCTCCCGGCGAGCGCCACCAGCGCCGTCTGATTGAGGTAGGAGTACTTGGAGAGCGGAATGGAGAGGCCGCGGAGAATCACGGCCGCGGCCGTCAGGGCGATCGTCGCCGGGAGCATGCCCACCCACCGGGGATCGGCCGCGAGCACCGCGCCCACCAGCACCGTGCCCGCGTAGGCCAGCCCGTCCGAATACCGGGAGACGAATTGCTGGGTGGTCACGCCCGCGCCTCCGCGGGACGCATCGCCGCCGCCAGCGCCCGGGTGAGCCGCTCCACCCCGGCCACGCCTTCCTTGCCGAGCGCGTCCACCAGCGCGCTGCCGACCACCACCCCGTCGGCCACCTCGGCCGCGGCGCGCGCCTGGTCCGCAGTCCCGATGCCGAAACCCACCGCGATCGGCAACGAGGCCGCGCGGCGCACCCGCGCCACCAGCTCCGTGAGGTCGGGCGGGACCTCCGCCCGCGCGCCGGTGACGCCCAGCCGCGAGATCAGATAGATGAATCCGGATCCGCGCCGTCCCGCTTCCGCCAGCCGCTCCGGCGGCGTGGTGGGCGCGACCAGCCGGATCAGGTCGAGCTTCCCCGTTTTGGCGATCGTGTCCTCGAGCGCGGGATCGACGCCCGAGGGGAGATCGGTGAGGAGAACTCCCGCCGCGCCCGCCTTCGCGGCGTCGCGCGCGAAACGCTCCGGACCGTAGGCGAGCACCGGGTTGAGATAGGTCATGACGATCACCGGGACTCCGACCCCGGCGTCGGCGATCTGCTTCAACACGCCGGCCACCGTCATCCCTCCCTCCAGCGCGGTCTGGGTGGCGCGCTGGATGGTGGGGCCGTCGGCGAGCGGGTCGCTGAAGGGGATCCCGACTTCGATGAAATCCGCCCCGGTCCGCGCCACCGCCTGGATGGCGGCCAGCGACAGGGCGGGAGTCGGGAATCCGGCGGTGAGGTACGGAATCAGGGCGGACCGCTGCTCGCCACGGACCGCGCGCCAGCGCGCCGCAATGGGACGTTCAGACAAAGTAGTCGCTGACGTTCAAGCCGTACTTGAGGGGATCGGTGACCTTCACGATACTGCGCGGGAAGTTGCCCTGCTCGTCGCGCTGGGCCAGGTCCGCGAGGATGCCCGGCTTGATCAGGGCGCCGTCGGGGCTCGCGACGATGCGCACCATCGGGCGGTGCACCTGGCTCACGTCCGCGTTGGCCGCGTGCACCAGCGCCACTTCGTAGGTGTCGAGAATGACGCAGGTCCCCACCGGGTAGATCCCGATCAGGTTGATGAACGCCTTCACCACCACCGGATCGTAGCCGCGGCGCGGATTCTCCCACATCTCCTTCAGCACCTGGTCGGGCTGAATGGGCGTGGTCTGATAGACCCGCCGGCTGGTGGCGGCGTCGAACCCGTCCGCCACCGCGATCACCTTGGAGAAGATCGAGAGCTGCCGCGGGCGGATCGACTTCGGGTACCCGGTCAGGTCGGTCTTCATGTGGTGCTCGTAGGCGACGATCATCCCCCGGTAGGGGATTTCGCCGTAGCCGCGCAGGCCGAAGAGCGTCAACACGCCGAGCCAGGGGTGGGCCTGCATGATCCGCCATTCTTCGTCGGTCAGCCCGCCCACCTTGTTCAGCACTTCGAGCGGCACCCGGGATTTTCCCACGTCGTGGAAGAGCGCGGCCATTCCCAGGTCGTAGAGCTGGAGCTTGGAGAGGCCGAGCTTGCGGCCCAGCGCCACCGAGAAAATCGTGACGTTCACCGAGTGGGTGAAGGTGTACTCGTCGTAATCGCGGAGGGTGGTGAGTCCCACCAGGGACGACTCGTTGTTCAGCACCTGGTCCACGATGGCCTGCACCGCGCGCTTCACCTTTTTCACGTTGGCGGTGCGGCCCATCCGGATGCTGTTGATGACCTCCTTGGTCACGGCGACGGAGCGGGCGTAGGTCCGCTTGGCGGCCTCCTTCTGCTTCTCCGCGTCCTCGGAGTCTTCGTCGGTCTCGAGCGGCGCCTCCACGGTGATGTGGGTGCCGCCGCCGTCGGAGAGCTTCTGGGCCAGCTCGAAGACCTTGTTGGGATTCGCTTCCTTGGCCGAGTAGGAGAGCAGGAGCGAGACGAAGACCTGGAGCTGCTTGCGGTCCACGCCCTCGTCGATCCGCACCGCGCCGATGCCGCACTGCCGGAACAGGCCGAGGATGTGGGAGAAGGAGGCGTAGTTGTCGAGATCGAGGCGGAGCCGGGTCGAGTTCACGAAAATGAACTCGCCCTGGAGCCGGAGCTCGAGCTCCTTCTCCACGTCCAGGAGGTGCTTGGTGGCCCCCGCGAGCTCGTCCAGGGCCTTCTGCACCTGGGCGTTCTCGATGGGATAGAGCTTGAGCGAGCGCAGACAGGTGTACAGCACCACCAGAAACTCGCGTCCGGCGTGGCGCAGGAAGCCGTCGGTGGTGGCGACGGTCTCGACGATGGAGGCGCGGGAGCGCACCGGGTCGGTCATCCGCCCCCCTCCCGGAGCGCGCGGCTCACCGCGTTGCGGACCAGGGCTTCCTTGTCCTGCGCCGCCTTCTCGAGCACCCCGCGCGCTTCAGGGGTCCGGATCCGGCCCAGCGCCATCGCGGCGCAGGCGCGGGTCTCGGGATCTTCCTTGCGCGCCAGCAGCCCTTTCACCAGCAGCATCTTTTCGAGGGTCGGCACGCCGGCCTGCCCGGCGAGCGCGCCGTAGGCCTCGAAGAACGCCATCTTCTCGGTCAGGTCGGCGTCCTTGAGCTTGGCGCCGGTGACCGCGGCCTCGATGCGCTGGAAGGCGTTCCGGTGGCCGCGCTGGGCCAGGAACTTCACCGCCGCGATGCGGACGTCGCGGTCGGAGTCGTCCACCGCCTTCTCGAGCAAGCGCATCGCGGACGGCGCGGCGATCGCGGTGAGCGCGTCCACCACCGCGAGCTTGAGCTGGCGGTCGCCGGTCTCGAGCAGCTTGCTCATCCCGTCCGGCGCGCCGGCCAGCTTGAGCCGGCCCGCGAGCTTCACCATCTCGAGCTGGGCGGCCGGGTCGCTCGCGGCGAGCGCCTTCAGCACCTCCGCCGCGTGGGCCTGCGCCAGCCGCTCCGCCGACTTCTGCACCAGCTCCCGCACCCGCTCGTTGGTGAGCTTGGGCACCCACGCCATCAGCGTCACCAGCGCCTCGGGACGGAACTCCTGGAGCAGATCCCCCAGCTCGTCCTCGCCGGGATTGACGGTCGCCTCGTCGAGGGACTGCAGGAGCTGGGAGAGCGCCTCCGGCTGGGAGAGCCGGCTGGGGAGCGCCTCCAGGGCCTGGCGGTGCTCCGGGATCAGCTCCCGCGCCCGCTGCAGGATCGAACGGGTCTCGCGCAGGATCAGCGCCACGGCGCGGAAGTCCCCCGCGCCGAGGAGGTAGGGGATGAAGTTCTCGATGATGGAGATGAGCTCGGCCCGGACCGTGCCGTACGTCTGGAGCTCCAGCAGGTCGAACAGCATCGCCAGCACGTTACCGCGCAGGTCCTGCTGATACTCGCGCTCGACTTCGGTGCGGAGGTAGTCGATCTCCTTGTCGTCGAGGAAGTACAAGGTGGTGTCGAAATCGTCCATCGACACCAGCCCCTCGCGCTTGGGCGGCGCTTCTTCCTGCACCGCCGCCCGGACGTCGTTGGGCGTGGTGGCGGGGACTTCTTCGCTCTCCGTGATCGGCGCCGCGTTGTCGGTGCCCAGCTCGCGGAAGGTGTAGGCGATGAACTGGAAGTCCTGCTCCCAGAGCAGGGTCAGGAGGTCGTCGGGCGCGTCGGCGGTGAGGGTCTTGGCGCGGTGGAGCACGGAGAGGAACTTGACGATCTCGCCCTCTTCGACGCCGCGCTTGAAGGTGAGCGAGCGCACGCCGTCCTTGTACATGGTCCAGGCGATGCTGTCGCTCTTCTGCTCCTGGCTGTACACCACGGAGTCTTCCCAGCGCAGGTCGGTCTCGCCCACGTCGAGCACGATGTCGTCGGTGGACTGCCAGGCGGCGCGGAGCGCGACGTTGATGTTCTCGACGGCGCGCTGATACACCGGGTTGTTGGGGAGGTACAGCTGAATCGCCCGCAGCCCCTTGCTGAGGAGCTGCATCAGCTCCTCGACCTGCGATGCCGGCAGCGTGACCTCGGGGGCGGGGAGATTGGTCAGCGCAGTGCTCCGGTCAGTTCCGCGACCATGGCGACGTCCTTGTCGCCGCGGCCGCTCAGGTTGATCAGGATGACCTCGCCTGCCTTCCACCCTCCCCGCCGGGCTCGCACCCAAGCGACCGCGTGCGCACTCTCCAGGGCGGGGAGAATGCCTTCGAGGCGGGACAGCGCGGCGAACGCGTCGAGCGCCGCCCGGTCCGGTACCGCCTCATACAATACGCGTCCTGAGTCCTTCAAGTAAGCGTGTTCGGGCCCTACCCCCGGGTAATCGAGCCCCGCCGAAACCGAATGTGCCGGCTGGACTTGGCCATCCCGGTCCTGCAGCAGATAGGAAAGGGAGCCGTGAAAGACCCCCGGCCGCCCCTTGCCCAGGGACGCGGCGTGGCGCCCGGTGTCGAGCCCCTCCCCCGCCGCCTCCACTCCCACCAGTTGAACGTCCTTGTCGCCCAGGAACGCGGTGAAGATCCCGATCGCATTCGATCCCCCGCCCACGCAGGCCACCACCGTTTTCGGCAGGCGGCCGCAGTGCTCCAGCACCTGGGCCCGCGCCTCCTTGCCGATCACGGACTGGAAATCGCGCACCATCCGGGGAAAGGGGTCGGGGCCCACCACCGAGCCGATCACGTAATGCGTCCCGGTGACGTTGGTGACCCAGTCGCGCAGGGCTTCGTTGGTCGCGTCCTTCAGGGTCCTGGTGCCCGAGGTCACCGGCACCACCCGCGCGCCCAGCAGCTCCATCCGGTAGACGTTCAGGCGCTGGCGGCGCATGTCCTCTTCGCCCATGTACACCACGCACTCGAGCCCGAAGCGCGCGCACACCGTCGCCGTCGCGACGCCGTGCTGGCCCGCGCCGGTCTCGGCGATGATCCGCCGCTTCCCCATCCGCCGAGCCAGGAGCGCCTGGCCCAGAGTGTTGTTGATCTTGTGCGCGCCGGTGTGGTTCAGGTCCTCCCGCTTGAGGAAGATCCGCACCCCACCCCCCACCTCGGCCGCGAGGCGCGGCGTTTCGGTGAGCGGCGTGGGGCGGCCGGCGAAATCGCGCTCCAGCCGGTCGAGCTCCGCCCAGAACTCGGCGTCGGCCCGGGCGGCGGCGTAGGTGCGCTCCAGCTCCTCCAGCGCCGCCATCAGGGTTTCGGGAACGTAGCGGCCGCCGTAAGGCCCGAAACGGCCGAGGTCGGGACGGGTGGCGGAGGTCATTTCCGCCTCCGTCTCGCCACGCCACAAAGACTCCGCACCGCGGCTTCCGGATCGCTCGCCCGCGCCACCGACGTGCCCACGAGCACGAGGTCCGCTCCCGCCGCCGCGAGGCGCTCCACGTCGCCCCGCGCCTCGACGCCGCTTTCCGCCACCGCCGGCACCGAGGCCGGCACCCGCGCGAGCAACCGCTCCGCGCTCGACAGATCCACGGCGAAGGTGTCCAGGTCGCGGCTGTTCACGCCCAGCGCGGCGGGCTCGGCCCGGAGCGCCGCGTCGAGCTCGCGCTCGGAATGGATTTCTATCAGGGGGGCGAGCCCCGCTCCGCGCGCCGCGCGAGCGAGCTCCGCGAGCCGGCGGGGCTCGAGCGCCCGGGCGATCAACAGCACGGCGCTCGCCCCGGCGCCGCGGGCTTCCACCAGCTGCAATTCGTCCAAGACGAAATCCTTTCGGAGCACCGGCACCGGGACCGCGCGGGCCACTACCGATAAGTCGCCCAGCGAGCCGCCGAAGTAACGGTCCTCGGTGAGGACCGAAATCGCTCCCGCGCCGCCTCGAACGTACGCCGCCGCGAGGGTGGCCGGGTCCAGGTCCTCGCGGATCGCCCCCGCAGACGGCGAGCGCCGTTTGACCTCCGCAATGATGCCCACCGACGGCGCCTCGCGGGACCCCGGGAAGGCGCGGGCTTCGGGAGCGTCCGCCGCCGCCCGCTCCAGCTCCCGCCGCCGATCCTTGAGCGCGGCGGCGCGGGTCCGGGAGTGGGCGAGCAGGGCTTCGAGCGTGATCTCAGGCATCCTTGCGTTCGGGCGTTATTCGGGTAGATTAGGTTCGGGTTCTATTCGGGAGCCGGCTGATGCCGCTGACCAAGCGCCAGAAAGAGATCCTCGACTACATCGCCGGTCACATCGAAGACAAGGGGTACGCCCCGAGTTTCGAGGAGATCGCCGGCAAGTTCGGCTTTCAGTCTCTCGCCACCGTGCACGAGCACCTCACCAATCTCGAGCGCAAGGGATTCATCCGCCGCGCCCACAACGAGAGCCGGGGGATCGAGGTCGTCCCGCCCGAGAACCAGGCGGGCGCCACCGAGCTTCCCCTCCTCGGCCTGGTGGCGGCCGGCGTGCCCATCGAGGCCATCTCCGGCAACGACACCATCGCGGTCCCCGACGATCTGGTACCCCGGCGCGGCAAGAGCTACGTCCTCAAGGTCCGCGGCGACTCCATGATCGACGAGCAGATCAAGGACGGCGACTACGTGGTCGTGCACGAGCGCAGCCAGGCGGACAACGGACAGATGGTGGTGGCGCTGGTGGACGGCACCGGAGCGACGGTCAAGAAATTCTATCGCGAGCCCGGCGGCTGGATCCGGCTCCAGCCCGCCAACCCCACGATGCACCCGCTCCGCCTGAACGAGCGCGACGTCCTGGTCCAGGGGATCGTCGTCGGGGTCATCCGGAAGTACTAGGACTCACCCGCCGCAGGGTCTCGAGGGCGGCGCGCGCCGCGCCGCTCTCCACCGCCGCTTTGGCCCGCGCGATCCCTTCCTTATAAGAGGAAGCGAGCCCGGCCACGTACACCGCGGCGCCGGCGTTCAGGAGCACCGCCGCCAGCCCGTCCTGCTCGGAGCGCCCCCCGGAGAGCACCCGCTCCAGCCGTTTCGCGTTCTCCGCCGGCTCTCCGCCCGCCAGGGTCCGGGGATCGGCCACCGCGAGCCCGTGCGCCGCGGGATCGATGCTCCAGGTCTTCACCTCCGCGCCGCGCACTTCCCACACCTTCGTTTCGCCGGCCGGGGCGACCTCGTCCATCCCGATCATTCCGTGCACCACCAGCGCGTGCTCGGTGCCGAGGCGGGCCAGCGCGCCCGCCATCAGCTCCGCCCGGCCCGGGTCGGCCACGCCCACCACCTGGCGCCGCGCGCCGGCGGGATTGGCGAGGGGGCCCACCAGGTTCATCACCGACGCGACGCCCAGCTCCCGCCGCACCGGCGTCACGTGACGCATCGCGGGATGGAAGTTGGGCGCGAAGAGAAACACCATCCGCGCTTCCCCCAGGGCCGCCCGCGCCGAGGCGGGGTCGTGGGTGATGCGGATGCCGAGCGCCTCCAGCACGTCGGCGGAGCCGCACTTGGATGTGAAGGAGCGATTGCCGTGCTTCGCCACGACGGCGCCCGCGCCCACCGCGACGAAGGCCGCAGCCGTCGAAACGTTGAACGTCGGAATCCGTCCGCCGCCGGTGCCGCAGGTGTCGATGAGCGGACCGGCGATGCCGCCGGCGTCCACCTTGAGCATGGCGTCGCGCAGGGCGCGCACCGCGCCCGCGACTTCGATCGGCGTCTCTCCTTTGGCGCGGAGACCCATGAGCAGGGCGGCGGTCTGCACCGCGCTCGCTTCGCCGCGCATGATGGCGCCGAACACATCCGCGGCCAGCGTCTCCGGGAGCGACGCGCCTTCCGCCAGGGTGGTGAGCGCCTGTTGAATCGGCGAGGGAGCGTCGGCCATGGGCTTCGAGAGGGGTCGGAAAGCTATCCGGAAAAAGCGCGTTTTGTCAAACGGGACAACGGTTTGCGCGGCTTGATACCCCCCTCTCTTTTCCCTATCTTTCGCGCGTGACGAGCCGGCCCTTCCTCGCGGTGCTGCACTACGACGGGGGCCAGTTCGCGGGGTGGCAGCGGCAACCCAAGGAACGCACCGTGCAGGCCGAGTTCGAGGCCGTGCTGGAGCGGCTCCTGGGGCGCCCCACGGCGGCGACCGGCGCCGGGCGCACCGACACCGGGGTCCACGCGCTGGGCCAGGGCGTGAGTTTTCTGGCCGACGGCCGATGGACCGCGGACGCCGAGGGGATGAAGCGGGCGCTGACCGCGCTCCTCCCCCGCGATGTCTGGGTGGAGCAGGTGCATTTGATGCGGGCCGGGTTCGACGCGCGCCGGAGCGCGAGCGCCCGGCGCTACCGGTACGTGATCGGCACCGACGACGCGGCGTGCTCGCCTTTCCGCCGCGACCGGGAATGGGCGCTCTGCCGCCCGCTCGATCAGGCCGCGCTCGCGCGGGCCGCCGAAGCGCTCGCGGGCGAGCACGAGTTTCGCGGTCTCGCCGCGGCCGGCGCGGCGACGCCCCACTACCGATGCCGCGTGGCGCTGGCCCACTGGGCGCCGCGAGCGGACGGAGCGGGGGTGACGTTCACGGTCGAAGCCGATCGGTTTCTGCATCACATGGTCCGCTTTCTCGTGGGCACCATGGTGGACATCGCGCTCGGCCGCCGCCCTCCCGAGGACTTTCCGCGCTTGCTGCAAGCGTCCGACAACCAGGCGGCCAGCCCGCCCGCGCCTCCGCAGGGACTCTACCTCGTGGCGGTGCGCTACCCTGCCGAACTCTACGCCGAGGCCTGACCGATGAAATTCTTTCTCGACACCGCGAGCCTGAAGGACATCAGCTGGGCCGCCCAGGCGGGACTGATCGACGGCATCACCACCAATCCCTCCCTGCTCGCCAAGCAGGCCGGCGACCTCGATCCCCGGGACGTGCTGAAGGAGATCTGTTCCCTGGTCGAGGGACCGGTCTCGGCCGAGGTGGTCTCGATCGACGCGCCGGGGATGGTGAAGGAAGGGACCGAGCTCGCCGGAATCGCGGACAACATCGTGGTGAAGATCCCGATGCTGGAAGAAGGGATGATCGCGGTGCGCAAGCTCGCCACCGCCGGGATCAAGACCAACGTGACCCTCTGCTTCTCGAGCGTCCAGTGTCTCATCGCGGCGAAAGCCGGCGCCTCCTACGTGAGCCCGTTCATCGGCCGCCTCGACGACGTGGGCCAGGAAGGGATGGACGTGATCCGCGAGTCCCGCGCCATCTTCGACAACTACGACATCGAGACCGAGATCCTCGCGGCGTCGATCCGCCACCCGCGGCACGTGGTCCAGGCGGCGATGATCGGAGCCGACGTGGCCACCCTGCCCCCGGAGGTCCTGAAGAAACTGCTCCTGCACCCGCTCACCGACCGCGGGCTCGATCAGTTCCTCGCCGACTGGAGCAAGCTGGTGGCGCGCGCGAAAGCAACGGCGTGACCTACACCTCGCCCCTCGGCACCCGTTACGCGTCGCCGGCGATGCAGGCGCTCTGGAGCGAGCGCCGCCGCATCGGGCTCTGGCGGCGCCTCTGGCTCGCGCTGATGGAGGGCGAAAAGGAGCTGGGTCTCGACATCCCGGAGCAGGCGCTGAAGGAGCTGCGCGCCCATCTCGACGACGTGGACCTGGAGCGAGCCGCGGAGCACGAGAAGCGGCTCCGGCACGACGTGATGGCGCACATCCACGCGCTCTCCGAGCAGGCCCCGGCGGCGAAGCCGTTCATTCACCTCGGCGCCACCAGCGCCTACGTCACCGACAACGCCGATCTCCTGCTGATGCGGGAAGGGCTGCAGCTGCTCCTGGGACGCGTGGCCGCGGTCCTGGTGGCGCTGGGCAAGCAGGCCCGCCGGTATCGCGCGGTCCCCTGCCTCGCCTACACCCACTTCCAGCCCGCACAGCTCACCACCGTGGGCAAGCGGGTGACGCTCTGGATGCAGGACTTCGCGCTGGACGCGGAGGAAATCCTGCACCGGCTCGAGACCCTCGCCTTCCGCGGCGTGAAGGGTACCACCGGGACCCAGGCCTCCTTCCTCGAGCTCTTCGACGGCCACCACGACGCGGTGCGCGATCTCGACGCCCGGGTGGCGGCCAAGCTCGGCTTCACCCGCGTCTTTCCGGTCACGGGACAGACCTACACCCGCAAGCTGGACGCGCAGGTGCTGGCCGCGCTCTCCGGGGTCGCCGCCTCGGCCGCGAAGTTCGCGACCGACCTCCGGCTGCTCCAGCACGAGGGCGAGATCCTCGAGCCCTTCGAGAGCGAGCAGGTAGGCTCCTCCGCGATGGCCTACAAACGCAATCCGATGCGGGCCGAGCGGATGACCTCCCTGGCGCGCTTCGTGATCGAGCTGGAAGGGAACGCCTGGCACACCGCCGCCACCCAGTGGCTGGAGCGCACCCTCGACGACAGCGCCAACCGGCGGCTGGTGATTCCCGAGGCGTATCTCGCGGCGGACGCGATTCTGGTGCTCGCGACCAACGTGGCCGCGGGACTCGAGGTCCGGGACGCGGCGATCGCGCGGCACGTGAAGGACCAGATGCCGTTCCTCGTCACCGAGCGCCTCCTGATGCAGGGCGTGAAGGCGGGCGGCGATCGCCAGCGCCTGCACGAAGTGATCCGGGGACATAGCCTCGCGGTGGCGAAAGCGATGGCGGAGGAGGGCGCCGAGAACGACCTGCTTGCCCGACTGGGCAAGGACCCGGCCTTCAAGGGCGTCTCCCTCAAGCTCTCGGCCGGGGAGCAGGAGCCGGCGCGTTACGTGGGCCGCGCGCCGGAGCAGGTGGATGACTTTCTGGATCACGTGGTGCCCGCGATCCTCTCCCGCATCGAAGCCGCGGCGCCGGCCGCCGCGGCCGCGGAGGTCAAGGTATGACGGCAGTGCTGGTCGAAAGCGCGCTCCCACTCCCCCTGCTGCGGCGCGGGAAGGTCCGCGAGATGTACGAGGTGGACGCGGACACCCTGCTGATGGTGGCCAGCGACCGGGTGAGCGCGTTCGACGTGGTGATGCGGGAGCCGGTGCCGGACAAGGGCGCGGTGCTCACCCAGATCTCGGCGTACTGGTTCGGGCGCCTCGCGCACCTGATCCCGAACCACCTGATCACCGCCGACGCCTCCGCGATCGTGAAGCGGGTGCCGGCGCTGGCGCCGCACCGCGAGGTGCTGCGCGGCCGGGCGACGCTGGTGCGCCGCACCACCCCGGTGCTCTTCGAGTGCGTGGTGCGCGGCTATCTCTCGGGCTCGGCCTGGGCCGAGTACAAGAAGTCGGGGACGCTGGCCGGGGAGCCGCTCGCCAACGGACTGGTGGAGAGCGCGCGGCTCGAGCCCCCGATCTTTTCCCCCGCGACCAAGGCGGACGAGGGCCACGACGAGAACGTGACCTTCGATCGCGTGGTGCGGGACCTCGGACGCGGGCAGGCCGAGCGGCTCCGGACGGCGAGCCTCGCGCTGTACAGCGAGGCGCGCGACGACGCCGCCCGCCGGGGGATCATCATCGCGGACACCAAGTTCGAATTCGGCACCCGCCCGGACGGCACCCTGATGCTGATCGACGAGGCGCTCACGCCCGACTCGTCGCGCTTCTGGCCCGCCGATCGCTACACCCCGGGCAAGAGTCAGCCCTCGTTCGACAAGCAGCCCCTGCGCGATTACCTCGCCGGCGTGAAGCAGGCGGGCAAGTGGGACGGCAACGCGCCTCCCCCGCCCCTGCCGGCCGAGGTGGTGCGCGCCACCAGCGAGCGCTACCGCGAAGCCTACCGGTTGATCACGGGCCACCCGCTGGAGATTCGCTGATGCCGATGGCGCCCGAGGGATGGCCGTTCATCATTCCCGGGTGGCTGCTCACGGCCGCGGCGGCGTGGCTCGCGGAAACCCGGAGCCCCTGGTGGTGGGTGGGCGCGGGCGTCCTGGGGGTGCTCTCGGTCTGGCTGCTGGTGTTCTTCCGGAATCCGGCCCGGACCGGGCCCCGGGGGACGGCGTACGTCATTTCCCCGGCGGACGGCGAAATCGTAAGCGTGGCGGGGGTTCCCGAGCCCCTGTACCTGAAGGGCGAGACCACCCGGATCTCCATATTCATGAACGTGTTCAACGTGCACGTGAACCGGTACCCGGTCTCGGGCCGGGTGGAGCTGGTGCGTTATAATCCGGGGAAGTTCTTGCACGCGGCCCGCGAGAAGGCGAGCCTCGATAACGAGCAGGCGTCGGTCGGCATTCGCGGGCCCCACGGCCCGCTCCTGGTGCGGCAGATCGCGGGGAGCATCGCGCGACGCATCGTGACCGACAGCCGGGAGGGTGAGAACGTGACGCAAGCGGAGCGCCTCGGCATGATCCGGTTCGGATCCCGGGTGGACGTGTTCCTGCCCGCGGGATCGGGGGCGCGGGTGCGCGTGGCCCTGGGCGACAAGGTGCACGCCGGCGCCTCGGTGCTCGCGGAGTACGGCGCGTGAAATCGCCCGGCTTCCGGCCCACGGGGATGCGGCGCGTGGTGATCATCGTCCCCAGCCTCTTCACGCTGTTCAATCTGTTCTTCGGCATCTGGTCCATGGTGCTGGCCACCCGCGGCGACTTCTACCGCGCCAGCTGGTTCATCGTGTTCGCCGGCATTCTGGACACACTGGACGGCCGGGTGGCCCGGCTTTCCAACACCGGCACCCGCTTCGGCGCCGAGCTCGACAGCCTGGTGGACGTGGTGAGCTTCGGCGTGGCGCCCGCGTTCCTCATTTACGAGCTCGAGTTCGCGGCCGGCGGGCAGGCGGCCTGGGTGTTCGCGTACTTCTACGTGATGGCCGCCGCGATCCGCCTCGCCCGGTTCAACATCACCCAGGCCGGACGCGCCAAGTCGTCGTTCATCGGACTCCCCTCGCCGGCCGCGGGCATGACGCTCGCGACCTATTTCCCGTTCACCCAGACCGCGCTCTACCAGCACCGGCTGGCCGGGCTCCCCTGGCAGCTTCTGGTCACGTTCCTCCTCATCCTCTGCGCCATCCTGATGGTGAGCAACGTCCGCTACGCGACGGTGCCGCACGCCGGGCTGCGCTCGGCGCGCGGGGTGCTGGGACTCGTCACCATTCTCGCCATCGTGTTCTTCGGGATCTGGCGCCACGACCTGTTTCTCTTCCCGCTGGGGATCGCCTACATGGTGTACGGCGTCCTCCGGGCCGCTCTGCTCGGACTCTTCCAGGAGGAAGGCGAAGGCGTGAGCGACGAGACCGAAATCGCGGGACCGATCGTTTTGGGCGACACCGACGCCCCACCCCCCGATTTCACCGAGCGCCGGCACGGATTCGGCCAGCGCGGAGGTCCGATGTGAGCGCGTTCCGCGTCGAAGTCCGGGTGATGCCGCGCGCGACCCTGCTCGATCCGCAGGGCCAGGCCATCGAGCACGCGCTCCAGACCCTCGGCTTCAGCGACGTGGGCGCGGTGCGGATGGGCAAGCACCTGGTGCTCGAGGTGAAGGCCAACACCCGGGACGAAGCGGCGGCCCGGGCCCGCGCCATGTGCGACCGGCTGCTCGCCAACCCGGTGACCGAGGATTACCAGGTCGCCGTGGAGAGCGCCTGATGCGCCGCGTGGCGGTGGTGGTCTTCCCCGGCTCCAACTGCGATACCGACACCGTCGCGGCCGCGCGGCTCGGGGGCAGCGACGCCTACTTCGTGTGGCACAAGTCCACCGACCTCCAGCGCGCGGACGTGGTGATCCTGCCGGGCGGGTTCAGCTACGGCGACTATCTCCGCTCCGGCGCCATCGCGCGGTTCTCGCCGGTGATGGCCGCGGTGGCGGCGCACGCGCGCGCCGGAGGCCCGGTGCTCGGGATCTGTAACGGATTCCAGATTCTCTGCGAGGCGGGGCTCCTCCCCGGCGGCCTGATGCGCAACGCGGGCCGCAAGTTCCTCTCCCGGCCGGTGCGGGTGCGGGTGGAGGCCACCGACACCCCGTTCACGCATCTCTACGAGCGGGGCGAGGAGCTGACGATTCCCATCGCCCACGGCGACGGCCGCTACGTCGCCGACCGGGCGCTGGTGCAGGAGCTCGAGGCCGAAGGCCGCGTGGTGTTGCGCCACGTGGACGACAATCCCAATGGTTCCACCGCGGGGATCGCCGGCGTGACCAACGCCGCCCGCAACGTCGTGGGCATCATGCCGCACCCCGAGCGCCGCAACGCTCGGCCGCTGGGCGGCGAGGACGGCGCCCGTTTCTTCCTTTCGATGGAGGCACCACATGCGACGCAGCCTGCTGGCGCTGTGCGCGCTGCTGATGATCGCCACCTCCGGGTGTGACAAGATCAAGGCGGCGCTCTCCAAGAAGAAAGCCCCGGCGCCGACGCCCGCGGCCACCAACCCGGCGGTCACGACGCCCGCGAAGCCCGCGCCGGGCACGGCCGCGCCGCAACAGAAGCCCGCGGCCAAGCCGCCGGCACCGCCGGCCTCCTCCGTCGCCCTGAAGGACGAGCCCTACGACTCGCCCGACACCGGCACTGTGGCCCCCGGCATGAGCGAGCGGGACGTCTACACCCAGTGGGGCCCCCCCGCCGACGTCCGGAAGGCGGGAGAGTACACCTACATCTATTACAAGAACGGGTGCGAGAAGACCTGCGGCATGCTCGACCTCGTGACCCTGCAGAACGGCCAGGTGGTGGACGCCATCACCCGCTGGCCGGGGCACCACTACAGCGGCCAGTCTTCTTCGCCCTCGCCCTTGAAGCCCGGCGAAAAGCGGCCCACCGATTCGACCCAGACCTCGCACTAAGAGGAGCCGGATGACGGGGCACCACGAACCCACCGCACTCGCGGCCCGGTCCCCGCGCGCCGCGGGCGCGAAGGCTGCCGCTTCGTGACGCCGGCGCGCCCGGGGCCGACCCCGTTCCCCGGCGACCCGCCCATCACCCCCGCGCTGGTCCAGGATCACGGCCTCACCGAAGAGGAATACGGGCGCGTCACCGCCATGCTGCACCGCGCGCCCACCTTCGCCGAGCTCGGCATTTTCTCCGCCCTGTGGAGCGAGCACTGCTCCTACAAGCACTCCCGCCCCATCCTCAAGCTCTTCCCCACCGAGGGTCCCCAGGTAGTTCAGGGCCCCGGCGAAAACGCCGGGGTGCTCCGGCTCCCCGACGGCTGGGCGGTGGCCTTCAAGATCGAATCCCACAACCATCCCTCGGCGGTCGAGCCCTATCAGGGCGCGGCGACCGGGGCCGGCGGGATCCTGCGCGACGTCTTCACCATGGGCGCGCGGCCCGTGGCGCTCCTCAACAGCCTCCGCTTCGGTTCCCTGGACGCGCCCCGCAACCGCTATCTCTTCGCCGGCGTGGTGAGCGGGATCGGCGACTACGGCAACTGCGTGGGCGTGCCGACCCTGGGCGGCGAAGTGGACTTCGCGGCCGGCTACGGCGGCAACCCCCTCGTCAACGCGATGTGCGTGGGACTGCTGAGGGAGAAGGATCTGATCCGGGCCGTGGCGCACGGCTTGGGGAACGTGCTGCTCGCGGTCGGGGCGCGCACCGGCCGGGACGGGATCCACGGCGCCTCGTTCGCCTCCGAAGAGCTGACCCAGGCGAGCGAGCAGCGCCGGCCCCAGGTGCAGGTGGGGGACCCCTTCACCGAAAAACTCCTTCTCGAAGCGAGTCTCGAGCTCATCGGGTCGGGACACATCGTGGCGATCCAGGACATGGGCGCCGCCGGACTCACGTCGTCCTCGGCGGAGATGGCCGCGCGGGGCGGCGTCGGCGTGGAGATCGACCTCGCCCGGGTGCCCGCCCGCGAACCAGGCATGACCCCGTACGAGATTTTGCTCTCCGAGTCCCAGGAGCGGATGCTGGTGGTGGCGAAGGCGGACCGGGTGCGCCAGGTCCAGGCCATCGCGGAAAAGTGGGAGTTGAACGCGACACCCATCGGACGGGTCACGGACGACGGCCGCTACCGCTGCACCTGGGGGGAGCAGGTGGTGGTGGACCTTCCGGGGGGCCAGCTCATCGACGACTGCCCGGTCTACCATCCGGAAGCAAAGGAGGACGAAGCGATCGCCCGGCTCCGCCGCGCGCGTCCCAATCCCGCATCCCCTGCCCCCCGCCCCGACGAAGCGCTGCTCCGGCTGCTCGACCACCCGCCCATCGCGTCGAAGCGCTGGGTCTTCGAGCAATACGACTCCACGGTGCGGGCGTCCACCGTGATTCCGCCGGGGGGCGACGCGGGGGTCCTGCGCGTCCCCGACACCGATTTCGGCATCGCCGTCAAGACCGACTGCAACGCCCGATACGTTTTCCTCGATCCCTATGAGGGCGGCAAGGCGGCGGTCGCGGAAGGCGCGCGGAACGTGGCCTGCACCGGCGCCCGACCCATCGGGATCACCAACTGCCTCAACTTCGGAAGCCCGGAGCGTCCGGCGGTGTTCTACCAGTTCCGGGAGGCGTGCCGCGGCATCGCGGACGCGTGCCGGGCGCTCGGAACTCCGGTCACCGGCGGCAACGTTTCTTTCTACAATGAGAGTCCCACCGGCGCCGTCGATCCGACGCCCGTGATCGGGATGGTGGGACTCCTCGCGAACGTGAATCGCGCGGTGCCGTCACACGCCAAGGCGGCGGGAGACGCGGTCTTCATCCTCGGCGACACCCGGGACGAGCTCGGCGGCTCCGCGTTCTGGGAAGCGATCCACGGGTTGGTGGGGGGCGCGCCGCCCGCGGTGGATCTCGACGCCGAGCGGCGGCTGGTGGGCTTCCTCGTGGCCGGGGCCGAGCGCGGCTCGTTCCGGTCGGCGCACGACTGCTCGCAAGGCGGGCTCGGCGTGGCGCTCGCGGAAGTGGCGATGGGCGGACCGTACCAGGAGCGCGGATTCGGCCTGGAGGTCGAGCTCCCCACTCCCCACGCGCCGCTCACGGTCCTGTTCTCCGAGTCGCACGGCCGCGCGGTGATCACCTGCGCGCCGGAGCGCGCGGCGGCCGTCACCACGCTCGCGAAGGAGCACGGCGTGCCCTGCCTCCGCGCGGGCACGGTCGGGGACGAAAACGGCGTGTTCCGGGTGCGCCTGGGCGAGTCCAGGATCGAGCGGCCCGTCGCCACGCTGCGCGAGGTATATTTCGGAGCGATTCCCAAACGCATGGGAGACTGATCGAGCGATGTGCGGCATCATCGGCGTTTCCGGCATTCCTGACGCGGCCCGGGTCGCGTACCTGGGACTCTACAGTCTCCAGCATCGCGGGCAGGAGTCGGCCGGGATCGTGTCGGTGGACGGCGAAGGAGTCGCGCGCGCCCATCGCGGGATGGGGCTCGTGGCCGACATCTTCAACGAGCAGGTGCTCGCCGGCCTTCCCGGCGACGTCGCCATCGGGCACACCCGCTACTCCACCGCCGGCAGCTCGGTGCTCGCCAACGCCCAGCCGGTGCTCGCGGGCTACCGCGAAGGGCCGCTGGCCCTCGCCCACAACGGCAACCTCACCAACGCGGTCCAGCTCCGCGCCGATCTCGTGGCCAAGGGCTCCATCTTCCAGACCTCGTCCGACAGCGAAGTGCTGATCCACCTGATCGCGCGCTCCGAAGCGCGGGAGCCCGAGGATCAGCTGCTCGACGCGCTGGAGCGGGTGGACGGAGCGTACTCGCTCGTGATCACGGTCGGCCGGACCCTCTACGCCATCGTGGACCCCCGCGGCTTCCGGCCCCTCATTCTGGGCAAGCTGGGGGACGGTCACATCGTCGCCTCCGAGACCTGCGCGCTCGACCTCCTCGGCGCCAAGGTGGTCCGCGAGCTCGAACCCGGAGACTTCGTCCGGATCCACGACGGAGAGGTGGACGCTCTGCCCCATCTGCCGCTCAAGGAGCGGAAGCGCTGCATCTTCGAGCTGGTGTACTTCTCCCGGCCCGACAGCACCATCTTCCACCGCTCGGTGGACCGGGTGCGCCGGGCCCTGGGACGCGAGCTGGCCCGCGAGCATCCGGCCCCCGGAGCCGACTGCGTCTTTTCGGTTCCCGATTCCTCCAACGCGATGGCGCTCGGATTTTCCGAGGCCTCCGGAGTGAAGCTCGAGCACGCGCTGATCCGGAATCATTACGTGGGCCGCACGTTCATTCACCCCGCCCAGACCGGCCGCAACGCCAAGGTGAAGATCAAGTTCAACCCGGTGCGGGAGGTGCTGGAGGGGAAGAAGGTCGTCGTCGTGGACGACTCGCTGGTCCGCGGTACCACCAGCCGCGGCCTGGTCCACATGATCCGCCAGGCCGGCGCCACCGAGGTGCATTTCCGGGTCGCCTCGGCGCCGATCACCGGGCCCTGCCACTACGGGATCGACACGCCGACCAGGAGCGAGCTGATCGCCTCCAGTCATTCGGTGGAGGAGATCCGCCGCCATCTGGGCGTGGACTCCCTCGGCTATCTCTCGCTCGAGGGGATGCTGCGCGCGGCCGGCGGCGATTCCAGCGAGTTCTGCCACGCCTGCTTCTCGGGCCAGTACCCCACCGAGATTCCCGAAGAGCTCCCCGCCGCGCGTCACGCGGCTCCCCTCACCGCGGGAGTCTCCGCCTAGCTTCGCATGCCGTCCGTCGAGCGCTTCGTCTACTTCTTCGGAAACGGGCGCGCCGACGGGACCGCCGCGATGCGCGACATTCTGGGCGGCAAGGGCGCCGGGCTCGCCGAAATGGCGAACCTCGGCCTGCCGGTTCCCCCCGGCTTCACCATCTCCGCCAAGGTCTGCATCAGCTACCTCGAGCAGGGGACCTTCCCCGAGGAGCTCCGGGAAGAAGTCGCGCGGCACCTCAAGCACCTGGAACAGTCCACCGGCAAGAAATTCGGCAGCGCCACCAACCCGCTCCTGGTCTCGGTCCGGTCCGGCGCGGCGGTCTCCATGCCCGGCATGATGGAGACGATCCTGAACCTGGGGCTGAACGACCGCACGGTGCCGGGCCTCCTCAAGGAGTCCGGCAACCCGCGCTTCGCCTACGACTCCTACCGCCGCTTCGTGCAGATGTACGGCGACGTGGTGTTCGACCTCGGCAAGGACCCCTTCGAGGAGGCCCTCGAAGCGTACAAGCATCGCCGCAAGGTGGACCGCGACATCGACCTGCCGGCCGAGGATCTCGAGACTCTGGTGGGCGAGTTCAAGGCCATCATCCAGGCCCGGACCGGCCTCCCCTTCCCCGAGGACGCGCAGACCCAGCTCTGGGGCGCCATCGAGGCGGTGTTCAAGAGCTGGCGCACCCGCCGCGCCATCGACTACCGCAAGGTCCACGGGATTCCCGACGACCTCGGCACCGCGGTGAACGTGGTGGCGATGGTCTACGGCAACCTGGGCGACGACAGCGGGACCGGCGTGGCGTTTACGCGGGATTGCCGCACCGGAGAGAAGGCGCTCAACGGGGACTACCTCACCAACGCCCAGGGCGAGGACGTGGTCTCCGGCGCGCGGACCCCGGATTCGATCGCGAAGATGAAGCGCGGCAAGTTCGCCAAGGTGTACCGGGAGCTCGAGCGCCTGGCGGAGAAGCTGGAGCGCCACTTCAAGGACGTGCAGGACCTCGAGTTCACATTCGAGCACGGCAAGCTGTACCTGCTGCAGACCCGCCGCGCCCAGCGCACCGGCCTCGCCGCGGTGCGGGTGGCCGTCGAGATGGTGGCTGAGGGACTGATCAGCGAGGACGACGCGGTCCAGCGGGTCCCTCCCCAGGACCTGGACCAGCTCTTCCATCCCATGGTGGACCCGCGCGCGTCGGTGACCGTGGTGGCGAAGGGACTCCCCGCGTCACCCGGCGCCGCGATCGGCGAGGTGGTGTTCGACGCGGACGAGGCCGAGGCGCTGAAGAAGAAGGGGCACAAGGTGATTCTGGTCCGCCCCGAGACGTCGCCCGACGATTTCCACGGCATCGTGGCGGCCGAGGCGGTGCTCACCGCGCGGGGCGGGATGACGAGTCACGCCGCCGTGGTGGCCCGCGGCATGGGGAAGACCTGCGTGGTGGGTGCGACAGAGCTCGAGGTGGAGCCCGCGCGCGGTCGTTTCCGCGCCAACGGGCGGGTGGTGAAGAAAGGCCAGTCCCTCACGGTGGACGGCACCACCGGGCGCGTCCTCCTGGGCGAGGCCCGACTGGTCCGTCCCAAGATCGGCGCGCACTACACGAGGCTGATGGCGTGGGCGGACCAGCGGCGCCGGCTGCGGGTGCGTGCCAACGCGGACACGCCGGGCGACGCCGCGCGCGCCCGGGAGTTCGGCGCCGAGGGCATCGGCCTCTGCCGCACCGAGCACATGTTCTTCCAGGGGGACCGCATCACCGCGATGCGGGAGATGATCGTCGCCACCGACGAACGGGGCCGGCGCCAGGCGCTCGCCCAGTTGCTCCCGATGCAGCGGGCCGATTTCGAGGGGATCTTCGAGGCGATGGCGGGGCTCGCCGTCACCATCCGGCTCCTCGATCCCCCGCTCCACGAATTCCTGCCCCACACCCGGGAGGAGGTCGCCGCCCTGGCGCGCGCGATGAAGATCCCGGCGCCGAAGCTCCGCCGGATCGTGGATTCGCTGGTGGAGGCGAACCCGATGCTGGGCCACCGCGGGTGCCGGCTCGGCATCACCTATCCCGAGATCACCGAAATGCAGGCCCGGGCCATCTTCGAAGCGGCGTGCCGGGTGGTGGCGCGCGGGAAGAAGGTGGTGGTGGAAGTGATGATTCCGCTGGTGGCCGACGTGGAGGAATTGCGGCGCCAGGCCCAGATCGTGCGCCGGGTGGCGCAGGAGGTCTTCAACGAGGCGGGGCGCGCCGCCCCCTATCACATCGGGACCATGATCGAGCTGCCGCGCGCCGCGCTCACGGCGGACGAGATCGCGAAGGAAGCGGAGTTCTTCTCCTTCGGCACCAACGATCTGACCCAGACCACCTTCGGCCTCTCCCGCGACGACGCGGGGCGGTTCCTGCCCTTCTACGTGGACAAGGGGATCCTGAAAGACGACCCCTTCCAGGTACTGGACCAGGAAGGGGTCGGCAAACTCATCGAGCTGGCGGTACGGCTGGGCCGCTCGGCCCGGCCGGCGCTCAAGATCGGCATCTGCGGCGAGCACGGGGGCGAGCCGTCGTCGGTGAAGTTCTGCCACCGCGCCGGCAT
>DASSQQ010000013.1:0-6678 GCA_035702425.1 Gemmatimonadales bacterium
GTGTGGGTCACGGGGCGGCTGGGCGGCGCGGGGCTCGCGCTCGCGGGGCTCCGCGCCGGCGTGCAGCCGCCGGCGGAGATCCTCCGCCGCTACGCCCACCCCGAGCCGCGGATCGCCGCGGGCCGGTGGCTCGCCTCCCACGGCGCGACCGCGATGCTCGACATCTCGGACGGACTGGCGCAGGACGCGGGGCATCTCGCCGCGGCGTCCGGCGTCGCGATCGAGATCGCGATCGAGCAGGTGCCGTGCTGGCCCGCCGTCCCGCCGCTCGCCGCCGCCGCGAGCGGGGAAGAGTTCGAGCTGCTGGTGACCCTGCCGAAGGATTTCGCGGCCGCGGCCGACTTCACGACGAGCACCGGCCTCCCGCTCACCCGGATCGGCTGGTGCGCCGCCGGTCACGGCGTCCGCACCACGCACCACGCCGCCGAGGTTTCCATCTCCGGGTACGACCACTTCGCGCCGTGATCCGCACCGCGTTCTTCTACGTCATGCTCGTGGTCTCGACCGCGATTCACGGGCTCGGCTCCATCGTCGCGGGACTCCTGGGCGTGAAGCACCGGCCCGGCGGGATCTTCGACTGGGGCACGAGCGACTGGGGGCGCTGGATCCTGTGGGCCGCGGGAACCCCGCTCCAGGTGACCGGTCTCGAGCGGGTGCCCCGCGACACCCCCGTCGTCTACGCGTCCAATCACTCCTCCATGTTCGACATCTGGGCCCTCGCGGTGGCGCTGCCGGGCTCGGTGCGCTTCGTCGCCAAGGAAGAGCTGGCCCGGATTCCATTTTTCGGCCGCGCCATGCTCTCGGCGGGCCACGTCTCGATCGACCGGGCCAACCGCGCCAAGGCCTTCGAGGCCTACGACCGCGCCGCGAAGACCATCCGGGGCGGGATCTCGACCATCGTCTTCCCGGAAGGGACCCGGAGCCGGGACGGCGCGCTGCTGCCGTTCAAGAACGCCCCCTTCGGCCTCGCCATCGCGGCCCAGGTGCCCCTGGTGCCGGTGTACGTGCACCACACCTTCGAAATCCTCCGCAAGGGCGCGTGGCGTCTGTCCAGCCGTCCCATTCGCATCCTCATCGGCGACCCCATCGCCACCGCCGGAATGACGATGGACGGGCGCGACGCCTTGCGGGAGCGCGCCCGGGCGGCGGTCGTCGAATTGAAGTCGCGCGTTGACTCGGGCTCCCGAGTTCACTAGGGTAGGGGCCATCATGTCCACCATCATCGCCGTACACGCGCGCGAAATCCTCGATTCCCGGGGCAATCCCACCGTCGAAGCGGACGTCACGTTGGCGAACGGGGCCCGGGGCCGGGCCGCCGTGCCGTCCGGCGCCTCCACCGGCGAGCGCGAAGCGGTCGAGCTGCGGGACGGCGACAAGCAGCGCTACGGCGGCAAGGGCGTGCTGGAAGCGGTGAAGAACGTGAACGAGATCATCGCGCCGCGCCTGGAAGGGCTCGCGGCCGAGGAGCAGATCGTGGTGGATCAGGCGCTGCTCGAGCTGGACGGCACGCCCAACAAGAGCCATCTGGGCGCGAACGCGATGCTCGCGGTGTCGCTCGCGGTGGCGCGCGCCGCCGCCGAGGACTCGGGGCTCCCGCTGTACCGGTATCTGGGCGGTCCCATCGCGCACGTGATGCCGGTGCCGATGATGAACATCCTGAACGGCGGCGCCCACGCGTCGAACACCGTGGACTGCCAGGAGTTCATGGTGGTCCCCATCGGCGCCGAGAGCTTCACCGAGGGTCTGCGGATGGGAGTCGAGGTCTTTCATTCGCTGAAGAAAGTCCTCGGCAAGCGGAACTTGTCGACCGCGGTGGGGGACGAAGGCGGCTTCGCGCCCAATCTCCAGCACGACGAAGCCGCGCTGGAAGCGATCATGGCGGCGATCGAGGGCGCGGGCTACGACGCCGGGAAGGACGTCGCCATCGCGCTGGACGTCGCGGCCTCGGAGCTCTTCGCCGACGGGTCCTACTCGTTCAAGAAGAGCGGGGGCGGGAAGAAGAGCGCCGGGGAGATGATCGACCTGTACCAGAGCTGGACCGATCGCTACCCCATCGTCTCGATCGAAGACGGCCTGGCCGAGGACGACTGGTCGGGATGGGCGAAGCTCACCGAGGCCCTGGGGGGGCGGATCCAGCTCGTGGGCGACGACATCTTCTGCACCAACGTAGAGCTCCTGGCGCGGGGCATCGAGGAGAACGTGGGGAACGCGATTCTCATCAAGGTGAACCAGATCGGCACCCTCACCGAGACCCTGCAGTGCATCGATCTCGCGCGCTCCAACGGATTCGGCGCCGTGATCTCGCACCGCTCGGGGGAGACCGAGGATACGTTCATCGCCGATCTCGCGGTGGCCTCGGGCGTGGGGCAGATCAAGACCGGGAGCGCGTCCCGCACCGATCGCGTGGCGAAGTACAACCAGCTGCTGCGGATCGCGGAAGAGCTCGCGGACGCGGCGCATTACCCGGGCCGGGACCTTTACGGGTTGTGACCCTGGGCCGGATGGTCGGGGCGGCCGCGCTCCTGGGGCTCGCCTGGCTCGCGGTGTTCGGCGGGGAATACTCGGTGCGGGACTGGTGGCTCCTCAAGGCCCAGGTGGCGGCCGAGCGGGACTCGCTCTCGGCGCTCCGGATGTCGCTCGATTCGCTGGAGCAGGTGGCGCGGGCGCTCGAGACCGATCCCCGGGCTCAGGAGCGCGCCGCGCGCGAGCAATTCGGAATGATCCGGCCGGGAGAAATCATCTACCGGCTGGTGCCGGGGAAGGACTCGGGGCAGTAGGGCGCCACGGGGCCGAGTTGTTCCGGCCGCTCTGCCTTCGTTACATTCCTCACCTTCTGGGCGGCGTAGCTCAGCTGGTTAGAGCAGCGGAATCATAATCCGCGGGTCGTCGGTTCGAGTCCGACCGCCGCTATGACGATCGAGGCCCCGGGGGCGGGGGCCACCTCGGCCCCGGCGCCCCCGGCGCGTTCCACCCGCGACCCTACTTCGCCGCCGCCGTCGCGTGCTCGGTCGAAAGAATGAATCCCGTGATGTCGCTCTTCAGCTGCCGGGCCGACGCCTGATTCAGATACGCCATGTGCCCGCTCTCGTAATAACTGAACTTCACCCGGTCCTTGTACGTCTGATCGTAGCCCAGATGATTGAAGGTGTACTCGGCGTTGGCGAACGGCGTCGCCATGTCGTAGTAGCCCGCCCCCACCAGCACGTGCAGATAGGGATCCTTCGCCATCGCCAGGCGCAACGACTGGGACTCGCTCGGGAACCCGCCCCCGAAGCCCGGCGTGCTGCCGGTGTAGTCCCAGCGCCCCGTGTGCCCGCCCATGTAGTACTGCAGGTCGCTCTGGAAATTCAGCTCGCCGCGCAGATACCGCATGAACGCCGACATGAACGCCCCCGAGGGCGCCACGTCCGACGGGTCGTAGTCCTGCCGCTGGCTCGCGGCGTTCTCGTCGATTCCCGTCATCCGGCTGTCGTAGCGGCCCACCATCTCCCGCTGATCCCGCAGCAGCTCCGTCCGGAAACTGCCGGCGTCGATCCGCAGATTGTTGTTCAGCGCGAACTGGGTCGAGATCCCGGTGAACCGCGCCAGCTTCTGCGCCGCCGCGCTCCGCTCGGCCTCGGTGAGGGTGTTGCCCTTCGCCAGCGTCGAGAGGTAGTCGCCGAAGGCGTAGTCGCGCGCCTGCTGCGCCACCTGCGCCAACGGCAGCTGCTGCAGGTCGGCCGGAAGTTTCTTGTGGTACCACGCCGTGGCCGTATAGGTCGGGAGGAACGTGGCGTAGCCGATGTCGTTCGACGGCACCTGTGACAGATTCTGGAAATCGAGCACCGTGCCGAGCAGCATGATCCCGTTCAGCTCGATCCCCTCGCTCTCCTGCAGCTCCGTCGCCAGCCCCGCCGACCGGAAGGTGCCGTAGCTCTCGCCGAAGAGATACTTCGGCGACTGCCAGCGCCCGTACCGGTCGAGGTAGTCGCGGATGAACTCGCCGAACATCTTGATGTCGTTCACCGCGCCGGTGAAGTCGGTGGCCTTGACGCCCGGCGCCGGACGCGAGTAGCCGGTCATCATCGCGTCCACCTGCACCAGGTCCGTCGCGTCGAGCGGCGAGTAGGGATTGTCCACCAGGTTGTACGGCGGCGGCGGCTCCTGCCCGCCCGGGCCCATCTCGGGATGCTTGGGACTCATGATCCCCATGTCGAGCCAGATGGAAGCCGAGCCGGGTCCGCCGTTGAAGAAGAACGTGACCGGGCGGGTGGTCACGTCCGCCTGGTCCCGCGTGTACGAGATGTAAAACACCGTCGCCTTGGGCTTGCCCAGGGAATCGCGCAGGACCATCGTCCCGGCCCGCGCCGTGTAGGCCACCGGCTTGCCGTCGATGATGATGGTGTGCTGGGTGGTGGAGAGCGTCTCGACGGCGGGTACTCCCGGCGTCGTGTCGGATTCGGCGACCGGCCCGCGACCGCCGGGTCGCTGGGCCGCCGCGGGCGTGAACGCCGCCGCGGACGCGGCGACGGTGAGCAGTAGCAATCCCTGGCGCATGACGGATTCCTCCTCGAGGTCGGTTGGGGATGGCGGCGTCTCGCGCACCAACGGGCGAGCGCCCGCCAAAGATGGGCGCGATAACTTGGGGGGCGCAAACCGGGGAGTCGCATTCAGTAACATCAGTCGGTGCGCGCCACGTTCGCGCCCGGCGCGCCGTCGACAAAATCGGCGGCGTGCGCCCCGGCACCCGCCGCGCCCCAACGGTGAGATCGCCGTCTTCCAGAGCCCGGGATCCGCCGCGCCCCGCTGGCGTCACCTTCCGACGCGGGCCCCGCCGCCGTATCGTTGTGCGTCCTCACCCGGCCACCCCTTGAGCGATTTCGATACCCTTCGCGGCGCCCTCGCCGACCGCTACACCCTTGAGCGCGAGCTGGGGCGTGGCGGAATGGCCACAGTCTATCTGGCCGGCGATCTGAAGCACGGCCGCAAGGTCGCGATCAAGGTCCTCCATCAGGACATCGCCGCCCAGATCGGTCCCGACCGCTTCCTCCGCGAGATCGAAATCGCCGCGCGGCTCCAGCACCCGCACATCCTCCCCCTCTACGACTCGGGCGAGGCCGCGGGCTACCTCTATTACGTCATGCCCTTCGTCGAAGGGGAGTCGCTCCGGGACCGCTTGAATCGCGAAAAGCAGCTCTCCCAGGAAGACGTCATCAAGATCACCTCGGAGGTGGCCGGCGCCCTGGGCTACGCGCACAGCCGGGACATCGTCCACCGCGACATCAAGCCCGAAAACATCATGCTCTCCGGCGGGAGCGCGGTGGTCGCCGATTTCGGGATCGCGAGAGTCGCGTCCGCCACCGATCAGCAAATCACCCAGTCCGGGACCATCATCGGGACGCCGGCCTACATGAGTCCGGAGCAGGGCACCGGCAACCCGGACCTGGACGGCCGGAGCGACGAGTACAGTCTTGCCTGCGTCGTCTACGAGATGCTGGTGGGCGAGCCCCCCTTCACCGGATCCACCGCCCAATCCATCATCGCCCGGCACTCGATGGCGCCCGTGTCGCCGCCGTCCATCGTGCGGGACACCATGCCCGAGACCATGGAGATCGCGCTCCTCCGCGGGCTCGCGAAGGTTCCCGCCGACCGGTTTCCCACGGTCATGCTGTTCGCCGAGGCGCTGGCCGCGCCCTCCCGCGTCACCGCCGCGATGCGCCGCCAGACCGGCGCGCTGCCCTGGCCGCTCCGCGCCGGCCGCACCTGGACCCGCCGCCTGCGCTGGATCGCCCCCGGGCTCCTGGTGCTGGCCGCGGCGGCCTGGGGGGCGGCTCGCCTGATCGACCGGAAATCCGCCGCCGCCGGCGCGGACGGTGCCGCGCCTGACCCGCGCAGCATCGCCGTGCTGTACTTCGACGACCGGAGCGCCGACAAGAGTCTCGGTTACCTCACCGACGGGCTTACCGAAGGATTGATCCACGAGTTGAGCGGCGTCTCCGCCCTGCACGTGGTGTCCCGGAACGGCGTCGCGCCTTTCCGCCACGGGACCGCGGGCACCGACAGCATTCGCCGCGCTTTGAAGGTCGGCACCATCGTGGACGGGACGCTGGCGCAGCAGGGCGACAGCCTCCGGCTCACCATTTCGATGGTGAACGCGGTGACCGGCGACGAGATCGAAACCACGTCCATCAAGGTGCCGCGCGCGAACGCGATGGCGCTCGAGGACACCCTTCCCGGGCAGGTCGCGTTCCTCCTGCGGCGGCATCTGGGGCAGGAGATCGAGCGGCACGCCACCCGCGCCGAGACCCGCAGCGAGCGCGCCTGGGAGCTGGTGCAGGAGGCGAAAGAGTCGGCGGCCGGCGTCGACAGCATTCTCGCCGCGGGGGACACGGCGGGCGCCACGCGCGCGCTCGCCCGCGCCGACACCCTCCTGGCCCAGGCCGAGGGAGCGGACTCCCGGTGGCCGGACCCGGTGATCGAGCGGGGGTGGCTCGCGTGGCAGGAGCGGCACATCGCGGGCTTCGACAAGGGTCCGGCGGATCAATGGACGAGGAGTGGACTCGGCTTCGCCGCGGCGGCGCTCCGCTTGCAGGCCGACGATCCGGAAGCGCTCCATCTGCGCGGCACCATGCGCTACGTGCGCTGGCTCTTGAACCTGGACCCGGCGCCCCTCACGGCCGACCAGCTGCTCGCGGCGGC
>DASSQQ010000014.1:0-2128 GCA_035702425.1 Gemmatimonadales bacterium
CATCGAATCGCTCTTTCACATCGCGAACGGCGCCGCGCCCACCATGTCCGCGGGCGTCTTCCCGGGGGCGAGCGATCTGCCGGCGCAGGCGCCCGCCACCCTCGTCAACACCTACCGCGAGCTGTACTGGCGCATCGTGGACGCCGTGGACGCGGAGTTCCCGGGCGAAGCGAAGAAGCGCGCGCAAAGAGTCGAGGCGGCGATCGGCGGCACCCACAAGGCGCTCTCGCTCCTCTCGGTGCCGCGCAACGCCGAGGCGCCGGACGCCGTGGTGCAGCCCGACGAGCTGGCGCTGGCGCTCGCGGATTTTTCGCAGCAGCTCCTGGAAGGCGTGGAAGTGATGATGCCCGGCACCGCGCCCAAGGTGCTGAAGCAGGCGACCAAGGAGCACCGCTACGTCCTGCAGTCGGCCGGGTTCTACGGACGCCTGCCCTGGCCGGTGACCTGGTGACGTGGCGGGCGCCCTCTACGTCGTGGCCACGCCGCTCGGCAACCTGGGCGACCTCTCGCCCCGCGCCGCCGAGACCCTGAAGCGCGTGGCGGTGGTGGCGGCGGAAGACACCCGCCACACCCGTCCCCTCCTCGCCCACGTCGGTTCCAGGGCCGAGCTGGTCTCGGTGCACGCGCACTCGAGCGAGGCCGCCCTCGAGCGCGTGCTCCGCCGGCTCACCCAGGGTCAGGACGTCGCGCTGGTGACCGACGCCGGCACCCCCGCGGTGAGCGACCCCGGCGTGGCGCTCGTGTCCCTGGCGAGGGAGCGCGGGATCCCGGTCGTCACCATTCCCGGTCCGACGGCGGTCGCGGCCGCGCTCGCGGTCTCCGGCCTGCCCGCGGATCGCCATCTCTTTCTCGGATTCCTGCCGCGCAAGGGCGGGGAGCGCCGCCGCCTCCTGGAAACGATCGCCGAGAGCGAGTGGACCGTGGTGCTCTTCGAGGCGCCGAATCGCGTGGCCGAGCTGCTGAGCGATCTCGCGGACGCCTGCGGCGGCGAGCGGCGCGCGGCGGTGTCGCGGGAGCTGACCAAGATCTACGAAGAGACCAAGGACGGGACCCTGGCCGACCTCGCGGGTTATTACGCCGAAGCGCCGGCGCGGGGCGAAGTGACGGTGGTGGTCGCGGGCACCGGAAAGCCGCGCGCCCGGGTGGAGCGTCCCGATCCCCACACCCTCGCCCGCTCCCTCCTCGCGGAAGGCCTCACCCGCAAGGACGTCGCCGACCGGATCGCAGAGGAAACGGGGATCGCCAGAAATACGGCGTACCGGCTGGTGAACGAATTGTGAGAACGCTGACGGCGTTGGTGTTGGTCCTCGCCACCACGGCGACGGAAGGACGGACGGTGGGAAAGGGGACGGCCGGCCACCCCGTTCCCTCGTACCCTCCTGCCGCCGCTTCTCTCACCATCGGCCGCCTCCACTATGACGGCGGGGGCGACTGGTACGGCAACCCCTCCAGTCTCCCCAACCTCCTCGCCGCGATCCGCCAGCGCACCACGCTGCCCGTCGCCGACCGGGAACGGGTGGTGACGATCACCGGGCCCGAGCTGTGGGAAGTCCCCTACATCTATATGACGGGACACGGGAACGTCCATTTCTCCGACGAGGAGGTGAAGATCCTCCGGCGCTATCTCGAGCAGGGAGGCTTCCTCCACGCCGACGACAACTACGGAATGGACAAGTCGTTCCGGCGGGAGATCGCGCGGGTCTTTCCGGACCACCCGATGGTCGAGGTCCCTCTCTCGCACCCCATTTACCACCTGGTGTATGACTTTCCCAAGGGGATCCCCAAGATCCATTACCACGACGGCCTGCCGGCGCAGGGGTTCGGCGTCTTTTTGGGGAGCCGTCTGGTCGTGTACTATTCCTATCAGTCGGACCTGGGGGACGGGTGGGAGGACTTCGAGGTCCACCGCGATCCTCCGGCGCTGCACGAGGCGGCCCTGCGGATGGGAGTGAACCTGTTCACGTACGCGGTGAGTAGCGCCCGGTGACCGAGACCGCGAGCCGCCTCCGGCGTCTCGCCCTGCCGCACGCCCGCGCCCGCGCCGGAGCCGTCCTGCTTTCCTGCGCGGGCGTCGTGCTCGCGCTGGCGTGGGCGGGCTCGGCGCTGGCGCCGCGGCTCGTGCCGCTCC
>DASSQQ010000015.1:0-7914 GCA_035702425.1 Gemmatimonadales bacterium
GGCGCGTGGAGCGCGGAAGCGACCAGCAAGGAGCGGACGAGATTCACGATCATCGTTCTGCCTCAGGTGACGCGGTCGTCGGCCCATGGCCCGCACCGCGGGGCTCCTGCGGGATACGCAAGGAGCCCCGGAATCGTTCGCGGCGACCCTCCGCGCGAAATTATCTCCGCGGAGGCATCTTTGTGAACCCCAGCCATGACGCCCCTGTCCCCGTCGGTCGCCACCGACCACCGCCCCGCGGTCATCGCCGGATTCCTGGGCTGGACGCTCGACGCGTTCGACTTCTTCCTGGTGGTGCTCTCGATGACCGCGATCGCGCGCGAGTTCAACCGCAGCGATAAGGAGATCGCGCTATCCATCACGCTCACCCTCGCGTTCCGGCCGGTGGGCGCGTTCATCTTCGGCCTGCTCGCCGACCGCTACGGCCGGCGCCTCCCGCTGATGATCGACCTGGTGTTCTACTCGGTGGTCGAGGTTCTGTCCGGCTTGGCGCCCACCTACGCGTCGTTCCTCGTCCTCCGGGCGCTCTTCGGCATCGGCATGGGCGGCGAGTGGGGCGTGGGCGCGTCCCTGGTGATGGAAAAGGTCCCGCCGGAAAAGCGCGGGGTGTTCTCGGGACTCCTGCAGCAGGGCTACGCCGCGGGCTATCTCCTCGCCGCGGTCTGCTACTTCCTCGTCTTCCCCCGCTGGGGCTGGCGGCCGCTGTTCTTCATCGGCGGCGTTCCGGCGCTCCTCGCGATCTTCGTACGGGCGCGGGTGCAGGAGTCCGACGTGTGGCGCCGCACCCGCCACGCCGACTGGGCGGGCCTCTCCCGCGGCATCGCCCGCCACTGGCGCCTCTTCCTTTATATCACCCTGCTGATGACGATGATGAACGGCGTCTCCCACGGCACCCAGGACCTGTACCCCACGTTCCTCCAGCGCTCCTGGGGCTTCGGGCCCGCGGCCCGCGCCGCGCTCACCGCGTTCTCGATGGTGGGCGCCCTCGTGGGCGGGATTCTCTGCGGCCTCTACTCCGACCGCCTCGGCCGCCGCCGCACCATCGTGCTCGCCCTCGTGGGCGCGGCGCTGGTGATTCCGCTCTGGGCCTTCGCCCCGGCGATCCCGCTCCTCTACGCCGGCGCGTTCCTGATGCAGTTCCTGGTGCAGGGCGCCTGGGGCGTCATCCCCGCGCACATTACCGAGCTCGCGCCCGACGGGGTGCGGGGATTCCTCCCCGGATTCGCGTATCAGTGCGGGGTCCTGCTCGCGGGATCGATCGCCTACCTCGAGGCGCTCTTCGCGGGGCGGCTCACCTACGCCTGGTCCATGGCGCTGACCGCGGGCACCGTCTTCGCCCTCGGCGCGGTGACGGCGATCCTCGGTCCGGAGCGGCGGGGAGCGGTCTACGGCGAGGTCAGAACGGGAGCCGGTACCCCGTAATCATCTTGATGATGAAGCGGTCGGTGGCGCGCGTGAGACCGAAGCCCAGGCCCAGGTTGAACTCGAAGTCCGGCGAGAGATTGAGATCGAGGGCGGGAAACACCTGCTGCTCCTGCTCCGCCGCCGGATCGAATCCCGAAAGCGGCCCCATCGCCCCGTAGTACTCCACGCCGAGGGTCACCTGTTTCGTGACGTCGAAGGTCGCTTCCACGTTGGGCGAGAACTCGAACCCGATCCCGGCGTTCGCGCCGGTGAGGGACCGCTCGAGGGTCGGATCGATCGCCCAGTAGAAGGGGCCGTCCTGGCGGTCCACGATGGGCCGGATCTCCCAGGTCCAGGTGTCCGGCGCGTATGCGCGCCGCTGATATCCGAACTCCTGCGAGAGACTCACCCCCACCGGCCAGTGCCAGGAGTCCGGCACCCGGAAGCGGGGCCGGATGTGGTCGCCCACCCACTGCCAGCCGTCCCCGGCGCGCGCGCTGGTGAAGAGATAGAAGCCGATCTCGAACCAGGGCGTGAAGCCGTGGGTCAGCTCCAGGGTTTCGTGGATCGCGTGATCGGTGGGGCGGAGCCCGTCCAGCGTGTCGCGGCGCCCGTTGGCGGTGTAATTCGAGTGCAGCTCGACCATGGTGCGGCCCGCCGGGACCGTCTCCGCGCCGTACACCTGAATCTCGTAGTTGTCCTGCGCCGCGAGTGCGGACCCGCCCGCGACCAGCAGAAGGACGACGAGGCGCGCGATCACCGCCGCCCCGCTTCCTCGCTCACCAGCGCGACCCAGTCCCCCGCCGGGCTCACCGCGATGCGGGAGAGTTTTCGCAACCCGGGATCCGTGAACTCGGCCACCGGACGCCAGGCCGTGTCCGGCGCGGTCCACGCCAGCAGGCGCGCCCCGTCGGTGCGCAGGACCGTTCCGTCCGGAGTCCACGCGTAGTCCGCGTGGCCGGGGAGGCGCGCGAGTTTGGTCACGGCGCGGGTGTCGAGGTTCACTTCCTCGAGCCACCACTCGCCGGCTCCGGTCTGCGCCGTGAAGCTCACCGCGCGCCGCCCCGGCACCGGCTGAACCGCCCGTCCCACGTTTTGCGCGACCGCCGCCGCTTTCCCCGTCCGCGCGTCCACCACCTCCAGCACGTCGGGCGACGCGATCAGGTCGGCGACGAGAGTCACCGAGTCGCCCCAGGCGTAGTAGGCGACCGCCCGGAGGTCGGGCGCGATCACCTGCGGCGCCGTCCCGTCCATCGCGAAGCGCCACAGGCGCTGCGCCGAGTCGGCCTCAACCCGGACCACGGAGAAGCCGGAGCCCGACGGAATCGGTCGGGGCGAGTATTCACTCTCCGGCGTATGCGTCACCTGGGCCGACGCGCGCGCCGCGATGTCGTAGCGCCAAGTGTCGGCCTGACCGTCGGGTCCGCGCACCGTGTACAGGACGCTCTTTCCGTCCGGCGTGAACGCGGGCTGGTTGTCGTAGCCGGGCCGGTGGGTCACGTTCGCCGGCGCGCCCACCGCCAGCTTCCCGCCGGTTCTGGTGAGCGGCGCGAGCCAGACGTCGGTCGAGGGTGGTTCGGGGATCGGGACGAAGAGAAGGTCCTGATAATCGAACGAGAAATCGGCGAGGGGCGACACCGCGGCCATCTCGAAATGCTCGATCGAGCCGTCGGGCTTGAGCGAGAAGGTGACGAACGCGTCCTCGAGATTGGGCGAGCGCCAGTGCGCCTTGAAGGTGTTGTACTGCCAGTGGGAGAGGTCGCCGGTGAACGCGGGCGAGCGGCTGAAGCGCAGCACCAGGTGGTCGCCCTCGAGCGCCAGCACCGCGTCCCCGTAGAGCGCGTCGTGATAGATCCCGGTGTAGCTCGCGAGCGGCAGCGAGGGCTGAGACAGCGAGTCGCGCCCCGCGCTCGCCGCGCGGACGATCGAGTCCCCCCGCGCCTCTTCGCGGCGGGTCACCGCGTCGAAGGCGCCCACCCAGTCCGTGGCCGGCGCCCCGAAGGCGTCGTCCAGGATGTGGTAGGTGACGGCGTGGAAGAGCGGCGATTCGCCGTTGGTGAGAATGACGACGCCCAGCCGCTGATCGGGCACGAGGGTGGTGCGGGACGTCATCCCCGTCAGCCCGCCGGTGTGCCAGACGATCTTGTGTCCCCGATAATCGCTCAGGAACCAGCCCAGCCCGTAGGCGGAGAAGTTGGGCCTCAGGGCGAGGAGCTCGGGCGCGGGATCGCCGATGGGGAGAATGGTCTGGGGCGACCACATCTCGCGGGTCCGCCCCGGGGACCAGAGCCGGGTGGTGCCCACCCGTCCCGAATCGAGCTGGGCGATCATCCACTTCGCGAGATCGGTGACGTTGGCGTTGATCCCGCCCGCGGGCGCGGTGTTGTCCACCGTGTCCCGGTCCACCACCTGGAGCTTGCCGCCGTGGACCTCGTGCGCGAAGGCGACGTCGTCCCCCGGCTTGAAGAGGGTGACGCTGGTGTTGGCCTCGGTCATTCCCAGCGGCACGAAGATCCGGTCGCGGACGAAATCCTCCCACTTCTTCCCCGATGCCGCCTCGATCACGAGACCGGCCGCGATGTAGAGCACGTTGTCGTAGGCGTAGCCCGACCGGAAGCTCGTGACCGGCTTCGCGGCCCGCAGGTGCCGCACCACGTCTTCCCGCGAGTAGTTGGAGTGCCACCACACCAGGTCGCCGGCGCCGAGGCCCAGGCCGGAGCGGTGGGTGAGCAGGTCGCGGATGGTGAACTCGCGGGTCACCCAGGGATCGGATAGCGCGAACCAGGGAAGCCACCTGGTCACCGGGTCGTCCCAGGAGAGCTTGCCGTCCTCGGCGAGCATGGCGAGCGAGGCGGTGGTGAAGGCCTTGGTGTTGGACGCGATTTGAAAGAGGGTGTGCGCGTCCACCCGGGCGCTGTCCCCGAGACGGCGGACCCCGTAGCCCTTCGCCAGCACCACCTGGCCGTCCTTCACCACCGCGATGGCGAGCCCCGGCACCTGGAAGGTCCGCATGGCGCGGGTGATCTGAGCGTCCAGGTCCCGGGGGAGGCGGAACTGGGCGGACGCGGGCCGGAACCCGAGGGCGAGCGCGCAAGCGAGCGTCCCCGAGCGGAGCGTGGCGCGGATCATGGGTCAGGTCTTTCGGAAGAGGATCTGGCGGTACGACTTGTAGCGCTTGAAGTTTTCCCCGTTGCGGCGCCCCGAGAAATGCTTGGCCTCGTAGCGCTGCATCTGCTTCCGGAACTTCCACTTCAGGAATCCCATCAGCCACGGGCGCTTGGCGGAGAGCCGCGCCAGCACCAGATCGTAGACCGGCTTGATGGCCTGGGCGTAAGCGTCGTCCAGGAGATCGAACGTCGGCGCGATCCTGTCGGTGATGTCGGTGTCGGAGACGAGCTGGAACGGAAACTTCGCCACCGTCGCCCGAAACGCGGGGAGCTGGTGGCCGCCGCCGATGGGGCTCTTCCCTTCCGCCGGGACGCGGAAGATGTCGCAGATGAGGACGTAGCCGCCGGGGTTCAAGAGCTCGGCCGCGCGCGCCAGCGCCAGGTCGAGGTTCATGAACAGGAGACTCTCGCTGAACAGCAGGAGGTCGTAGCGCCGGTCGGTGACGATGTCCTCGAACTTGGTCTCGAAGAGCGTGGCGCGGTTCCCGATCTGCTGCCGCACGAAGCCCGAGAGCGGACCGTTGGGCGAGACGCAGTCCACCTGGTAGCCCTTGTCGAGCAGCTTGCGCGCGGTGGTGCCGGCGCCGCATCCCACGTCCAGGATCGAGCGCACGCCGTCCGGAATCCTGGTGAAGAGATGCTCGGTGTACTGGGCCTGGGCCTGGGGCAGGTTGGGCGCGAGGACCGGGAGCCCCTCGGTCCAGTAGCCGTAGTGCAGGTCCTGCATGTTGATGGCGAAGCGGCCGAGGATGAAGCCGATGGCGAGGCCGAATTCGCCGGAGGGGAGAAGCTCGGGCGCCGGGATGCCGGGCGGCGCGCTCTGCGCGGGCGCGGAGGCGGTCGTGGTCACGCCGCGAAGATACGACCGGTGTAGAATACGCGCTACCGGAGGACGGAAAGGGACCGATGAAATTCGCGACGCAGCTTCTCGCGCTGGGCGCGGCCCTCGCCGCGGCGGCGCCGGCGCGAGCGCAGGCGCCGGACTCCGGCGTTTACCGGCTGGTGCCGGAGACGGTGATCCTGGTCCGGGTGACCAAGACCGGCCTGCTCGCGGGGCTGGGGCACGAACACCTGATCCGGGCGCGCGCCTTCTCGGGAGAGGTCGTGTACGACTCGGCCGATCTGGCCCACGCTCGCGTCAGCATCAGCGTTCCCGCGGACTCACTCGAAGTGATGCCCGCGTCCGACTCGGCCGACGCGCCGAAGATCCTGGCCACCATGCGGGAGCAGGTGCTCGACGTCGCCCACCACCCCTCGATCGGGTTCGTCTCCCGGAGCGTGACGACGGGACCGCAGGGGCTCTCGATCGCGGGCGACTTCACGCTGGTCGGCGTCACCCGGCCGGTCACCCTGGACGCGAGCATCGCGGTGTCGCACGACACCTTGCGCGCGGTCTCCCGGTTCACGATCCGGCAGACCGACTTCGGAATTCACCCCTACGCCAAGGCGCTGGGACTCGTGAAGGTGGGGGACGAAGTGACGGTGGAGCTGACGATCGTGGGGGTGCGGACGGGGCCCTAAGGGGTGTGCCACTTGCGTCAAATGTCCCAAGGTGAATCTTGGCATAGCCAGGAGGCGCCCTAGATGCGGTTTTCGACGATGGAACGGCAGATTTCCGAGCCGCTCCACAAACTTCATTTGGACTCCATCCGCAACAAGCTGATGGGGTTCGCGGTCCTGGCGACCCTGATCCCCTCCCTCTTCACCGCGCTCATTTCCTACTCCCAGAACAAACGCGCGCTCAACGACAAGCTGAACGAGGAGCTGGGGAGCGTCAGCTCCGAGACCGCGCGCGAAATGGACCTGTGGATCAAGGAGCGCTTCTACGATCTCCGCGTCTTCGCGAGCTCGTACGTGGTCTCCGAGAATCTCGCCGGCGCCCGCGCTCCCGGCCTCCGCCGCGTCACCGACTACCTGAATTCGGTGCGCGGGAAATTCCCGGACTACGAAGAGCTCCTGGTGATCGACCCCGACGGCCGCGTCCTGGCGAGCACCGGGACCGCGGCCGGGACCCTCAACCTGCCGTCCAACTGGCAGCGCCAGCTCCAGACCAACAACGAAACCCTCGGCGCCGCCTACTGGGACGCCACCCTCGGCAAGGCGCTGCTGGTGGCAGCGGTCCCGATTCAGCTGGCCAACGGCCGCTCCGTCGGCGCCATCGCGGCCAAGCTCAACCTGCTCACGGTGGACACCACCCTGCGCCGGCTGTCGCGCTCCGGCGGCCGCATCTTCCTCACCACGGAAGACGGCGACGTGGTGATCAGCTCCGACACCAGCTCCGCGGCCCTGATGAAGGAACGGTTCCCCCCGTCCACCCTGCACGATCTCACGCTCCGGGAATCGAGCGCCGCGACCTCGAGTTACACCAGCGTCGACCACGAGCCGGTGATCGGCATGCTCAAGTCCGTGCCCCGGCTCCGCTGGGCGGTGCTGGCCGAGCTCCCTTCGGCGGAGGCCTACCGGCAGATCCGGCTGCTCCGCAACTGGACGGTGCTTCTCCTCGCCGCGCTGCTGGTGGCGGTCGGTTCCCTCGCCTACCTGCTGGGCCTGCTCATCGTCCGGCCCCTGGCGCGGCTGGCCAAGGGGGCGGCGGCGGTGGCCCAGGGGGACTTCGCGGTGGACCTCCCGGTGATGAGCGGCGGCGAAGTGGGCGAGCTCACCGCCATCTTCAACGACATGGTGGCGCGGCTGCGCGCGGGACGGCAGGAGCTGGACGCGATCAACGAAACCCTGCGACAGAAGAACGAGGAGCTGGAGCGGCTCTCCTCGACCGACGCCCTCACCGGCCTCTACAATCGCCGGCACCTGATGGACACCCTGACCCACGAAGTGACCCGCTCCCAGCGCCTCAAGCACAACTGCTCGGTGCTGATGGTGGACGTGGATCACTTCAAGGGCTACAACGACACCTTCGGCCACCTGGCGGGCGACGAGGTCCTGAAGCGGGTGGCGGATCTCCTCCGGGCCAACGCGCGCGAGGTGGACTTCGTGGCGCGCTACGGCGGCGAGGAATTCCTGGTGGTGCTCCCCGAAACCGCGGCCGAAGCCGCGATGGCCGTCGCCGAGCGGGTTCGCGCGAGCATGGCGGCGGAGGGCCCGGCCACGGGCCCGGTGACGCTCTCGGTGGGGGTGGCGGATTTCCCGGACAGCGGGGACACGCCGGAAGCGCTGATCGCCGCGGCCGACGCGGCCCTCTATGAAGCGAAGCGGGCCGGCCGGAACCGCGTGGAGCGCGCGCGGAAGTCCGCGATGCCGCCCCCGCCCGCCCCCGCGAAGATCTCCAAACGGCGCGCCTGACGCGCCGCGGGGCCTAGGGGCGCTTGGCCACCAGGTTGTAGAAGTG
>DASSQQ010000016.1:0-2477 GCA_035702425.1 Gemmatimonadales bacterium
GCCCACCCGCATCTCCGAATTGCCGTAACTCCCCCAGGGGCTGTCCACGTCGAGCGCGAGCTTCACGTCGAGCCGCTGGCCCAGCGGCGCGTTGGGCGTGGAGGGATCGCCACCGCCTCCGCCCGGGAGCGGAATGCGGTAGAGCGCGCCCAGCACCACCCGCACCGGGAGCGGGTCGGCCTGATCCCGGTTCTGGACCTGAAGCGGGAAGCCGATGTTCCGCACCGCGAACGCGAGGCGGAGCGCTTCCGCGGGACCGAGCGCGAACTGCCCGCCGACGTCGATCGCGTGCGTGAGGCCGTCGCCGTTCGGGAAGTTGACGCAATCGCCGCTGCAGTCCACCCGGAACTCGATCAGCTTGTAGCTCACGCCCAGCACGAAGGAACTGCCGAAGCCGGTGGCGTAGGAGGCCACCAGTTCCAGGTTGCGGGCCGAGATGCGCGCCAGGGTGTTGTTGCTGGAGTCGGTGCGGTCGAAGTCGCCGTAATCCACGAGGTACACCGCGGCGCCGATGGTGCCGAGGTTGCGCGACGGAAACGCGGCGGTGATGGCGTGGGTCGCCGCGGCGGGAAGGGTGGCGGTATGGAAGTCGAACTGGCTCTGGGTGAGCGTGCCCAGTCCCGCGGGGTTCCAGAAGATCGCTTCGGCGCTGCCGTCCAGCGCCACCGCCGCCTGCCCCATCCCGACCGCCTGCCCCCCGACCGGGAACAGAAGGAAGAGCGCGGCGCTGTTCTCGAGGCCGGCGGTTTGCTGGGCGGGGAGCGGGCGCGCCCACGCGCCGGCGGCGAGCAGCGTGACCGGGATCCACGCGGCGCGGAGCCGGGCCCCGGGGCTCACGCGAGTGGCTTGGCCTCGTCGATGAGCATGACCGGAATCCCGTCTTCCACGGGATAGACCAGCCGGCAGGCGTGGCAGACCAGCGCCTCGGCGGCGCCGGTGCGATGCTCCAGCGGTCCCTTGCACTTGGGACAGACCAGGATGTCGAGCAGGACGGACGGGACGGTCACGAGGTGTACCCCAGCCGCGCCAGCGACGCGGCCTGGCGGCGCCACCGCGGCATCACTTTGACGTGGAGGTCGAGGAAGATCTGGCCCCCGACCAGGGTCTCGATCTTGGCGCGCGCGGATGCGCCGATGGCCTTGATGGTGCGTCCTCCCTGTCCGATCACGATGCCCTTCTGGCTGTCGCGTTCGACGTAGAGAATCGCCCGGATGTAGACCGGGACTTCGTTCTCCCGGTACTCATCGATTTCTACCGCCACGCTGTACGGCAGTTCCTCCTGCAACAGCTCGAAGGCGGCCTCGCGCGCCAGCTCGGCGGCGAAGAACCGCATCGGCTGGCCCGCGAGCGCGTCCGGATCGTGAAGAAACGGGCCCTGGGGGAGCCGCGCCGCCACCGCTGCGAGGAGGGCGGGGATGCCTTCCCCGGTGGTCGCGGAGATGACGAGCGCGCCGTCCGCCGCCGGGCGGCGGGCCGGCGGGAGCAGATCGGCCTTGGTGTACACGGTGAGCACCGGCCCGCGCGGCGGGCGGTCGAGGCCGGCCGCGGCGGTGAACGCGGGGGCGGGCCCGTCGGTGACGGGATGGAGATGGAGGATGACGTCGGCCTCGGCCACGGCCTTGAGGGCGGCGGCGCGCATCACCTGGTGCAGGGCGTACTCGGGCTCGAGGAGACCGGGCGAGTCGGTGAAGATGAACTGGGTGTCGCCGTCGGTGCGGAGCCCGACCACCGGGAGGCGGGTGGACTGGGGTTTGGGGGAAACGATGGCGAGGTGCTCGCCCACCAGGGCGTTCAGGAGCGTGGACTTGCCGACGTTGGGGCGTCCGGCGAGCGCGACGATACCGCAGCGGGTCATGAGGCGGAACCTACACGGGATGCGGGATGCGGGAAGCGGAGGCGCGTCGCCGAAAACACAAAGCCCGCCTCGGCGAACCGAAGCGGGCTTTGCGAAGGGAAGCTGGCGGCGGCCTACTCTCCCACGGTCTCGCAACCGCAGTACCATCGGCGCTGACAGGCTTAACGACCGTGTTCGGGATGGGAACGGGTGTGGCCCTGTCGCGCTAGTCGCCAGCAAACGGCGAAGACAACCGCGAGTGTGTGTAGGTGGTGCCGAGGATCACATCGAGAGAGAAGAGATCAAGCCACACGGGCAATTAGTACGGCTCGGCTGAAGCGCTCGCGCGCCTTACACCTGCCGCCTATCAACGTGGTAGTCTCCCACGGCCCTTGAGGGGTCTTGCGACCCGGGAGTGTTCATCTTGGGGAGGGTTTCCCACTTAGATGCATTCAGCGGTTATCCCCGCGCGACATCGCTAACCGGCGTTGCTCCTGGCGGAACAGCCGGGACACGAGAGGTCGCTTCGTCCCGGTCCTCTCGTACTAGGGACGACACCCCTCAACACTCCACCGCCCGCACCGGATACAGACCGAACTGTCTCACGACGTTCTGAACCCAGCTCATGTGCCACTTTAACCGG
>DASSQQ010000017.1:0-18104 GCA_035702425.1 Gemmatimonadales bacterium
TCGCCGACCGGGTGGACATCAACGAGGAGCTGGTCCGGTTCCGCACCCACCTCGCGGCGTGTCGCGAGGCGCTCCGCGGGAGCGGCGCGGTGGGGAAACAGCTCGGCTTCCTGGCGCAGGAGCTGCTGCGGGAGACCAACACCATGGGCTCCAAGGCGAATGACGCGGCCATCACCCAGGCGGTGATCGCGATGAAAGGGGAACTGGAGAAGTTCCGGGAGCAGCTGGAGAACCTCGAGTGACGCCACTCGTCGTCGTGCTGTCCGCGCCATCGGGGGGCGGCAAGACGACGATCACGCAGGCCCTGCTCGCCGGGCGAACGGACATCGGGTATTCGGTCTCGGCCACCACGCGCACGCCGCGGCCGGGCGAGCGGGACGGCGACGCGTATCACTTCCTCTCGCGCGAGGAGTTCCAGCGCCGCTGGGATCGGGGAGAGTTCTTGGAGTCGGCGGAGTACGCCGGCGAGCGCTACGGCACGCTGAAAAGCGAGGTGGACCGGGTGCTGGCGTCGGGCCGGCACGTGGTCCTGGACATCGAAGTGCAGGGGGCCCGGGCGGTCCGGCGCGCGTACCCGCCGCCACGCTCCGTGAGTATCTTCATCGTCCCCCCGTCGGCCGAAGTGCTGATCGAACGGCTGCGGGGCCGGAACACCGAGACCGGCGAGACCCTGGCGCGGCGCCTGGACCGGGCCATCTGGGAGGTGCAGCAGGCGTCCGAGTACGAGCACCTGGTGGTGAACGACGTGCTCGCGGACGCGGTCCGGGACGTGGGAACGATCATCACCGAAGGCGGGCGGGTGGCGCATCGCGGGCCGCCCGGTCTCGCCGGACGGATTCTCGAAGGACTGACGCGGGAGGCCGAGCGCCTCCGGCGAAACTCATAAGCAGGGAGCACCGCATGCGCATCGTCACCCCCGCCGAAGTCGCGGCGCAGACCCAGAACAAGTATCTGGGCGTCCTCGTGGCCGCGAAGTTCGCGCGCTTCGTCAATGATTTCCCGCGCGACCGCTCGGTGAGCTTCGAGAAAAAGCTCACCACCCGCGCGTTCGAGGAGCTGGTGCAGGGCCACCTGCAGTACAAACTCGTGCGCCGGCGGCGCGCGGAGGCCTGATGCCGTTCGCCGGCCGTCACGTCGTCCTCGGCGTGTCGGGCGGAATCGCCTGCTACAAGAGCTGCACGCTGGCGCGGCGGCTCGCCGAAGCCGGCGCCACCGTTGACGTGGTGCTCACCGCCGCCGCGGCCGAGTTCGTCCGGCCGGTCACCTTCGAAGCGCTCACCGGCCGTCCCCCGGTGACCTCGCTCTGGGACTCAGGCCGCGCGCTCGCCCACATCGCGCTCGCCCGAGAGCCCGATCTGGTGATCCTCGCGCCCGCCACGGCGAACGTGCTCGCCCGGGCGGCGATGGGCGTCGCGGACGACTTCCTCACCTCGCTGCTCTTGGCGCGCGAAATCCCGATCCTCGCCGCTCCCGCGATGAACGACGCGATGTACGCCCATCCCGCCACCCAGGCCAACCTCCGCGCGCTGGCCAAGCGGGGCTGGCGTTTCGTGGGTCCCGAAGCCGGCGCCCTGGCCGAGGGTCCGAGCGAGCGGCCGGGGCGGATGAGCGAGCCCGAGACCATCCTGGCGGCGGCGGCGCGACTGCTTGCCGGCTCGGGACCCTGGGCGGGGAAGCGGGTGCTGGTGACGGCCGGACCCACCCGGGAGCACCTCGACCCGGTGCGGGTCATCACCAATCCCTCGAGCGGCCGCATGGGCTACGCGCTGGCCCGGGCGGCCCTGGCGCGGGGGGCGGAGGTCACGCTGGTCTCCGGTCCCACGGAGCTTCCTCCGCCCGACGGCGCGGCGATCCATCGGGTGGAGACCACCGCGGAGCTGGAGCGAGCGGTCCGCTCGCTGGTGAAAAAGAGCGATGTCCTGCTGATGGCCGCGGCACCGGCCGATTTCCGTCCCAAGGCCGCGGCGAAATCCAAGCGCCCGCGCGGGGACGGGAAGCTCACCCTCGAGCTCGAGCCCACGGCGGACATCCTGGCCTCCCTGGATCGTCCCAAGGGGTGCGTCCTCGTGGGGTTCGCGCTCGAGACCGGGAACGGCATGCCGCGCGCCCGGGAGAAGCTCGCGGAGAAGCAGCTCGACTTCATCGTGCTGAACGACGCGCTCGAGCCCGGCGCCGGGTTCGAGGTCGAAACGAACAAGGTGACGGTGATCCCGAAGCGCGGCGAGCCGGTCGCGCTGCCGCTTCTCACCAAGGACGCGGTCGCCGGGCGCATTCTCGATCTGATCGAGGGAGCGCTGGCGTGAATGACGCCCGCCCGCTGGCGCGCGAGTATCTCGCGCAGCAGCGCGCCCTGGGCGGCGACGCGGTGATCCTCCCGCCCGAACCGTCCGTTCCGGTGGCGGCGCCGGGGCCCGACGCCGCGCCGGGAGAAGCGCTCCCGCCACCCGGGATCTCCTACGATCCGCCCAGCGGCGATCTCTTCTCCAACGACCCCGTCCCCCGCGCGCCCACCCTCGCCGCGATCGCGGAGCTGGTGGCGGAGTGCACGCGGTGCCGGCTCTGCGAGGGCCGGACCCGGACCGTTCCCGGTGAAGGGGCGGAGAAGGCGCGGCTGGTGGTGATCGGCGAAGGCCCGGGGCAGACCGAAGACGAAACCGGGCGGCCCTTCGTCGGACGGGCGGGGGAGCTGCTCACCAAGATTCTCGCGGCGATCGACTTGCCGCGGGAAGCGGTGTTCATCTGCAATATCGTGAAGTGCCGGCCGCCGGGAAACCGCACGCCGCAATACGACGAGGTGGCCGCCTGCATACCTTACCTGCATCGCCAGATCGACCTGATCCAGCCGAAGGTGATACTGGCGATGGGCGCGACGGCGGCGCAATCTTTGTTGAACACCAAGCAGGCGCTCGGGGCGCTGCGGGACCGCCTGCATCGCTTTCGCGGGCTCCCGGTGATCGTCACCTACCACCCCGCAGCGTTGCTCCGCAACCCGAACTGGAAGAAGCCGACCTGGGATGACGTCCGTATCGCCCGCCGCCTCCTCGACAGCTGACCGCAGCTTCGCGGGCCGCCAGGCCCCGTGGAGCAACGAAGCCGAGCAGGCCGTCCTCGGCGCCATGCTGCTGGATCAGGACGCGGCGCTCAAGGCCGCGGAAATCCTCGACGACACGATGTTCTACCGGGAGGGCCACCGCGCGCTCTTCCGGGCGATGATCGCGCTCACCGAGCGCGGCGACGTGATCGACCCCGTCACCCTGCGCGACGAATTGATGCGCCGCGGCGACCTGGATCGCGCGGGCGGCATGGAATACCTGGGCTCGCTGATCGACGTCGTCCCCACCGCGGCGAACCTGGACTACCACGCGCGCATCGTGCGCGACAAGGCCGTGCTCCGCCGCCTGGTCGAGGCCGCGACCAGCGTGATTCAGGACGTCTACGACGGCGGCACCTCGGCCGCCGAAGTCCTCGACAACGCCGAGCACCGCGTCTTCCAGGTGGCCCAGCTGAAGCGCGCCGAGGAATTCACGCGCCTGAAGGAGCTGATCTGGCCCACCATGGAGCGCATCGAGCAGCTCCAGGGCGGCCACGGCGCGGTCACCGGCGTCGCCACCGGATTCGTAGACCTGGACCGGCTCACCGCGGGATTCCAGCGCTCCGACCTGGTGATCATCGCGGCCCGGCCCTCGATGGGAAAAACCGCGTTCATCCTGAACGTGGTCCAGCACGCCGCCATCGAGCACTCGGTGGGCGTGGGCTTCTTCTCGCTCGAAATGTCGAAGGACCAGCTGGTGCAGCGGCTCCTCTGCTCCGAGGGCCTGGTGGACGCCCAGCGCCTGCGCCGCGGCCAGCTCCGCGACGACGACTATCCCAAGCTGGCCCGCGCCGCCGGCCTCCTCGGCACCGCGCCGATCTGGATCGACGACTCCGCGGCGCTGACGCCGCTCGCCATGCGGTCCAAGGCCCGCCGGCTCAAGGCCGAGCACGACATCGGGATGATCGTGGTGGACTATCTCCAGCTGATGCAGGGCCCCACCGACGTGGAGAGCCGCCAGCAGGAGATCTCCTACATCTCCCGCTCCCTCAAGGCGCTCGCCAAGGAGCTGGGGATTCCGGTGATCGCGCTCTCCCAGCTCTCCCGCGCGCCCGACCAGCGCACCGGGGACCACCGGCCCCAGCTCTCGGACCTCCGCGAATCGGGGGCGATCGAGCAGGACGCCGACGTGGTCTGCTTCATCTATCGCCAGGAGATGTACGACGGCCCCACCGACAAGGACGGCAACAACATCGAGGGGCTGGCGGAGCTGATCGTCGGGAAGCAGCGCAACGGCCCCACCGGTCTCGTGCCGCTCTACTTCAAGAAGGAATACACCCGCTTCGACAACCGCTCGCTCCGGGACGCGCCGCCCGAGACGTCCGGTGCCTAAAGGCCGCTCCGTCTTCCGTTGCACCGAGTGCGGAGCCGACCAGCCCAAGTGGGCCGGGCGCTGCGACGCCTGCGGCGCCTGGAACTCCCTGGTGGAAGAAGCGGCGGCGCGCCACCCGCGCGCCAGGTCCGCCGGACGCTCCGCGCCCTCCCTCTACCCGCCGACCCGGCTCTCCGCGCTGCAGGCGACCTCCGTCGCGCGCTGGAAGACCGGACTCGCCGAGCTCGACTTCGTGCTCGGCGGCGGGATCGTGCCGGGGTCGCTGGTGCTGGTGGGAGGAGAGCCCGGGATCGGCAAGTCCACGCTCCTGCTCCAGGCCGCGGCGCGGCTCGAGGCCGCGGGCGTGCCCACCCTCTATGTATCCGGTGAGGAATCCCCGGACCAGTTGCGGCTCCGCGCCGACCGGCTCGCGGACGACGCCGGCAACGTCCACGTCCTCGGCGAGACCCGGCTGGAAGCGATAATGGAGCACGCCGCGGGCCTCGAGTCCCGGGTCGTCTTCGTGGACTCGATTCAGACCACCTACACCGAGGAGCTCGAAGGCGCGCCGGGGAACGTGGGGCAGGTGCGCGAGTGCGCTGCCCGCCTGATGCGCTTCGCCAAGGAGACGGGGCCCGCGGTCTTTCTCGTCGGCCACGTCACCAAGGGCGGCGGAATCGCCGGGCCCAAGACCCTGGAGCACGTGGTGGACACGGTGCTCTACTTCGAGGGCGAGCAGACGCTCGACCACCGGATCCTGCGCGCCGCCAAGAACCGTTTCGGCTCGGTGGACGAAATCGGCGTGTTCCGGATGACGGGGCAGGGGTTGGAGCCGGTCCCGGACCCCGCGGCCACGTTCCTCGCGGGTCGCGCCACCGGCGTCTCCGGCTCCGCGGTGACCGCGCTGATGGAAGGCACCCGCCCGATGCTGGTCGAGATTCAGGCCCTCGCGTCCAAGAGCGGATTTGGAACGCCGCAACGCGTCGCCACCGGGCTCGACCACCGGCGGCTCGCGGTCCTGCTCGCGGTGCTGGAGCGGCGCGCGGGCCTCTCCTTCGGCGATCTCGACGTCTTCGTCAACGTGACGGGCGGCGTGCGGCTGGTCGAGCCCTCCACCGATCTCGCGGTGCTCGCGGCGCTGGTCTCGAGCGTGGAGGACCGTCCGGTTCCGGCGGACGCCCTCTTCCTCGGCGAGGTGGGACTGGGCGGCGAGCTGCGGCCCGTCGTCGGGGTGGAGCGGCGGCTCGCGGAAGCGGGGCGTCAGGGATTCCGCCGCGTGTTTCTCTCCGCGCGCTCCCGGGTGACGTCACCGGGCATCGAAATCGTCGGTCTCGAGGGAATCGGTGAGCTCGCCCGCCGCCTCGCGGCCTGACGTCGGCGTCGTCATCGTCGCCGCCGGGGCCGGGGTGCGCGCCGGTCCCGGGGAGCCGAAGCAGTTCCGCTCCATCCTGGGCGTCCCGATGCTGCTTCGCGCGCTCCGGCCCTTCACCTCGCATCCCGACGTCCTGCAGGTGGTGGTGGTCCTGCCGCGCGCCTACGCCGAGCGTCCGCCGGAGTGGCTGGGGAAGCTCGTGGGCGAGCGGCTCTCTCTGGTGGCGGGAGGCGAGCACCGGTTCCAGTCGGTGCGCGCCGGCGTGCGGGCGCTCCCGGCCGGCGCGGCGGTGGTGCTGGTGCACGACGCGGCCCGGCCCTTCGTGGTGCGCGGGACCGTGGATGAAGTGATCGCGCGGGCGCGCGCCGGCGTGGGGGCCGTCGCGTCGGTGCCGATGGGGGACACCGTCAAGGAAGTGGTGGACGGAAACCGCGTGGGCCGGACCGTCCCTCGGGAGCGGCTCTGGCGGGCCCAGACGCCGCAGGGTTTCCCCCGCGCCATGCTCGACGCGGCGTACGCCACGGGCGACGGAGCGCCGGTCCCCACGGACGACGGCGAGCTCTGCGAGCGGGCGGGGTTCCCGGTCGAGGTGGTGGCGGACTCGGTGCTGAATCTCAAGATCACGACGCCGGACGATTTCCGGATCGCCGAGGCGCTCGCGCGTGAGCTCCGGTGACCGCGCTGCCGTTCCGCACGGGGCCCGAGATCGCGGCGGCCGCCCCGCGCGCCGCGGCGCACCTGCGCGCCGGCGGCCTGCTCGCGTATCCCACCGAGACGGTGTACGGACTGGGCTCCCGCGCCACGGCCGGGGACGTGGCCCGGCTCGCCGGCCTCAAGGGGCGCGATCCAGGCAAGCCCTTCCTTCTTCTGGTGAGTGACCGCGCGATGGCCGAAGCGCAGGGACTCGCCTTCAACGCCTCGGCCGACGTCCTGGCGCGCGCGTTCTGGCCCGGCCCGCTCACCATCGTGTTGCCGGGCGGCGGCGGCCGCCTCCCCGATCTCCTCCGGGGCCCCGAGGGCGGGATCGCGGTGCGCTGGACTTCGCATCAGGGCATGGCGCGCCTCATCGCGGAGCTGGGCGAACCGATCACCTCGACTTCCGCGAACCTGAAAGGCGCGCCGCCGGCCCCCGGCGCCGACGCGGTGGAGCGCGATTTCGCCGCGGCCGTGGCGACGGGCGAGTTGATGGTGCTGGACGGCGGCGTGCTCGGGAACCGACCGCCCTCGACCGTCGTTGACTGCACCCGGACCCCCGCGCGCCTCGTTCGCTCCGGCGCCATCGCGACCGACGCCCTGCGGCGCGCGGCGGGCCATCTCGCCCCATGACCACCCGCGTGCTCCTCGTCTGCACCGGCAACATCTGCCGCAGTCCGCTCGCCGAGGCGCTGCTCCGCCGCGCGCTGGAAGAGCGGGACCTGAAGGGCGTGGAAGTCCGTTCCGCCGGCACCGGCGCCTGGGACGGCGCGCCCGCCTCCGAGGGCGCCTACCTCGTGGGTCTCGAGCGCGGGCTCGACCTCTCCGCTCACCGCGCGCGGCTCCTCACCCGGGAGCTGGTGGAGGAGGCGGATCTCATTCTCACCATGGCGCGCCACCACCGCGCCCGCGTGGACGAGCTGGGCGGCGAGGGCCGGGTCTTCGTGCTCGGCGAATACGCCGGCCGGGAAGGGGACGCCGCCGAGGTGAGCGATCCCTTCGGTGGCGATCTCGAGATCTATCGGGAGACCTGCATCGAGCTGGAGGGGCTGGTAGCGTCGGTGGTGGAACGGCTCGAGAAGGAGCGCCAGGGTGGAGATCGGCGCTGACGCGCGACTCCTCGCGGTCCTGGGCGATCCCATCGCCCACTCGCTGTCTCCCGTCATGCAGAACGCCGCGATCGAGGCCCTCGGGCTGCGCGCGGTGTACGTGGCGATGCGGGTCCCCGCCGATTCCCTCGGCACCGTGTGCGCCGCGCTCGCCGCCGTGGGCGCCGCCGGCAACGTCACCGTGCCCCACAAGGAAGCGATGGAAGGATTGGTCGCGCGGAAGACGGATACCGCGGCGCGGGTCGGCGCGTGCAATACCTTCTGGACCGAAGGAGGCGCGCTGGTGGGGGACAACACCGATGTGCCGGGAATCGCCGCGGCGCTGACGGAGCTCGGAGCCGGGGGCGCGGGCCGGTGGTTGCTGCTGGGGACCGGAGGGTCGGCGCGGGCGGCGGTGGGCGCCGCCGGCGCGGCGGGAGCGAGCGTGATGGTCCGTTCCCGGGATCCGGCGCGGGCCCGCGCCTTCGCCGATTGGGCCAACAGCCAGATGCGCGTGCACACCGACGTCGCGCACGGGCCCCTCAAGGCGGACGTGGTGCTCAACGCGACTCCGCTGGGGCTCGACCCGCAGGATCCCCTGCCGTGCCCCGTCGCGGACCTCCGCGGCGCCCGGGTCGCGCTCGATTTCGTGTACGCGCGGGGCGAGACGCGCTGGGTGCGCACGGCGCGCGGCGCGGGAGTCGTCGCCGCGGACGGTCGCGAGCTGCTGGTGCGCCAGGGTGCGATCGCCTTCGAGCGTTTCTTCCCGGGGACCCGGGCGCCGGTCGACGTGATGCGCGCGGCGGTCGCCCGCGCGCTCCGTGCCTAGCACCGCGGCGCGCGCCCTCGCGCATCTCCTGCTGCCGGCGGAGTGTCTGCTCTGCCGAGCGCTGCTCTCGTTCTCCGACGCCGATCGCCTGGTGTGCCGGGTCTGCCGGCATCGCTGGCGGCCGGTGACCCGTCCCTGGTGCGAACGCTGCGGCCAGCCGGAGCCCCTCTTCGGCGCCTGCCGGATCTGCGCCGAGTGGCCCGCGGCCTTCACCCGCGCCCGCTCGGCGGTGTGGCTCGATGAAGGCCCGCGGCACGCGGTCCACGCGCTCAAGTACGGCGGACTCCCCCGCATCGCCGACGATCTGGCGGAGGCGATGGCCGCGCTCCGGCCTCCCGCCGACGAAGCGTCGGTGCTGGTCCCGATCCCCCTCGGCGCCCGTCGCCTCGCGGCGCGCGGCTACAACCAGAGCGAGCGGCTGGGGCGCGCCCTGGCCCGGGCGTGGGAGCGCCCCCTCGCGGCGGACTTCCTCACCCGCGTGCGCGAGACCGCGACCCAGACGGCGTTGACACCGGCGGCGCGTCTGGCGAACGTGGCGGGGGCGTTCCGGGCGCGCCGTTCGCTCCCCGAGCGCTTCACCGCGGTCCTGGTGGACGACGTCTTCACCACCGGGGCCACTCTCGCCGCGGCGGCCGAAGCCCTCGCCGCCGCCGGCGCGCGTCGGATCGCCGCCGTTACCTTCGGTCGCGCGGCGGTCCCCGATTTCACCTAGGAGCGAGCATGCCGGTGCGGGTGGGGATCAACGGATTCGGACGAATCGGGCGCAACGTCCTGCGGGCGGCGGTGATGAAGAAGGCCGACCTGGACATCGTCGCGGTGAACGACATCACCGATACCAGAACCCTCGCGCACCTCCTGAAGTACGATTCCGTGCACGGCCGTTTTCCAGGAACGGTCGAGGCCCGGGGCGACGCCCTGGTGGTAAACGGCAAGGAGATCAAGGTCTCCGCGGTCAAGGAGCCGGAGCAGCTCCCCTGGAAGGCCGCGGGCGTGGAGCTGGTGCTCGAGAGCACCGGCCGCTTCACCGACCGCGACGCCGCGGCCAAGCACCTCGCCGCCGGAGCGACAAAGGTGGTCATCTCCGCGCCGGCCAAGGGTGAGGACATCACCATCGTGATGGGCGTGAATCAGGACCGCTACGACCCCGCCAGGCACCACGTCATCTCCAACGCGTCCTGCACCACCAACTGCCTGGTGCCGGTGGTGAAAGTGGTGCTCGACCACTGGGGCTTCGTGCACGGATTCATGACCACCGTGCACAGTTACACCAACGACCAGCAGATTCTCGATCTCCCCCACAAGGATCTGCGGCGCGCCCGCGCGGCGGCGCTCTCGATCATTCCCACCACCACCGGCGCCGCCAAGGCCACCAGCCTCGTCCTGCCGGAAGTGAAGGGGAAAATCGACGGGATCTCTCTCCGCGTTCCCACGCCCGACGTCTCCATCGTGGACCTGACCGTGGAAGTGCAGAAAAAGACCACGGTGGACGAAGTGAACACCGCGTTCCGGAAGGTCGCCCAGGGCGCGATGAAGGGGATTCTGGACACCTGCGACGAGCCGCTGGTCTCGAGCGACTACATCGGGAGTCTCTTCTCGAGCGTGGTGGACACGGCGTCCACCAACGTGATCGACGGCACCTTGGTGCACGTGTCGTCGTGGTACGACAACGAGATGGGATACTCCGCCCGCTGCGTTGACCTGCTCGCGCTCATCGCCGCCAAGCGGTGAGCAAGCGCTCTCTCGCCGGGCTGCCCGCCGCGGCGCTCGACGGCAAGCGGGCGCTGGTGCGCGTGGATTTCAACGTGCCGATGAAGGACGGCGCCGTCGCGGACGACGCGCGGATCCGCGCCGCCCTCCCCACCATCCGATACCTGCGCGAAAAGGGCGCCCGCGTCGTTCTGCTCTCGCACTTCGGCCGGCCCAAGGGCGGGCCCGATCCCAAGTACTCGCTGGCGCCGGTCGCCCGGGTCCTCGAAGCGCTGCTCGGCGCGCCGGTCGAGATGCTCCCCGAACCCCAAGCCGCGGTGGCCGCGACGCGACGCCTGCCCCGGGGCGGGGTCGCGCTGGCCGAGAACACCCGCTTCTGGCCGGGTGAGGAGACCAACGATCCCGGGCTGGCCCGCGCCTTCGCCGCCCTGGGCGACCTCTACGTGAACGACGCGTTCGGGTCCGCGCATCGCGCGCACGCCTCCACCGAGGGCGTGGCGCGGCTCCTGAAGCCCGCCGTCGCCGGGTTCCTGATGGAAAAGGAGCTCAAGTACCTCGGCGACGCGCTGAGCGATCCCCGCCGGCCCTTCGTGGCGGTGATGGGCGGCGCCAAGATCTCGGGCAAGATCGACGTGATCGACGCGCTGCTGCCGCGGGTGGACGAGATCCTGATCGGCGGGGCCATGGCCTGCACCTTCTTCGCGAGCCTGGGGCTCGCGGTCGGCACCTCGCTGGTGGAGCCGGAGCGCACCGACCTGGCGCGCGAGCTCTTGAAGAAGAGCGGCGAGAAACTCATTCTCCCGCGCGGGGCCGTCATCGCGCCGTCGCTCGAGCGTGCCGCCGAGCGGCGCGAGGTGCCGGGCGACCGCATCCCCGACGGCTGGGCCGTCTTCGACATCGATCAGGCGACGCGAGCCGATTTCCGGGCCCGCCTGCTTCGCGCCAGGACCATCTTGTGGAACGGCCCGATGGGGGTTTTCGAAACGCCGCCCTTCGACGCCGGCACCCGCGCCATCGCCGATGCGCTGGTCGAGGCGGGCGCGAAGGGCGCCGTCACCGTCGTCGGCGGCGGAGACTCCGCGGCGGCGGTCCGCGGGCTCGAAAACAAGCTCACCCACGTGTCCACCGGCGGCGGCGCGGCGCTCGAGTTCCTGGAGGGAAAACCCCTTCCCGGCGTCGCCGCCCTGGAAGACGCATGAGGCCGCTGCTCTTCGCCGCCAACTGGAAGATGCACCTCGGTCCCCGCGCCGCGCGCGAGTTCTTCGAGGCTTTTCTCCCGCGCACGCCGGCCCGTCCCGGGCGTGAGATCTGGTTCTTCCCGCCCGCCGTGTCCCTGGAACCGGTGGCCAGGGCCATTGCCCCCCGCGCCGACCTCGCCGCTGGCGCGCAGGACGTGTACTGGGAGGAGAAGGGAGCCTTCACCGGCGCGGTGTCGGCCCCGCTCGCGGCGGAAGCCGGGGCGCGGGCCGCGCTGGTGGGCCACTCCGAGCGCCGGCATGTGTTCGGCGAGACGGACGCCGAGACCGGAAAGAAGCTCCGCGCCGTCCTCGCCGCCGGGCTTGAAGGGGTTCTCTGCGTGGGAGAGCTCCTGGCGGAGCGGGAGGCGGGGCGGACGGTGGATGTGGTCAAGCGACAGCTCGGCGCGGGACTTGACGGGCTCGATGCCCGAGCTCTGGCGCGGGTCAGTGTCGCTTACGAGCCGGTCTGGGCGATCGGCACCGGGAAGAACGCCACCCCGGCGGACGCCGCGGCCGTACACCGCGAGATCCGGACCTTCCTCGCGGACCGGGGAAGGGCCCAGGCCAGGGTTCTGTATGGGGGGAGCGTCAACCTGAAGAACATCGCGGCGCTCCTCGCCGAGCCGGAGCTCGACGGCGTGCTGGTGGGCGGCGCGTCGCTGGACCCCGCCGCCTGGTCGGAGCTTGTGCAGACCGCCGCCGCCTAGCTACTTTCCGCGCCGACATGTACGTCCTTCTCATCGCGCTTCTCGTTCTCGACTCGGTCATTCTCACGACCGCGATTCTGTTCCAGGCGGGGCAGGGCGGCGGTCTTGCGTCCCTGGGTGGCGGGGCCGGCACCGAGACGTTCATGGGCGGCCGTCAGGCCACCACGCTGCTGACCAAGACCACCTGGACCTGCGCGGCGATCTTCCTGTTCCTGTCGCTGGTCCTCGAGGTGATGGCCAAGCACCGCGCCAACCCGTCGTCGATTCTCCAGGGCGGCGCGCCCGTGCCGGCTCAGACCCAGCAGCCGGCGCTCCCCCTGCAGCCCGCTCCGCAGCAGACCCCGCCCGCCACACCGAGGCAGACGCCCAATCACTGACCGCACCCCGGCGTACGTGTTGCTGGAGGACGGGGCCTGGTTCCCGGGAAGCGCGCCCCTTTCCTTCGAGCCCGCGTTCGCCGAGGTGGTGTTCACGACGAACCTCTCCGGATACCAGGAGGTCTTCACCGACCCCTCCTATCTCGGTCAGCTGGTGGTGATGACCGCGCCGATGATCGGCAATTACGGCATCAATCTCGAGGACGTGGAGTCCGACCGGCCCCGCGTCGCGGGCGTCGTGGTGCGCGAGCTCTCCGAACGTCCCTCCAACTGGCGCTCGACGGGCGGGCTCCTCGAGTGGCTCTCCGAGGCGAAGGTCCCGGTGGTGACCGACGTGGACACCCGGCAGCTGACGCGACACATCCGCTCCAAGGGCGCCATGCGCGGTGTTCTGGCGCTGGGCGAGGCGCCCACCGCCGACGCCCGGTCTCGGCTCCTCGCCTCGCCCAGCATGGATGGATTGGACCTGGCGAGCGCCGCGACTATCGCCCAGGCGTACACCGAGGGTCCGGCGAACGCGAAGCACCACGTCGTCGCCTATGATTACGGGATGAAGCGGAACATCCTGCGGCTCTTCCTGAAAAACGGGTGCCGCGTGACCGTGGTTCCGGCCGAGACGCCCGCCGCGAAGATCCGCGAGCTCGAACCCGACGGCCTATTTCTCTCCAACGGTCCCGGCGATCCCGCCGCGGTGGATTACGCGATCCGGAATCTCCGCGACCTGGCCGATGGGAGGACCCCGATCTTCGGCATCTGCCTCGGCCACCAGCTGCTCGGGCTCGCGCTGGGCGGGGAAACCGAGAAATTGCCGTACGGCCATCGCGGGGGAAACCATCCGGTGCGCGATCTCAAAACCGGACAGGTGCTTATCACCTCCCAGAACCACGGCTTCGCGGTTCGGGGGGACACCGGCGGCGTGCCCGGCGCGGCGGCGCTCGAGGTGACCCACCTTAACCTCAATGACGGCACCGTCGAAGGCATCCGGCACCGGGAATACCCGATTTTCGCGGTCCAATACCACCCTGAGGCCTCGCCGGGCCCGCACGACGCCCAAGGCCACTTCGCCCAGTTCCTCCAAGCTCTTGACAGTCAATAGGTAAGCTCGTATACTGGCCCCCGTTCCGAACCTTGGTAGCGCTCCCGGGGGGACGGATGACGAAGGCCGATCTGGTCGAAAAAGTCACCGCACAAATCGCTCGCACCGCCGGTCCCCTGATTTCCAAGAAGGACTGCGCCCGGGTCGTGGACTCATTTCTGGACGCCGTGAAGGCCGCCCTATCCGAGCAGCACAACATAGAGATACGGGGTTTCGGGACCTTCAAGATCCGCCAGCGCAAGACGCGGATGGCGCGGAATCCGAGGACCGGCGATCCGGTGGAAGTCGCGGCGCGTCCGGTGCCTGTCTTCAAGCCCAGCAAGGAGTTGCGGGCGATGGTGGCGGACGCGAGCCAGAACGTCGCGCCCTGACGCCCGGCTGACACGAAACCCGCGCGGCCCGGACTAAGCGTCTGGGCCGCTTTGCTTTGCGACCGGGTATAACTTTCCGTCCCTGACCAGTGAAGGAAGAGCCAGTGCGTCACGTTCTGTCACTCCTCGCCGCCGTCGCCGTCGTCGCCGTTCCGCTCGCGGGGCAGACCGTTCGCTACGAGGTGTCCGTGCCGGACCCGTCGAGCCAGCTCTTTCACGTGAAGGCCGAGTTCCCCGCGGCGGGGAAGGACACGCTGCTGCTCTCCCTGCCCGCTTGGAGCCCGGGGAATTACGAGATCCAGAACTACGCGCGGTACGTGCGACACTTCACCGCGCGGGACGCCGCCGGCAAATCGCTCTTCTGGGACCGGGCCGACAAGGACACCTGGCGGGTGGCGGCCGGGAAGAGCGCGCGGGTCACTGCCGAGTTCGACTTCCTGGCGGACACGATCGATTTCTCCATCGCGCGGATTCGCGGCGACTTCGGGCAGTTCCTCGGCACCAATTTGTTTCTCTTCGAAGAAGGACAGCTCGCGCGCCCCGCGGAGGTCCGGTTCGCGCTCCCCACCGGGTGGCGGGTGACGACGGCGCTCAAGCCGGGGTCCGGCGGGGTCTACGTGGCATCCGACTATCACGAGCTCGCGGACGCGGAAACCTTCGTGGGCAAGTTCGCGCTGGACTCGGTGCCGGTGGATGGACGCTGGATCCGCCTCGCGCTCTGGCCGGGGGAGGACTACACGCCGGCGGTGGCCCAGAGCCTGCGCACCAGCATCGCGAAGATCGGCGCGGAAGAGAACGCGATCATGGGCGGTCCGTCCTACGACGTGTACACGATCTTCTTCAACGTGGAGCACGACCCGGTGAGCTTCGGCGGGGGTCTCGAGCACAGCTACGGCCAGTACGACATCATGCCTGCGGGCCCGGACTTCGCGACGCCCGACGGTCACCTGGGCAGTTTCATGCATCCGCTCCTCGCGCACGAGCTCTTCCATTCCTGGAACGTGAAGCGGATCCGCCCGGCCGCGATGTGGCCGTACGACTATCACGCCGAGCAGTACACGCCGCTGCTCTGGTGGTCGGAGGGCGTGACCGACTACTACGCGGACCTGACCAACCTGCGCTCCGGGCTATGGACGGCCGCCGATTTTCTGGGTAACGCGGAGCAGAACGTCGAGCAGATCGAATCCGCGCCGGAGCCGTGGAGCGAGGAGGACGGCAGCGAGGCGACCTGGATCAGCGAGGTCTTCGTCAACAGCTCGCAGCTGTATTATCCCAAGGGGTCGGTGACGGGCCTGCTCCTCGACATCTCGATGCGGGACGCGACCGGCAACCGGCACGGTCTGGACGACGTGATGCGCGCGCTTTTCACGCGGTACTACCGCGAGAACCAGGGATTCACCACGGCCGATCTGCTCTCCTTGCTGAAGGAATTCGGCGTGCCGGACGCGGCGGGCTTCTACGCCCGCTACATCCGGGGGCGGGAGCCGCTCCCCTACGACTCGGTGCTGGCGAAGGCGGGAATCGCGGTGCATCACGACAGCGTGTCCAGCCCCTTCCTCGGCGTCGGCACCGCGGCGTCACCCGACGGCAAGGTGATGGTGCAGCACGTCAACCCCGGGACCGCCGCCGAAGCCGCCGACGTCCGGCCCGGCGATATTCTGATTCAGGTCGGCGACGTGAACGTCGCGCCTGATTCCGATTGGGCTTCCGAATTCCGGGCTCATTACCGGGGCAAGGCCGGCGCGCCGCTTCCGATTACCGTGCAGCGGGACGGCCGGCGGCTCACCCTCCAGGCCAGGGTGCAGGAGCACGTGAGCACCACGTTGTCGCTCTCCCTCGTGCCTGCGCCGACCGCGAGCCAGGCGAGGGTGTGGCACGGCCTCTCCACCGGAGCCCTCGACCGGTGACCGGGACCGTCCGGGTCAGGTTCTTCGCGCGTTACGCGGAGCTCGTGGGGCGGACGGAGTCGGACCTCGCGCTCGCGCTGCCGGCGACGGTGGGGGACGTGGTGCGCGCGGTGCGGACCACCGTGCCCGGCGGGGGCGAGATCCCGGAGCGGCCGCTCGCGGCGGTGAACCTCCGGCACGCGCGGTTCGACGCCCCGGTCCGGGCGGGCGACGAGGTCGCGTTGTTGCCGCCGGTGGCCGGCGGGTGAACGGAGTCCGATGAGCTATCTCACGAAAGACCCGATTCTGGTCGGACCGCTCCTCGCCGCCGTCAGCGCGCCGGAGCGGGGAGGCACGGCGCTCTTCCTCGGTTCGGTGCGGAGCGGCGCGGGCGAGGACGTGACCGGCATCGAGTATTCGGGCTACGAGGACATGGTCGAGGCTGAGTTCGGGCGGATCGTGGCGGAGGCCGGGGAACGCTGGCGCGGGGCCCGGGTCGAGGTCCGGCACCGGCTGGGCCTGGTGCCGGTGGGCGAGGCGAGTATCGCGGTGGCGGCCGCGGCGCCGCACCGCGCGGCCGCGTTCGACGCCTGCCGCTACGTCATCGAAGAGGTGAAGAAGCGCCTCCCCATCTGGAAGAAGGAGTTTCACGCCGACGGGACCACGGTGTGGGTGGACCCGAGCGGCAAGCCGCAGGCGGCGCCCAGGTGAGCACCGTGCTCGACGCCCTCGGCCGGCCCCTCGGCAGTCTCCGGATTTCGGTCACCGATCGCTGCAACATGCGGTGCCGGTACTGCATGCCGGAGGAGGAGTACGTCTGGCTTCCCCGGGCCTCGATACTGTCGTTCGAAGAGATCACCCGTCTCGCCGGCCGGTTCGCGCGGCTCGGCGCATCCAAGGTGCGGCTCACGGGGGGCGAGCCCTTGTTGCGCCATGAATTGCCGACCCTGGTGCGGATGCTCGCCGGAACCGCGGGCGTCGCCGATCTCGCGCTCACCACCAACGGCATTCTCCTCGAGCGGACCGCCGCCGATCTCAAGGCCGCGGGGCTGGGCCGCGTCACGGTGAGCCTCGACACCCTGCGCCCCGAGCGGATGGTCGCGTTCGCGCGCAGCGCGCGGCACGCCGAGGTGCTGGCGGGAATCCGGGCGGCCCGGGCGGCCGGATTCGCCGGAACCAAGATCAACAGCGTGGTGATCCGCGGATTCAACGACGACGAAGTTCTCGATCTGCTCGAATTCTCGCGGCAGCAGGACGTCGAGTCCCGGTTCATCGAGTACATGGACGTGGGCGGCGCCACCCGCTGGTCGCCGGAGCAGGTGGTCTCGCGGCGGGAGATCCTCGACCTCGTCGCCGCGCGCTACGGCGCCGTCAGCCCGGTCACGGAGCCCGGCTCGACCGCGCCCGCGGAGCGATTCCGGCTCGCCGACGGCACTACCTTCGGCATCATCGCGTCCACCACAGCGCCGTTTTGCCGCTCCTGCGACCGCAGCCGGCTCACCGCGGACGGGACCTGGTTCACCTGCCTCTATCAGGCCCTGGGGGTGGACCTTCGCGAACCGCTCCGCGCGGGCGCGAGCGACGCCGACCTGGAAGCGCTGCTCCGCTCGGCGTGGAGGGGGCGGCGCGATCGCGGCGCCGAAGAACGCCTCGCGGTGTCCGGCCGCTCGGCGCTCTACCCCCGCGAGGCGCTGCGCCGCGACCCGCGACGAGAGATGCACACCCGGGGCGGGTGAGTCGCCAATCGCCGGCGCCTCCGTTAGTTTTCGGTCTCACCCCACAACCGTCGGATTCATGTTCAATAAAATCACCGTGGTCGGCGCGGGAAACGTGGGCGCCACGACCGCGCAGCGTCTCGCCGAGAAGAATCTCGCGCGCACCGTCGTCCTGGTGGACGTGGTCGAAGGCGTGCCGCAGGGCAAGGGACTCGATCAGTGGGAATCGGCGCCGATCGAGGGCTTCGACACCCGCGTGGTCGGCGCCAACGACTACGGCCCCGCGCAGGGGAGCGAGCTGTTCGTGGTGACGGCCGGCATCGCCCGGAAGCCGGGGATGAGCCGCGACGACCTGGTGCGCACCAACGCCGACATCGTGAAGCAGGTCTCCGAGCAGATCAAGCGCGCGTCGCCCGGCGCCATCGTGGTCGTGATCTCGAATCCCCTGGACGTGATGTGCTGGGTGACGAAGCAGGTGACGGGCTTCCCGCGGGAGCGGGTGTTCGGGATGGCGGGAGTGCTCGATACCGCGCGCTACCGCGCGTTTCTGGCGGAGGCGCTCGACGTGTCGGTGGCGGACATCCAGGCGATGGTGCTGGGCGGCCACGGCGATACGATGGTG
>DASSQQ010000018.1:0-11275 GCA_035702425.1 Gemmatimonadales bacterium
TGGTCGCCGAGCTTCGCCGGGAGCGAGTCCGAGGGCGGCGCGCCGTCGTAGGCCTGGAGAAGCGGCGGGATCATCGCGGCGAAGGCGGGGAGGTAGCTGTCGAACGCCGCCGCGGTGAGCGAGCTCATCGTGAAGTCCCGGGTTCCCGACAGCACCCGCAGCGCGTGGTATCCGCGCGCCGTTTCCTCGGTGCCGGTCTCCACGTAGCGCGGGAAGTCTTCGCGCCTGGGGCTCGACGGGCCCGCGGCGGACCAGGGCCAGTTGTTGGAGTTGTAGAGCCACCCCGACGCGGGATTGAGCAGGTTGGGCGTCTCGTCGAAGGAGAGCACGCCGTGGTAGTCGGTGCGCGGATCGCTTCCGTCCACCGGCGCGGTCCAGTCGAAGGACGTGTCCCGCCGCGGGATGTAGTTGGAATGGAAGTAGGCGATGTTCCCTTCCGCATCCGCGAAGATGGTGTTGTTCGAGGAGTTGGTGTGCAGGTCCATGATCTTCCGGAACGCCGCGTAGTCCCTGGCCTTGGTGCGGGTGTAGGACTGGATCAGCGCGCTCACCGGGCTGTTCATCAGGCTCACGCTCACCCACTTGTCCCCCGCTTCCCGCACCACCGGCCCGTGGCGGGTGAAGTACGCGGTGACGGTCTTCCGTGCCATCCCGCTGTCGGTGCGGAAGGGGATGGTGATGACGCGGGTGAGCATCGGCTCGAGGCTCGCGCCGTGGCGGTAGTCCTTCCGCCCCCCTGAGTCCACCACGGTTTCCAGGAACTCGTCGATGTTGTCCACGCCGCTCGAGGTGTGCATCCAGCCGGCGGTGGGATTGAAGCCCTGATAGATGAAGAACTGGCCCCAGGTGGCGGCGCCGTAGGCGTCGAGTCCTTCGTCGCTCGCCATTTGCAGCTCGGAGCGGAAGAAGAACGAGGTGTGCGGGTTGATCCAGAGCAGGGCGTGATGGTCGGCGGTGTGGGACGGCGCGATGGCGATCCCGTTCGAGCCGCCGGGCTCCTCCTCCGGCCCGTCCCCGCTCCCGGTGGCCGCGCCCTGGGCCGCGGCGCCGCCGTAGAAGGCGGCGAGCGCGCGGATGTTCACCCGCTCGATGTCCCCGCCGATGCTCCCTTCTGTGAAGGAAAGGGCCATCCAGGGCTCGAAGCGGGTGATGACCCGCGGCTGCACCTCCGGGTGCTTATAGAGGTAGTAGTTGAGGCCGTCGGCGAAGGCGTCCATCAGCTGCTTCAGCCACGCCGGGGAGGCGCGATAATCGGCGCGCAGGGAATCGGGATCGATGAAGAGCTTTTCCCGGAGGTCGCGGTAGATCGCCGGGCTCCCCTCGGCCTCGGCGAGGCGGCCCAGCGCGTTGATGTAGTTGGTCTCCACCCGGTTGAAGTCGTCCTCGGCCTGGGCGTACTCGGCGCCGAAGACCGCGTCGGCGTCGGTCCGGCCGTAAACGTGGGCGATGCCCCAGTCGTCCCGGATGATGGTGACCCGTTTCGCCTCCCGCTCCCAGCGGGCGACGTCCTGCGCGCGCGCGCCGGCGGCGGCGCCGACGACCAGCGCGATGAGCAACGCCGTGCAAGGTCTCATATCGGCAGTTTAGCGCCGGTGCCGGCGATCGTCTAGCGCCGGGCCTCCTCCGCGTGATTATTCTTGAGCGATGTCCCGCGCATTCGTGAACGAGGACGCCGGCGGCGCCGAGCGGCGGTACCACCTGCCCCGGCGCGACGACCCGGGGTACGACGAGGCCGCGGCCTGGGCCCTGCTCGAGGGCGCCAACGCCGGCGATTCCTATTCGGCCGAGCTCGCGACCGGGTACCGCTGGGGCGAGCCCAGGCTCCGGCCCCACGTGGAGCGCTTTCTGCAGCAGGCGCGCGAAGAGAAGAACGAGCGGCTGGAGCAGCTGGCGGAGCGGTTCCTCAGGTGAGGTGACCGGGGCACAGGCGTCGTGCGATCGCGACGCCACCCTTCACGGATAGGTCGATCCTGCAGCACGAGTACGAGTACGAGTACGAGACCCGGCACGCGGCTTGCGACAAGCGGCGGCAACTCTGAAATCGGAGACGCCCGATGCGCCGCGCCTACCTGGCATTGCTGCTCCCGGTTCTGTGGGGCTGTCGCGACGGAAGTCCCACCGCTCTCGCCGCCACTCGCAACGCCGCGGACACCGCGACCGGTGAGTACGAGGTGGTGCGGCTCCCCACTCTGCCCGTCGCCCCGAGTTCCGCCGGAGAAGCGACGGCCGTCAACGCCTCCGAGCAGGTCGTCGGGTGGAGCGGGGTGCCCGGCCAGATCGTCCACGCGTTCCTCTGGCAGGACAGCGTCCTCGTGGATCTCGGCACCCTGGGCGGCTCCGGAAGCTGGGCGCAGTCCATCAACGACGGCGGGCAGGTGGCGGGGTGGAGCTTCACCGCCTCCGGCGCCACCCACGGGTTCGTCTGGCGGGATAGCGTCCTCTCGGACCTCGGGACCCTGGGCGGGGACTTCAGCAAGCCCACGGGGGAGAATCGCGCCGGCCAGGTGGTCGGAAGCAGCACCACCGCGTCCGGCGCGACCCACGCGTTCCTGTGGCAGGACAGCACCATGCAGGACCTCGGAACTCTGGGCGGCAACTACAGCTCGGCCGCGGCGATCAACGACGCGGGACAAGTCGTCGGCGAAAGCTCCACGCTCACGGGAGAGATCCACGCCTTCCTCTGGACCGGGGGCGTCATGACCGACCTCGGCACCCTGGGCGGAACCTCAAGCTCGGCCGCCGCGATCAACTCCGGGGGCGCCGTCACCGGCGTCTCGACCGACAGCGCCGGCGTGAGTCACGCGTTTCGCTGGGACGCCGGCGTGATCACCGACCTGGGCGAGCCGCCCGCCTTCAGCGGCGGACGCGGCGCGGTGATCGGCCCGGACGGATCGGTCGTCGGACAGGCGGACAGCTCCTTCCTCGTCACCCACGCCATTCTGTGGCCCGGGGACGGCAGCGGGATGCAGGATCTCGGGTTCCTGTACCCCCCACGCCCCCGCACCATCGTGCACGCCATCAACCACAGCGGGCAGGTGGTGGGGACCAGCATCGTGAACGGGTCCTCGTCCAGCACCCACGCGTTCGTGTGGACCGACGGCGTGATGGAGGACCTCGGGTCCCTGCCCGGGATTCAGACCTTCGAGCCCTCGGCCGCGAACGCCATTGACGCCGGCGGCGATGTCGTCGGCTGGAACGGGGGGCAAGGACTGGGCAGCCACCTCCCGGTCCTCTGGCACCGGCTCGACTCCACGAAGATCGCCTCGGCGCCAGTCCGGTAGGCCCGCGCCCACGCCGCCCGTAACGAAGGCGCCGCCCGCGCAGAGTGGGCGGCGTATTTCGCGCGGCGCCGGACCGCTTCCCGATTGCCGGACTCCGCGCTAGTATCGGCGGAGGAGAATTCCACTCATGATCCGTTCCACTTCGCTTCCGCTGGCGATGCTCGCCGCGGGCCTCGCCGGTGTCGCCCCGCTCGCCCCGCTCGCCGCGCAGGCCGCGAAACCCGGCCCCACCGCCGCCGACGCGCAGTTCATGTCAGGGATGATCCTGCATCACGCGCAGGCGATTCTGATGGCGAGCTGGGCCGCGACCCACGACGCGAGCCCCACCCTGCGCTCCCTCTGCGAGAAGATCCGGGTCTCCCAGACCGATGAAATCGCGATGATGCAGCGCTGGCTCGCCGATCACCACCTGCCGCTCCCCGATACCTCGCTGGCGCACGCGCGGGCGATGCCCGGGATGAGCGCGCCGATGCTGATGCCCGGGATGCTGACCGCCGCGGAGCTGGCGCAGCTCGACAGCACCCGGGGACCCGTCTTCGACCGGCAGTTCCTCGAGGGGATGATCCGGCACCACCAGGGCGCGATCACCATGGTGCAGGATCTCCTGAACACCCCCGGCGCCGCGCAGGACCCGCTGATTTACCAGTACGCCACCGATATCAGCTCCGATCAGACCGTCGAGATCGGCCTGATGACGCGGATGCTGGCCGCGCTTCACTAACCTTCACCCGGAGTTGCCCGTGTCGCACGCTCGGTTCTTCCTCCCCGCCCTTCGCCGGGCCGGGGCCATCGCCGTCACCACGCTCGCTTTCGCCGTCGCCGCGGCCGCGCAGGCGCGGCTCGACACCTCCACCGCCGCGCCCAGCCCCGATCCGCGGGTGGGCCTCCGCGCCGGCTGGAAGGACGCCGCCCAGGCGCTCTGGAACCTCCGTCTGGTGTCGGCGACGCCGCGGCCCGCGGGGTTCGTGGACGACACCGATCCCGGCGACTTCGCGTTCATCAATTCCGACCTCGCCTTCGACGGCCATTACGCCATCCAGGGCAACTTCAACGGCATTCAGATCTGGGACATCGCCAACCCCGAGCACCCCACCCTCGTCACCGGACTGGTCTGCCCCGGCGCCCAGAACGACGTCTCGGTCTACCGGAACCTGCTCTTCATCTCGGTCGAGGCGACCTCGGGCCGGGTGGACTGCGGCGCCCAGGGCGTGCAGGACACGGTGAGCAAGGACCGGATGCGCGGCATCCGCATTTACGACATCTCCGACATCGCGCACCCCAAGCCGATCGTGAACGTCCAGACCTGCCGCGGGTCGCACACCCACACCCTGGTCACCTCCCCCGCGGACACCGCGAACGTCTACATCTACGTGTCCGGCACGGCGCCGGTGCGCTCGCCCAACGAGCTGGCGGGCTGCTCCGCGCTCCGGCCCGATCAGGATTCGACGGCCGAGATGTTCCGGATCGAGGTGATCCAGGTCCCGCTGGCCCATCCGGAGCAGGCCAAGGTGATCAGCAAGCCCGCGATTCTCGCGGGACTCGCCTTCGCGGGGAGCCACCCCGAGGCGGCCGAGGACATCGCGCACGCCACCCACGTGGCCGACTCGGCGCGGGCGGCCGGCGCCTACACGGCGACCATCTTCGGGATGCCGCGCGTCCTGCCCCCGGCATTCGTCAGGAATCAGCTGGACAGCATCGTGAAGGCGCGGAACGGCACCGGCGCGCCGACCGCGGCGGACAGCGCCGCCCTGCGGGGCGCGGTGCAGAGCATCGTGGACAAACTGGTGGCGCCCCAGGTCGGGCCCAACGGGGTGCGGCCGGGCCCGGTGCAGTGCCACGACATCACGGTCTATCCGGCGATCGGGCGGGCCGGCGGCGCCTGCGCGGGTTACGGCGTCCTGCTGGACATCACCGATCCGGCGCACCCGCGCCGGCTCGCGGCCGCGTCCGATTCCAACTTCGCGTTCTGGCACTCGGCCACGTTCAATAACGAGGGGACCCAGGTCCTCTTCACCGACGAATGGGGCGGCGGGCTGCAGCCGCGCTGCCGCGTCACCGACGATCCCAAGTGGGGCGCCGACGCGCTGTTCACCATCAAGGACAGCACCCTCACCTTCCAGAGCTACTACAAGCTGCCGGCGCCGCAGACCTCGCAGGAGAACTGCGTGGCGCACAACGGCTCGCTCATTCCGGTGCCGGGCCGCGCCATCATGGCGCAGGCGTGGTACCAGGGCGGGATCTCGGTGTTCGACTGGACCGACCCGGCGCACCCCAAGGAGATCGCGTTCTTCGACCGCGGCCCCATGGACTCGACCAAGCTGGTGGGCGCGGGCTCCTGGTCCGCGTACTGGTACAACGGGTACCTGGTGAGCTCGGAGATCGGCCGCGGGCTCGACATTCTCGAGCTGCTCCCCAACGGCCAGCTGTCGAAGAACGAGATCGACGCCGCGAAGCTGGTGCACGTGGACCAGCTGAACGTGCAGGATCAGCAGCAGTTCACCTGGCCCGCGAGCTTCGTGGTGGCGCGCGCCTACGTGGATCAGCTGGCGCGCGGCGCGGGCCTCACCCGGGCCCAGATCGCCTCCACCCGCAGTGCGCTCACGGCCGCGGAGAAGAAAACCGGCGCCGCGCGGCGCACCGCGCTGAACAGTCTCGCGGTTCAGCTCGACAAGGACGTCGCCGGATCGAAGGATCAGGCGAAGGTGAAGACCCTGGCGAGCGAAGTGCGGGAGATCGCGAGCGCGAAGCGCTGAGCGATTGAGGGGAGAAGCAACCCGGCGCCCCGCATCGAAATCCGGTGCGGGGCGCCGTCGTTTCGGCGCCGGGCGCCTACTTGCCCGCGTAGGCCTTTTCGAGCGCGGCGATGTCGAGCTTCCGCATCTTGAGCATCGCCTGCATCACCCGCCCCGCCCTGGCGGGGTCCTTGTCTCCGAGGAGCTTTCCCAGGGTGGTGGGAATGATCTGCCAGGAGATCCCGAACCGGTCGCGGAGCCAGCCGCACTGATCGGGGGCGCCGCCGCCGGCGGTGAGCTTGGCCCAGAGATCGTCCACTTCCTTCTGAGTCTCGCAGTTCACGAACAGGGAAATCGCCGGCGTGAACTGGAACTGGGGGCCGCCGTTCAGCGCGTAGAACTCCTGCCCTTCGAGCTGGAAGCTGCACCCCATGACCGAGCCCTTGGGCCCGGGCCCGGCGTCGCCATAGCGGGACAGACTCACGATCCTCGAATTCTTGAAGATCGAGATGTAAAAATTCACCGCCTCTTCGGCGCTGCCGTTGAACCAGAGGAAGGGGACGATTTTCTGCATGGGGCGCTCCTCGCGATAAGAGTCGGTCTCGCAGGTCATCCCAAGGTAGCTTGCCCGCGCCTTGACCGCGGCGCCCGCGCCGGTAGGCTTCACGCGTGACGTCGGTCCCCCGCACCCCCGCGAGTCTCGCGCACCCGGTCCCGTCGAATGGCGGGTGAGGAGGGGCACGTGTCCGACGCCTTGAACCGCCTGCGCGTCGCCCTCGCGGACCGTTACCGGATCGAGCGGGAGCTGGGACGGGGCGGAATGGCCACCGTGTTCCTGGCCCAGGACCTGAAGCACGATCGCCCCGTCGCCCTCAAGGTGCTCGACCCGCACCTGGCGCAGGCGCTCGGCCCCGACCGGTTTCTGCGCGAAATCCGGCTGGGCGCGCGCCTCCAGCACCCCCACATCCTTTCGGTCCACGATTCCGGCGACGCCGACGGACAGCTCTGGTTCACCATGCCCTACGTCGAGGGCGAGACCCTGGGCGGCCGGTTGCGGCGCCAGAAACAGCTCCCGGTGGAGGAGGCGCTCCGCGTCACCCGGGAAGTGGCCGACGCGCTCCACTACGCCCATCAGCACGGCGTGATCCACCGGGACATCAAGCCGGACAACATCCTGCTGGACGACTCTCACGCCCTGGTGGCGGACTTCGGGATCGCGCGCGCCCTCACGCCGGACGCCGAGGAGCGCCTGACCACGAGCGGGTTCACGGTCGGCACGCCGGACTACATGAGCCCGGAACAGGCGGCGGGTGACCGCGACCTGGACCCACGCACCGACGTGTACTCGCTCGCGTGCGTGCTCTTCGAGATGCTCACGGGCGAGCCGCCGTATACCGGACCCAATCCGCAGGCGGTGCTGGCGAAGCGACTGAGCGAGCCGGTCCCGCACCTGCGCACCGGACGCGACGTGCCGCCCGCGCTCGAACGCGCGGTCACGCGCGCGCTGGCCCGCTCGCCCGCCGACCGCTTCCCGACCGCCGCGGCGTTCGCCGACGCGCTCGGGGCCGAGCGCCTGACGGGCGGCGGCGCGGAGCCCGTGAGGCGGAAGAGCGCCCGATGGGGAGTGGTCGGGCTCGCCGTGGCGCTGCTGGCGCTCGCCGCGTACGGCGCGATCCGGTGGCTCTGGCCGCGGGGCGCGGCGCCCCTCGCGTCGGCCGCGGTCCTGCCTTTCGTGGACCTGAGCCCCCGCCACGACCAGGAGTATTTCAGCGACGGGCTGACCGAAGAGCTGATCACGACCCTGAGCCAGGTGCCCGGCCTCCGGGTGGCCGCCCGGACGTCGTCATTTCAGTTCAAGGGGGAGGACATCGACGTGCACGACGTGGGGCGGAAGCTCGACGTCGGCGCCGTGCTGGAAGGCAGCGTACGGCAGAGCGGAAAGCGGCTGCGGGTGAGTGCCCGCCTGGTCAACGTGAAGGATGGGTACCAGTTGTGGTCCGAGTCCTACGATCGGGACCTCGCCGACGTCTTCGCGGTGCAGGAAGACGTGGCCCGGTCCATCGTGGCGGCGCTCCGGGTGCGACTGGCGGCGCCCGGCGCGAGCCTCACCACCCGCCCCACCAGCGACCTGCAGGCCTACGATCTGTACCTGAGGGGCCGCTTCGCGTGGAACCAGCGCAACGCCACCTCGCTTCCGGAAGCGGTGCGCTACCTGGAACAGGCCACCGCGCGGGACCCGAAATTCGCCCGGGCCTGGTCGGCGCTCGCCCAGGCGTATCTCCTGCTGGTGCCCTATTCCGGCGGGGTGCCCGCGGAGTCCTGGCGGAAGGCGCAGGCCGCGGCCAACCAGGCCCTGGCGCTGGACAGCACGTCGGCCGAGGCGTACACCGCTCTCGCCTGGGGCAACATGATCTACGGGTGGAACTGGCGGGCGGCGGAGGAGAACTTCCGGCGCGCCATCGCCGCGGACTCCAACGACGCCACCGCGCATCACTGGTACGCCGACTTTCTGGCCGGGCGCGGCCGGCTGGCCGAGTGCCAGGCCGAGATGACCCGGGCGCACCAGCTGGATCCGCTCTCGCTGCAGATCGCCGTGGAGTGGGGATGGGCGTCCTACATCATGCACCGGAACGAAGAAGCGGAAACGCGGATGCGCCAGGCGCTCGCGCTCGACCCGAATTACGCCCAGGCCAACTACCGGCTCGGCCTGATTCTGATTCAGGAGGGTCGCTACCCCGAGGCCATCGCGTCCATCAAGCGGTCGATCGAGCTCGGCAGTTTCTATCCCTGGGCGGCCGCCGGGCTCGCGTACGCCTATGCCGCCTCGGGCGATCGGGCGGCGGCGCTGGGGATCATCGACGACCTCAAGAGGCGCTCCGCCCGGGAGCTGGTCCCGCCGGTGCACATCGCGATCGCGTACGGGGGGTTGGGCGACGTGACGCAGGGACTCGAATGGTTGAACCGGGGCATCGACCAGCACGACATCTACATTCCGGAAAATTTCTACGACCCGCTCCTCGACCCGCTGCGTCGCGATCCGCGCTTCGCGCGGGTGCTCACGCGAATGGGTATCCAGCCGGCGAGCGGACCTCGCTAGCCCGCGTCATCTCGACTGGGAGCAGGCCGGCCGCGCGTCGTGCCAGCCGTCGCGGATGAACCCGTAGGCGTCGTCGGTGAGGTCGCGGACCAGCTGCTCGGTGGAGGCGTAAGTGTTGTCGTAGCGGTTGAACTGATGGATGAAGCCCTGCCCCCACCCGGCAAAGCGCAGGCCTCCGGTGTAGTGGTCCTGCCCGTCGTTACTGATCGAGTAGGTGAAGGTGAAGTTGTTGTCCTGCCCGTTGGGCTCGGCGAAAGTGTTGCCGTCGTTGCGGCCCAGGCTGTTCAGCTCGTCCAGCACCTCTTCCTTGTGTGACTCCCGGGCGCCGCTTTCATCCTCGGGCGTGTAGGTGTAGGTGATGTTGATGACGAGGATGATCGCCGTGTTCTTGATCGGCTCGATCGTCGGCGTGCACGGCGACGGCGCGTAGCGCCGGGACGGCACGCACGCCGCGAGCAGGAGAAGGGCCGGGAGAATCGCGGGTCGCCACATGGTTCGCGCGGCCTAACGTTGCAAACTGCGTCGCCGGTGTCAAGCCTGCGCCCGCGCCTCCTCCCGGGTGACGCGGCGCGGGCGTCAGCGGGGCGGCGGCGCGACCACCTCGAGGGCGGTCACCGGGTGCAGCTCCCACGCCGTCTGCCGCCAGTTTCCGGGGTTGCCCGACGCCGTGTTCTCCGCCTGACGCGCGTGCTCGGCGTCGAACATCAGCCAGCCCGTGACCCGGACCCAGCGGCCGGCGAGCGCCGCGCGCAGGGAGTCCGTGGACCAGTCGCTTCCGCGCCGCGCCATGAACGCGCGCCAGCCGGGCGTCACCTCCGCGATCACCGGCAACGCGCCGCGATCCTCCGGGTCGGCGACCAGCTCGAGGTGGGTGTCCCGACGATCCACCTCGCGCGCGTAGCAGTTGACGGTCTCCACGCCCCCGACCCGGACGTCGCGCACGTATCCCACGACCGTCGCGGCGCTCCGCTCGCTCCACCGGTCGCGGTCGTCGCCCGGGGCGAGGAGCCCGGCGATGGTCGCCTCCCGGTCGAGGTCCGCGGGGGCCGGCGTCAGGGCGCGGTTCTTCAGGCGGTTGAGCGCGCGGACGGCCGGCGAAACGGCCTCGCCCTCGAGGGGACACCCCGGAAACGCTCCACCCTCCCGCGCGACGCAGGCGCAGAGGAGCGTGAGGAGCACGAGCGGAGCGCGGGCCGGTCCCATGCCGACAACCTGCCGCGCGGCCCGGCCGAGCGCGGCATCGAAATCACGCCGCTCGCATCAAAGCCCCGCCGTCAGCGGGGAGGGAGCGTTACTCCCGGCTCGCCCGCGGCGCGGCGCCGGGCGTTGAACGCGGCGAGGCCCGCGGTCTTCAACCGGGTCCAGCGCGAAAGGACCGGCGCCGCGTCGGTGCGGGCCCGGCCGCAGGCCGCGACCTCCGCCGCGGTCGGGGCCAGCTCCGCGCCCTGCATCGCCATCGCCGCGCCCAGGAATTCGCTGGTCAGGCTGGCGAGGGTCGGCGGCGCGGGAGGTCCCTGCCGGAAGAACCCGCGGGCCCGGGGCCGCGGCGCCGGCGCGAGGGATTCGACCTGCGCGCGGAACGCGTCCCGATCGCTCCCCGAAGCGGAATCGAGCGCCGCGACCAGCGCCCGGGCCTGGGCGTAGGCCGCGTGGGCCGTCACCGCTCCGTCGTACATCTGCCGGGAGAGCGCGGCGAGCTGGGCCAGCGCAGGGGCGGGCGTCTTGACGCGGGGATCGAGGCGCACCACCAGGGGCTGGGTGGTGGAGTGACCGTCGGCCGTCAGCCGTACCGCGTAGCGGCCGGCCGGCGCCCAGGGCGCGTTGGCGCCGTGCACGCTCCGGTGCGGCACCGCGCCGGTCGCGTCCACGTCCCCCTCCTCGTTCACGTTCACGTCCCCCACCGGCTGATCGCGCAGGTCCCAGGTGAAGCGATGCATGCCGGCGCGGGTCGAAATCCGCTGCTCCGGCGCCGGCCAGTAGAGCGGGAGCCCGCAGTCGGTGGCGTTGGGAGTATGGCGGCAGATCACGTCGTAGGCCGCGGGGTTCGTCCCCGGGTCGGGGTCGAGCGCGGGGTCGTCGCTCGAATAGGTGCGGACCACCTTCCCCCCCGCGTCCAGAATGTCGAGGGTCACGGCGCCTCGGGCGTCGGCCGGCAGGAAGTAATC
>DASSQQ010000019.1:0-12959 GCA_035702425.1 Gemmatimonadales bacterium
ATTCCTTGCCGATCGCGGTCAGGGTCATGACCACGAGGAAGAAATCGAAGGCGTCGAGAGTCCAGCCCAGGAATCCGGCGATGACCGCGGGGCGGTGGTCGGACGCGGCGGAGGTCACGGCGGAAAGATGCCACCGGGCGCACGCGGCGGCCATCGCCGCTTTCGCCCGGCGGGCCGGTCTCGCATCATTGAGCATGATCGAGCGGGTCTCGAGAGTCTGGGTGCTCGCCGCGGCCGCGGGCGTCACCCTTCTCGCCGGGTTCGTCTGGTGGCGCGCCAACGCGCTGCGCGACGACGCCGTCCACACCGGAGAGATCGAGCTCTCGGCCCGCGCCGACGCCGCGAAGCTCATCGTCAGCGAGTGGCTGCTGGACCGGCGCCGCGGCGCCATCATCTCCGCCGATTACGCCGCGACCATGGCCGGCGGGGGCCCGCTGGCGGGCGCGGCGCGCCAGGTGCAGTCGTACTTCCGCCTCCGACAGCAGTTGCGGTCCTACACCGGCGCCTGGCTCCTCGACGCCGCCGGAACTCCGGTGGTGCGGTCCCCCGGGGCGCTGGAGGTGCCCGATTCGGACCTGCGGCGATTCGCGCGCGCGGCGGCGGGCGGTCCCGAGGCCACTCCGGTGCCCTGGATCATCAACGACAGCACGCTGATCCTGATGTTCGGCGCTCCCGTCACCCGGGAGCCGGGCGGGCGACCCATCGGCACCGTGCTCCTCGCCGTGAATCCGCGGCTTCCGCTCTTCCCGCTGCTGTATTCCGAGCGGACGCCGCTGCATTCCGGCGCCGCCAACCTGGTGGCGCACATCGGCGATGAGTACGTGGTGCTGACCGCGCCCCACCTCACGCGGGAAGGCCCGGGCGCGGCGCGGGTGCCCTGGAGCCGCGCCCCCTACCAGGGACAGCTCGCCATCCGCGGCGCCGAGACCTTCGGCCGCTTCACCGACTATCGGGGCGTCCCGGTCTTCTCCGCGCTCCGACACCTTCCGGGAGTCGAGTGGGGTCTCATCCGGCAGGTCGACGAAGGGGAGCTCCTCGCGGGGTACCAGCGGCGGCTCGCGGTCGAGGTGGCGCTGGCGTTCGCCGCCATCGCGGTGCTCGCGGCCGGCTTCTTCGCCTATACCCGGGAGCAGCGCGCCACCCGGCTCCAGATTCTCGCCCAGTCCGCGGACGACCTGCGCGCCAGCGCCGGGCAGTTGCGGGAGCTGGCGCGCCGGGTGGAGACGGTTCGCGAGGACGAGCAGATCCGCATCGCCCGTGAAATTCACGACCAGATGGGCCAGGAGCTGTCCGCGATGCGGCTGGCGCTGACCTGGCTGGTGGGCGGCCTGCCCCCGGACGCCGGGCCGGCGCGGGAGACGGCGCTGGGACTGATCGCGCAGGTGGAGCGGACCATCGACGTGGGCCGCCGGATCTCGGCCGAGCTCCGCCCGCCGATGCTCGAAGACCTGGGACTGGGCGCCGCGCTGGAGTGGTACCTGGAGCGGTTCGTCCGGCAGTACCGCATCGACTTCGACCTCGACGTGGGGGACGGCGGCCTGCCGCCCGCCATCGCCCGGGCGCTGTACCGCATCGCGCAGGAGGCGCTCACCAACGTGGCCCGACACTCCGGCGCTTCCCGCGTCAGCGTCTCGCTCACCCACCCGGGCGACGCGGTCGAGCTGGTGATTCAGGATAACGGCACCGGCATCCCGCCGGACCGGGTTCGGGCCCGAAACACCCTGGGACTCCTGGGCATGCGGGAGCGCGCCCTGGCGGTGAGCGGGGAGGTCACGATCGGGCCCGGGCCCTCGGGCGGGACCGTGGTCCGGGTGCGGGTGCCTCTCGCCGAAGCCCCGGTGCCGGCATCATGATTCGCGTCGCGCTCGCGGACGACCATCCGGTGGTGCGCCAGGGGATCCGCCAGATCCTCGAAGACCGGGGCGACGTGCGGGTCGTCGCCGAGGCCGGCAGCGCCGAGGAGATCCTCACCCGGCTCGCCGAGGTTCGGGCGGACGTGGTGCTGCTCGACATCCAGATGCCGGGTCCCGGCATCCTCGAGCTCCTGCGCCAGCTCCGCGCCGCGCACCCCGAGACGCGGGTATTGGTGGTGAGCATGCACGCCGAGGAACAGTACGCCACCCGGGTCCTCAAGGCGGGCGCCGCCGGTTACGTCACGAAGGACCGGTCGCCCGAGGAGCTGCTGGCGGCGATTCGCACGGCCTACACCGGCGGTGTGTACGTGAGCCCCGACCAGGCGGCCCGGCTGGCCCGGGCCCTCACCCCGGGCGCGGAGCGGGACCCGCACGAGTCGCTCTCGGACCGCGAGTTCGAGGTGTTGAAGCGACTCGGCGCCGGCGAGACGGTGAAGGAAATCGGCGCGCGCCTCGATCTCTCCCCCAAGACCGTCAGCACCTACCGCGCGCGCATCCTCGCGAAGCTCGGTCTCGAGACCAACGCCGACCTGGTCCGGTACCTGGTCGAGCACGGTCTCGACGCCAAACCCTAGCCGGCACCGCACTTCCGCCTGTCAGCATCGCCCTACACCGGGGCGCGGCGCGCCCCGACGTGTGGGCCGTGCCCGGTTCCCGTATCCTCCGCGCTGGAAGATGAGCGCATGGGGCCGCAGACACATTACTCACTGGAGGCACACGTGAACCGCAAGGGCTTTACCCTGATCGAGCTTCTGATCGTGGTCGTGATCATCGGCATTCTGGCCGCGATCGCGATTCCGAAGTTCGCGAACACGAAGGAGAAGGCGTACATCGCGTCCATGAAGTCGGACCTGCGCAACCTGGTGACGGCGGAAGAGGCGTACTTCGCGGATTCCGTGAAGTACTCCACCAACCTGGGCACCGCGTACGCCGTGACCAGCGGCAACACCACGCCCGTAATCGCGCTGTCGGCCGACGGCTGGACCGCGTCGATTTCGAACGCCAACACCACCAAGACCTGCGCGATTTTCATCGGCTCGACGGCGAAGGCGCCGGCCAACAAGGAAGGCGAGCCGAAGTGCCAGTAGTCTGAAGTCGCTGGAAGCTTCCTTCGAGGGGGAGCGAGTGACGATGGGCGGCGGGGTGACCCGCCGCCTTTCGTTTGGTCCACGGCCGGGGAGCGCCTGGGGAGCGAACGCCGCGGACCCGGGTTGCGTATATTGAGAGGGTGGTCCCGGGGGCGAAGCTCGGCCCCAGCGTCTTCACGCCGTGAGGTGATGATGGTCCTGAGTTTGGTCCGCGCCTTGCTCGTTGCCTCGACGCTCCACGCTCCGGCCGACGGCCTGCGTGGCACCGTCACCGATAGCGCCGGCGCGCCGCTCGCGGCGGCCCAGGTCATCGTGGTCGAGCTCGATCGCGGCACGGTGACCGGCGCGGACGGCGGGTTCATCTTCGAAGCGCTTCCCGCCGGCCACTACACGCTCCTGGTCCGGCGGCTTGGATTCGCGGCGATCAGCGTCCCGGTGACGGTTCCCTCCGATCCCTTCAACGTCCGGCTCCGGGCCGCCGCGGCGGCCGTGAACCCGGTCACGGTGACGGCCACCCGGGCGCCCCTCAAGCCCTCGGATTCCCCGCTCCCGGCGGACGTCCTGGGCGGGGAGACCCTGCGCCGGGAGCAGAGCGTCTCGCTCGCGCGCGCGCTCGACAACGTGGCCGGGGTGCGCGACCTCGCCACCGGCGCCCAGGTCGGCAAGCCCGTGATCCGGGGCCTTTCGGGGGCGCGGGTCCTCGTGCTCGAGGACGGCCACCGGCTCGAGGACTATTCCTGGAGCACCGAGGACGGCCCCTCGGTGGACGGGCGGCTCGCGGACCGGATCGAAGTGATCCGCGGCCCCGCGAGCGTCGAGTACGGATCGGACGCCATCGGCGGCGTGGTCAACGTGGTCCCGGAGCCGTTTCTCGAGGCGCCGCCCAACGGATCGGTGACGCGGATGCGGACCGAGGTGTACGGGGCCGCGAACAATCTCGAGCTGGGGTCCGCGCTCCGGCTCGATCACGCCCAGGGGAGCTTCGCCGAGCGCGCGTTCTTCGTGGGGCGGTACGCCGGCGACGTGCACACCCCGGAGGGCGCGCTCGACAACACCGGGTTCTTCGCGCTGAACGGCGAGGGTGCGGTCGGCGTTCACGGCGCGCGGGGGAGCGCGGCTCTTCGCTTCGCGCGCTACGCCGGCGAATTCCATCTGCTCGAGGCCAACGGCCCGCCCCCCGGGGGCGCCGCCGATCAGGGTCCGGAGCGTAAGCTCGCCGATGACCGCCTCCAATTCACGGGCAACTACCTCGCGGGCGGGGTGCGGCTCGAGGGGAAGGCGCAGTGGCAGAGCCACTGGCTCGCCGAGCTGTCGGACGACATCAGCGCCCCCGGCTCCGAGACCGAAGTCTTCAACCTCCTGCTCAACACCTACACCGTCGATCTGCTCGCGCACCACCGGCTCGGCGCCAGGGGGGCGGGGACGATCGGGGTGAGCGGCGAGCATCAGGGCAACGACACCCGCGGCAAGCTTCCGCTGGTGCCGGCCGCGCGCACCGACGGCGCGGCGCTCTTCGCGCTGGAGGAGCTGCCCGCCGGGCGGCTGCGGCTCCTCGGCGGCGCGCGGGTGGATTTGCGGCGGGTGGCGGCGGATTCCAACGACAGCCTGCGCCTCGGCGACCAGTCCCGTGACTACCACGCCTACACCGGGGACGTGGGGCTGGTCTACGACCTCGGGCGCGGGCTCTCGCTCGCGGCCAACGCGGGGACGGCGTGGCGGGCGCCGAATCTCTTCGAGCTCTTCACCAACGGGCCCGAGCTCGCCGAAGCGCGGTTCGACCTGGGGGACACCACGCTGGTGCCGGAGCGCAGCTTCAACCTGGACGGGGGACTGCGCTGGGACGGCCCGCGCGTGCGGGGCGAGGTCTCGGTGTACCGGAACCGCATCGACCACTACATCTTCGTCGAGCCGACGGCGCAGTTCCGTCCCTCGCCGCAGCCGGGGGACTCACTCCGCGTCTACCGCTATCTCCAGGCCGACGCCCTGCTCTGGGGCGGCGAGCTGTCGCTCGAAGGCGACGCGACTCCCGCGCTCACTCTCCGCTCCCGGTTCGACTACGTGCACGGGGACAATCTCGCGAGCGGCTCGCCGCTCCCGCTGATGCCGCCTGGGCGCGCGGTGCTGGGCGCCGAGCTGCACGGCGCGGCGGCGGCCGGGGCGGGACGCAAGTACTTGGGCATCGAGGCGGAAATCGTGGCGCGGCAAACCCGGCTGGCGCACGATTCCATTCCCGGCGCCGCGAGCGACACCACGGTGGACATTCCCACGGCCGGCTACGCGCTGCTCAACCTCGACGCGGGGACCCAGTTCGCGTGGGGCGGCCGCCTCCTCACGCTGGACGCGCGGGTGCGGAACGCCACCAACAAGCGCTACCGGGACTATCTCAGCCGCTACAAGGAATTCGCGCTCGACGCCGGGTTCGATCTGGAGCTGCGGCTCGCCACCGAGTTCTAGCGCTTGCCCACCAGCGCCCGCTTTAGCGTTCCCCGCATCGCCCCCAGGCGCGCGGTGAGCCACCCCGGCTCCCGCATCCGCTCCTCGCGCGTGGCGTGGACCCACGCCGCCATGATCCCGGGCCGGCCCAGGTAGCCCACCAGGTGCGTCGGGTCTTCCCGGCGCACCACCGGCAGGCGGCCGATGTCGTGCTTCAGCATTTTCTGCGTGGCCTCCTCCAGCAGCTCGTCCGGATAGGCCACCACCAGCTTGCGGGATCCGATGTCGCCCAGGGTGAGCTCCGCGTCGTCCCCCTCGAGCGCGGTGACGAGGTCGGAGCGGGTGACGAGGCCCACCAGGCGTCCTTCGGGATCCACCACCGGCCACGCCTGCCGCCGCGCGATCACCGGGTCCTCGTTGGAGAGCCGCTGCAGCAGCTGGTCCACCAGCATCTCCGAGGGGAGGGTGGGGACCTTGCGCTCCATCACTTCCTCCACCCGCAGCAGATGGAGCGGATTCACGATGTACTCGCGGGTGACGTGCTGGCCGCGGCGCGCCAGCTTTTCGGTGAGAATCGAGCGGCGGAGCGTGAGTACCGTGACCGTGTCGGCCGCCACGCAGGCGATGAGCAGCGCGGGCAGGGCGGCGAAGTCGCCGGTCAGCTCGGCCATCAGCACGATCGCCGTGAAGGGCGCGTGCATCGCGCCCGCGATCATCGCGCCCATCCCCACCAGCGCGTAGAGCCGCGGGTCGCCGCCGGGAAGCACGTGGGTCGCGATTGCGCCGAGCGAGCCGCCCACGATCAGGAGCGGTGCCAGCACGCCCCCCGACGTGCCCGAGGAGAGCGCGATCGCCCAGATCAGCGCCTTGGTGATCAGGAGTCCCAGCAGCACGCCGGTCACCAGGTCGCCGTGCAGCATCGCGCTGATGGTGTCGTACCCGACGCCCAGCGCGCGCGGGAAGAAGACGCCGCCGATGCCGACCGCGATGCCGCCGATGGCGGGCCACCACATCCAGTGCACCGGGAGCCGCTGGAAGAGGTCCTCGCAGGTGTACACCAGCTCGGTGATGAGCGCCGCCGCGATCCCCACCGCGACGCCCAGCGCCAGGCTCGCGAGGAGCGGCGTGGTGCCGAGGGTGCTGTGGGGCACCACCGGGAAGAGCGGACCCGACCCCATCAGCGCGGGCCGGATCAGCGCCGCCACCGCCGAGGCCGCCGCGACCGGAATGAAGCTGCGCGGCTTCCACTCGAAGAGCAGAAGCTCGACCGCGAGAATCACCGCCGCCACCGGGGTGCCGAAGATCGCGGTCATGCCCGCCGAAGCGCCGGCCACGAGCAGGGTCTTGCGCTCGGCCGAGGAGAGGTGGAAGGCCTGGGCGACGAGCGACCCCACCGCGCCGCCGGTCCTGATGATCGGCCCCTCGGCGCCGAAGGGTCCGCCGGTGCCCATCGCGATCGCCGAGGAGAGCGGTTTCAGGACGGCGACATTGGCCTCGATCCGGCTGCCGCCCATCAGGATCGCTTCGATGGCTTCCGGGATGCCGTGCCCGCGGATCTTGGCCGACCCGTAGCGCGCCATCAGGCCCACCACCACGCCGCCGCCCACGGGAATGAGGATCGACCACCAGCCGGGGTGGGCCCCGGCGGGCGAAATGAGAGTGGTTGCGAGGCGGTGGAAGTAGAAGAGGTTGGTGAAGAAGCCGATCAGCCGCACCAGCACGAAGGCGACCACGCCTCCCGCGGCGCCGATGGCGGCGCCGATGGCGCTGAGGATCAGGACGTGCCCGTCTACGGTAAAGTCACCTCGAATCTCTGCTGGGTCGCCTTCGGTGGTCATGGGTGAGCAGTGCTCTCCTAGCCTCTGGCCTGGTTCGCGACCCGCTCGGCGGCGAGCGGCGCATCGCGCGCGATGTTGTAGAGGCCTCCCGTCGCGTCGTAGTTGTGTCCCACGAAATATAAACCCGGTTGCTCGGCGCTGGTCACGCGGTCGGAACGAATCGCGAATCCCTTGGCGTCGCGCCGCGCCGGCGGCGCGAGGATGCCGAGCGCCGCGCGGAAGCCGGTGGCGAGGATCACGTCGTCGAACTCGCGCTCGTCGCCGTTCGAGAACCGGGCGCCGCGCTCGGTGAACCCCGCGATTCCGGGCACGACCGCGACCCGGCCCGACCGGATCTCGTCCACCAGCCGGAACCCGATCAGGGGAATGGCGTCGAGCGGCGAGTGCCCGGGGCGGGGGAGGACCGGCGGCCCCCGCCGCAGCTCGGTCAGCCTGGCGACGCCCGCGGTCAGGGCCTCCTGCAAGGGCCGCGGCAGCTTCCGCACCCAGAAGGCGACGTACTGGATCGGCACCCCGGCGATCGAGAGCGGTACCACGTGCGCCCCGGAGCGGACCGACACCGTCACCTGCCCGCCGGACCGCGCGATCTCGCTCCCGATCTCGGCCCCGGAGTTGCCCACGCCCACCACCAGCACCCGCCGCCCGACGTAGGCGTCGGGACGCCGGTAATGCACGCTGTGGGTGACCCGCCCCCGGAACCGGTCGCGCCCCGGAATCTCGGGCTCGATCGGGTTCGCGACGATGCCGGTGGCGATCACCACCGCGCGGGCGTCGAAGGCGCCCGCCGCGCTGTCCACCCGCCAGCCGCCGCTGCTGCGGCTCACCCGCGTGACCTCCGCTCCGGTGCGCACCGGCAAACCGAACCCCCCGGCGTAGTCCCGCAGGTATTCCCAGAACACGCCGCGCGGCACGAAGAGCGGCGTTCCCCGGGAAAAACGGCGCCCGGGCAGCGCGGACATGTGCTTCCCGGTGTGGAGGGTGAGCGAGTCGTAGAGGTTGGCCCAGGTGTGGCCGACTTCACCCCCCCGTTCGAGCACCACGTGCTCCATCCCGCGCCGCGCCAGCTCGTGGGAGGTGGCGAGGCCCGCGGGGCCCGCGCCGATCACCACCGCGTCGAGGCTCACAGGGTCCCCAGGTCCTGCCGCAGGCCTTCGGCCACGCGATCCGCGAGGGCCATGATGGTGACGTAGGGGTTGATCTCGAGCGAGTCCGGAAAGAGACTCGCGTCCGCGACCCGGAGCCACGGCGTGCCGTGCACCCGGCCCCAGGAATCGGTCACCGAGTCGGCGGCGTCGCGCCCCATGGCGCAGCCCCCCATCAGGTGCGCGGCGGAGATCGTGGTCTTGCCGGGCCGGAAGTGCCCGGCGTGGACCCGCTCGTCCACCAGCGTGGCGTCGCTCCGTTCGAGAAGCGGCGGATCGGCGAAGGGCGCGTGAACGCGCGTCGCCCCGGCGGCGAAGAAGATTTTGGCCGAGGCGCGGGTGCCGGCGACCAGGCCCCCCACGGTGCGGTCGTCGAACGAGTAGTGCACCACCGGGCGTCCCGCGCCATCCGTGGCCACGCGATTCTCCGGGGCCGCGTGATCGCAGGCGAGGACCAGAATCATCTGCAGGCGCGGGAACGCGCGCATCAGGGCGCTGTGCGGCGCGCCGAACCCGGTGATGCTCTTAGCCGTGGTGAACGGGAAGTACATGCAGGTCTCGAGGACGAACCCCTCGGACCGGGCGCGGTCGACGAAATAGCTCTTGGGGTGCCCCACGTCGTTGGTGATGGCGCGCGGATGCTCGGCCACCAGAATCAGCGCGGGGTGGCAGGTGAAGCGCCGGCCGAGCTGGCGCAGCGCCGGGGCGAAGGGCGAGCGGAGCAGGAGAGTGGGGGACCCGATCGCTCCGCCCGCGAGCACCACCGCGCGCGTCGCGATGCGGTACTGCCCCGGAGACCACTCCGACGCGCGGCCCTTCGAGTCCGCCGCCCGCTCCGCCACCCGCACCCGCACCGTCCGATCGGCGTCTATACCGAGCACTTCGGCGCGCGTCACCACCTCGACCCCGTTTCGCTCCGCCAGCGGCAGCTGCACCCGGTTGGTGCCCTGCTTCGCCTGGTTGGGGCAACCGAGGTTGCAGAGACTCGAGCCCTTGCAGCCTTTCACGTTCACCGGGAACTGTTCCACCTGGAAGCCGGCGCGCCGGCCGCCCTCGACGAAGAGCCGGTTGTTGTCGTTGATCTCCTCCGGCGCAAGCAGGTGCACGTTGTTGGCGGCGAGGTAGGCCGCCGAACGCCGGGCCACGTCGTCGTGGGTGAGCCCGGGCACCTCCCAGCCGCGGATCACGCGCTCCGGCGCGACCAGCGACGTGCCGGTGTAGACCACGGTGGAGCCGCCGTAGGCGCGCGCGAAGGCGAGGGTCATGGTGCCGTCGGCGGGGAGGAATCCCCCGCCGTCGGCGTACAGCGCGGGCGCCATCTCGAGCTCGCGGCCGGTGAATTCCCGGTCGTCGAAGCGGGGGCCACGCTCGAGGACCAGCACCCGCTTGCCGGCCCGGACGAGGGGCGAGAGCGCGTGGGCCACGGTCCCGCCCCCCGCGCCCGACCCCACGATCACGACGTCGCAGGACCGGTCGGTCACCGCCGCGCCTCCCATCCGGCGGGGGCGGCCCGGTAGCCGATCTCCCGGCCGGCGGCCTCCCGTCCGTAGTAGCCCATCAGGATCAGGGTGCGCAGGCCCCAGAATCCGCGCCGCAGCAGCAGTATGGGGGAGTCCTGCACCGCGGCGAGGAAGGCGGTGCGGCGCGGCGCGTCGAGCGCCCGGAGCCGGCGTCCGTACCGCAGGAGCGGGAGCCAGTCGAGCGCGTTGATCAACAGCCGGAGCTGGCGGACCAGGGCCGGCGGCCGGCCGGCGAGAGCGGCGGCGATGATGCCCTCGAGATCGCCCCACTCCCGGTCGTCGAGGCGCTCCGCCTCCGGCACCACCGTCGTCGCGATGGCGCGGAAGGCGCCGCCGAACCCGTCACTCCGCAAGCAGGACCCGCGCGTCCACGGCGCGCACTCCGTCCGGAAACGCCAGCAGGGGATTGATGTCGAGCTCCGCCACACCCGGGAGATCCGTCGCGAGCTGAGAAATCCGGAGCAGGACGTCCGCGAGAGCGGCGATGTCGGCCGCGGGTTGCCCGCGAATGCCGTGCAGGATCGCCACGCCCCGGATGCCGTGCACCATGTCGTGCGCGTCGAGCGATCCCAGCGGCGCCAGGCGGAACACCGCGTCTCCCAGCGCTTCCACGTAGACGCCCCCCAGGCCGAACATCACCAGCGGCCCGAACGCGGGATCGCGCGTCATCCCCGCGATCATCTCCCGGCCGCCCCGGACCAGCGCCTGCACCAGGCAGCCGGTGATTTCGGCATCGGGCTCGGCGCTCTCCACGGCCGCCATCATCTCGGCCCACGCGGTTTTCACCTCGACCGCGGTGCCCAGCCCCACGCGCACGCCCCCGACGTCGGTTTTGTGGATGATGTCCGGCGACACGATTTTCAGCACCACCGGGTAGCCCACCGCCGCCGCGGCGCGCACCGCGTCCTCGGGGCTTCGCGCGAGGCGCGCGCGGGCCGCGGGGATGCCGTAGGCCTCGAGCAGATGCAGGGCGTCGAGCTCCGAGAGCTTCTGCACGCCCGCCTTCTGCGCCGCCGCCACGATCCCTTCCGCCCCGCTCCGATCCACCAGGATCTGGTGCGCCGGGCTCACCGGACGCGCCCGCCACTCGCGGTGCCGGCGCAGCGCGGCCAGCGCGCGCGCGGCGGACTCGGGGAACACGTAGGCGGGAATGCCCGCGCGGTGCAGCTCGGCCCGGCCCTGGGGGAGGCCTTCCCGTCCCATCAGCACCGCGAGCACCGGCTTCGCGGGGTGCTCCGCCGCGGCCGACGCGATCGCTTCCGCCACCTCCTCCTGACTCACGCCCAACGGCGGCACGAAGATCGCCACCGCCGAATCCACGTGGGGATCGGCGAGGATCCCGGTGAGGGCGGTGCGGTAATGCCGCGGGGTCGCCGAAGCGATCATGTCCAGGGGATTGCGGATCGACGCCTCGGCCGGGAAGAGCGGCTGGAGCGTGCTCACCGTGTCCGGCGAGAGCTCCGCCACCTCGAGCCCGTGATGCTCCAGCGCGTCGGTGGCGAGAATGCTCGGGCCGCCGGCGTTGGTGAGCACGGCGGTGTGGCGGGAGCGGGGCAGGGCCTGGGGCGTCGAGAACGCCATCGCCATGTCGAAGAGCTCCTCCACCGATTCGGCGCGCAGCACGCCGCTCTGTGCGAGCAGCGCCTCCACCGCGGTGTCGCTCGCCGCCAGGGCCCCGGTGTGGGACCGCGCCGCGCGCGCCCCCACGCCCGAGCGGCCGGACTTCACCGCGATGATCGGCTTCTCCCGGGTGATGCGGGACGCGATCTCGCGGAACCGCGTCGGATTCCCGAAGTTCTCGGCGTACATCAGGATCACGCCGACGTTGGGGTCGTGCTCCCAGTGGAGCAGGAGGTCGTTTCCCGAAACGTCGGGCTTGTTGCCGACGGAGACGAACTGCGAGATCCCGATGCCGTACTCCTTGGCGTGATCCAGGACCGACACCCCGAGCGCGCCCGACTGCGAGACGAACGCGGCGCGGCCCGGGGGCGGCATCGTCGGCGCGAACGTCGCGTTCATCGAGACCGCGGGATCGGTGTTGAGGATGCCCATGCAGTTGGGGCCCACCATCCGCATCTTGTGGCGCCGGACGATCTCCACCAGGTGCCGCTCGCGCTCCACCCCCTCGCCGCCGATTTCCTTGAAGCCGGCCGAGATCACCACCAGGCCGCGCACTCCCGCGACGCCGCATTCCTCGGCGACCTCGAGCACGCCCTCCTTGGGGACGACCACGACGGCGAGGTCCACCGGGTCGGGGAGGGCGGCCACGCTGGGGTAGGCGCGGATCGAATGAATGGCGGCGGCGTTCGGATTCACGGGGTACACCGGGCCCGTGAACCCGTCGCGGAGCAGGTTGGCGAGGATCTGATGGCCGATGGTGTTGGGCGAGCGGGACGCGCCGATGACGGCGATGGCGCGCGGCGCAAGGAGGCAGTCGAGGTCGCCCATGGGCGGAAAGGTATTATAAGGAAGGGAGGTTGGTGATGGACCGCCGCCGCCCTGAAGGGAAGTTCACGCCCGGTTCATCGCGGCCGGGGCGCCGCGCGTATTCCCTTCAATGCCGTCTCGCGCCGTCGCCTCTCTCATTTCGAGGAGTTCTGCCATGCGTGCGCAGACGTTTTGCATCGCCCTCGCGACCGCCGCCATCGCGTGCCGGGGCCCCGCCACTCCGGTCCCGGTCGTCGGCCGCCAGGCCGACATCTCCCGGCTCACGGGGGAATGGCTGGGCAGCTATTCCAGCGTGGAATCGGGGCGCAGCGGGAGCATCGTCTTCGAGCTCACCGCGGGCTCGGACACGGCCCAGGGCGACGTGATGATGGGGCCGGCGGGGTGGAACGGACCGGTTCCGCGCGGCCGCCCCATCAACCGCGCGCAGCTGCCGCCGGCGACCCAGGTGCTCACCATCAACTTCGTGCGGATCTCGGGCGGCCAGGTGAGCGGCGCCCTCGCCTCCTACACCGACCCCTCGTGCGACTGCCAGGTGCACACCACCTTCGTCGGCACCCTGGCCGCCGATACCCTGGCC
>DASSQQ010000020.1:0-7360 GCA_035702425.1 Gemmatimonadales bacterium
CGGCAGCGAGCTGCTGCAGCGCGGCACCGACTACAGCATCGATTACGCGACCGGCCAGGTGCAGTTCACCAACCCGGATTCGCTCTTCCAGGGCGGCGTCTCGAGCATCCACGCCCAGTTCGAGGAGCGCGCCGCCTTCGCCGTCGCGCCGACCTCGATTTACGGCCTCGCCGGCAAGTACGATCTCGGCGCGGTGGGGTCGGTGAACCTGCTGGGCCTCTTCCAGAAGGAGCACACCGCGTTCACCCGCCCGCCGCTCGGCTTCGAGCCGTCGGCCAGCTTCATCGGCGGGGTGAGCACCGATCTGCACTTCCAGCCGGCGTGGATCACCGCCGCGGTGCGCTCCCTTCCGGGGGTGCACAGCTCGGCGCCCTCCTTCCTGAACGTGTCGGCCGAGGTGGCGCAGTCGCGGCCCTCGCCCAACCAGCTGGGGCAGGCGTACATCGAGGAGTTCGAGGCCGAGGCGGGACGGTTCGTTTCGCTGAGCGAGAACAGCTGGCAGTGGGGCAGCATGCCCTGCGGCGCGCCGCCGTCGTGCGCCACCGGCGCCAAGGGGCTCACCGACTTCGGCGTCTCGTCCGCCGGGTTCGATCCCGCGAACGCCGCCACCCTCACCTGGCAGAGTCTCCCGTACAACTACGACCCGCGCTGCGGCTGTTACGACCAGGCGATCCAGTTCACCTCCCAGCAGATCGACCCGACCATCGTCCTCTCCGGGCAGACCCAGAACGCGGAGCCGGTGCTCTGGCTGGCGCTGAAGCCGGATTCGGTGCTGGGGCTCGCGCACTCCGGCCCGCCGCTCGCGGGCTCGGGGCTCCCCGACTCCACCGGCTTCCCCAACTGGGTGGATCCCACCCGCACCGGACCGCGCTGGCGCTCCATCACCCAGGTCCTCTCGCCCACCGGCGTGGACCTTTCCCGCGTCGAGTACCTCGAGTTCTGGGTCTGGGAGGACAACCACCGCACCGCGGAGCAGAACCGCACCGCGGTGGTCTTCGACTTCGGATCGGTCTTCGAGGACGCCGTGGCGTGGCAGCCCCTCTACTTCACCCACGACGCCCAGGGCGACACCACGTACTTCGGCCGGCGGCTGGTGGGGCAGGGGCGCCTCGACTCGGAGCGGGACCCGATCACCAAGTCCTGGAACGCCGCGATCAACGACGAGGGGATTCTGAGCGACCGGGTCATCGCGGCCGACGGCGGCATCGACGACTCGACCCTCGCCGTCCACGTGGACTCCATGCCGCTCTGCAGCGCCTCGGTCAACGGGCAGATCCAGCCCTACGCCTTCGGCGACCTGCGGTCGCGGTGCGGCCGCCACAACGGCTTCGTGGACACCGAGGACCAGGACGGCGACTTCGTGCTGGACGTGAACGCGGGCGTGAAGACCGAGGAAAACTTCACCCGCTTCGTCTTCCCCATCGGGGACGACCGCTTCTTCGTGCGCGACGGCGGGATGATCGGCGTGAAGGACTCGACCGGCCGCCCCGACGGCGCCGCCGGCTGGCGGCTGTACCGGATCCCCTTCCGCTGTGACACCTGCGCCGTGGGGAATCCCGACCTGCGCCAGGTGCAGAGCCTCCGGATGACCATCGTGACGCCCTCGGGAAGCCCGCAGGTGTTCTTCGGGCTGGCGCGGATCCGCCTGGTGGGAAGCACCTGGCTCAAGCGCGCCGACACGCCCATCCGCGGGCTGGGCGGCAGCACCGGCAGCGGCGCCCTGGGGAGCCAGGTGATCGCCTCCGTGGTCTCCACCGAGAACCGCGACCTGGGCTACACCCCGCCCCCGGGAGTGACCGATCAGGCGAGCCGGCAGGACGCGGGCTTCCAGCTCGGCGCCACCCAGATCAACGAGCGCTCGATGCGGCTCCTCGCCACCGGCCTCACCAAGGGCGAGCGGGCCGAGGCCTTCGAGCGCTTCACCGACGAGGGCGACAAGAACTTCCTCAAGTACCGCAAGCTCCGGGTCTGGGCGCGGGGCCGGGGGCCGGGATGGGAGGACGGCGATCTCGAGTTCTACATCAAGGCGGGCAAGGACGAGAACAACTTCTATCTCTATCACACGCCGGTCCGCACCGCGTCCTGGGACCCGGAGGTGGTGGCGAGCTTCCAGCCCTGGCTGGTGCTCCGGGCCAGGATCGAGCAGGCCTGGCTCGCCGGCGACACCGCGCACGTGTATCCCGGGTGTCCCGACTCGACGCTGGTGCCCTACGACACCGCGTACGTGATGTGCGACGGGCCCTACATCGTGCACGTGCGCGATCCCGCCACGGCGCCGCCCAACCTGGCGGCGGTGCAGGAGATGGCGGCCGGCATCTGGCGGGTGAACGACCGGGTGTTCGTGGATCAGGCGGAGCTCTGGGTGGACGACATCCGGCTCTCCGACGTGGTGCAGGATCCGGGCACCGCCGCCGCGCTGGACGTGAGCCTCGCCGCGTCCGACCTCGCCACGGTCTCCTTCTCCCTCTCGCGGCGGGACGCGAACTTCCGCCAGCTGGGCGAGGATCCGAGCTACGTCACCAATGACGCGGCCACCCTCGGCGCCACCTTCCGGCTCGACAAGTTCCTGCCCGACCGCTGGGGGATTTCAGCGCCGTTCACGATGCAGCTCGCCACCACGTCGGACGCGCCGTTCTACGTGTCCGGCACCGACATCCGCGCCGACGTGCTGCCCGGCCTCCGGACGCCCCGGTCCACGGCCGCGAGCTACTCCCTGTCCCTGCGGCACGTGCGCCGCTCGCTCTCCCCGTGGCTCCGCGACTTCGTGGACCCGGTGTCGTTCTCCGCGTCGTACGCGACCGGGGACGGGCGGACCAGCCTCGAGGACCTGACCTCGTCGTCGTACGTGGTCAACGTGGACTACAACATCTCGCCGGGCGCGAGCACGGTGCGGGCCGCCCCCGGGTTCCTGGTGCGGCTGGTGCAGCATCTGCCGCCCTTCCTGCGGGACGGTCTGTTCTTCCACAGCTTGACGTTGGCGCGGGTGCGGTGGAACCCGTCGGCGATCCGCTTTCATTCGTCGCTCAGCAGCGCCAACGCGTCCCGGTTCAGCTTCACCGTGCCGGTGGCGGAAGCCGCGGATTCGACGCTCGCGCCCACGCTTTCCCGCTCCAAGATCTGGCGCAACACCGGAAGCCTCGAGCTGCTTCCCTTCAACGGCCTCCAGCTGCGGGTGGACCTGGCGTCCCAGCGCGACCTGCGGGACTACGGGGACACCACCACGGTCGGACGCGTGATCCGGGGCGAACGCCGAGTGTTTCTGGGCCAGGACGTCGGGTTCGAGACTCAGCGCTCGGTCAACACCTTCCTCGGCGCCACCCCGCAGATCAACAGCTGGCTCCGGCCCCACGTGAACCTCTCCTCGTTCTTCAACCTGAACCGGGATCCCAACGGGCAGGTGGCGCGCGCCATCGGGGACACCGCCGGCGCCTTCCGCCTCCCCGACGCGTTCAGCAACTCGCGCGCGATCGACCTCGGCACCCAGGTGGACGCGCGGCACCTGGGCACCAGTCTCTTCGGGGACAGCTCCAAAGCGGCGAAACTCCTCGCCCGGATCAGCAGCGTGGACCTGGGCTACACCAAGTCCATCAGCTCGAGCTTCACCAACGTGGCGGCGACCCCCACCCTGGGGTACCAGCTGGCCTTCGGGGGCCTGGACGGCGTGCGCCGGGTGAACGGCGTGTTCGCCGGCGCCGCCGCCCGCAACACCACCGCGCGCGCCAGCGTCGCCGCGCTCTTGCCGGCCGGCTTCCGGATCAACACCAATTACCAGCGGTCGTCCGGAATCACCTACGTCCTGCGCACCGACGCCCAGGTGCCGATCCGGACCCAGAGCCGGGACTGGCCCTCGGCGACCCTGTCCTGGACCTACACCCCCGGCGCGGCGACCCTGGGCAAGGTGCTCGCCACCCTCACCGCGTCCTTCAACGTGCGGCAGCACCAGTCGGTCGCCGAGCAGGCGGGGTTCACCGCGGGCCCGCTGGGCACGGTGCGCACCTCCGTCACCGACCGCTCCGCCAGTCCCTCGGTTTCCATCACCTGGCTCAAGGGGATCTTCACCAGCTTCGACGCCACCAGCGGCAAGACCGAGCAGGTCTCGGCGGGAAACGTGTTCCGCAGCCAGAACGCGCAGCGGAACGCGGCGCTCTCCTTCTCTTTCCGGCCTCCCGCGAGCGTCGCCAAGCTCCCGGCCGACATTCGCACCAACCTGCGGTACACGGTGACCTCGAACACCACCTGTCTCCAGAGCGCGGGGCAGGCCACCTGCGTGCCCTACGTGGACAGCCGGCAGACCCAGTACCAGCTTACCATGGACACGAGCTTTCCCTCCAACCTGTCGGCCGGCCTGCAGGGGGCATACCTCTTGAACGAGGAGCGGCAGACCAGCCGCAAGGTGGCCCAGCTCGTCATCACGGCGTTCGTGCAGCTCAACACCAGCGTGGGGCAGATCCAATGAGACGCTTTTCCTGGGCGGCGCCGGCCGCGGCGGCGGTGGCGGCGGTGCTTCTCGCGTGCCACGCCAAGCGCGCCCCGACCCGCGAGTTCGACGGGACCCGCGCCTTCGGCTACGTGCAGGCCCAGATGGCGTTCGGGCCGCGGATTCCGGGGACCAGTGGGCACGACCGGGAAGCGGCGTGGCTCGACTCGAGCCTCCGCGCCCGGGCCGACACCGTGATCGTCCAGGAGATCACCCACCGGCTCTCCACCGGCCAGACGCTGCACCTCAAGAACTTCTTCGCGCGCTTCCAGCCCGCCGCCGCGGAGCGGGTGCTCTATCTCGCGCACTGGGACACCCGGCCCCACGCGGATCAGGAGACGGACCCCGTGAAGAAGAACATGCCGGTTCCCGGCGCGGACGACGGCGCCTCGGGGGTGGCGGTGCTGCTGGGCGTGGCGGACGCCTTGCACCGCAAGGCTCCGGCGCTGGGCGTGGATCTGCTTTTCGTGGACGGCGAGGACTACGGGGATTTCGCCGACACCAACGACGTGCTCATCGGCTCCCGCTGGTTCGCCGCGCACCAGCCCGCCGGGTATCCGCCCCTGTTCGCGATTCTCTTCGACATGGTGGGGCAGGAGGGGATTCAGATCCACTACGAGGGCAACTCCGCCGCCAACGCCCCCGAGGTGGTGGACCGGGTCTGGCGCACCGCCGACAGCCTCGGCTACGGCAACGTGTTCATCCCCCAGGTGCGCACCACCCTCATCGACGACCACGTGGCCCTCCAGAAAGCGGGGATCCACGCCATCGACGTGGTGGACTTCGATTACCCGCACTGGCACAAGGTGACCGATACCATCGACAAGGTGTCGGCCGCGTCCCTGCAGATCGTCGGGGATGTGGCGGTCGCGCTGGCGAGGTGAGGGGCGGCGGGGGCCGCGGCCGTTCTCGAATGCGTTTTCCTGCCCCTGGCCGCGCGCCGATGGTTCGATCATCCGGCTCGCCGGTCCTAGGTTCGACGTCATGGACGATCGCCGTGCCGCGCTGTTCCTGGCGCTCCTCGCCGCGGGCGGCGCGGTCGCGCGTTTCGCGCTCGCCCCGCGCCCCGGCGCCGCGCCCGGCGAAGTCCGCCTCGCGCCCGGCGCCTCCCCGCCTCCGCCTTCCCGCTCGGTGCTCGCGCAGAACGCCGGCGCCGCGGCGCGGCTCGCGCGTCCCCTCGCGCCCGGCGAAACCATCGACGTGGATCGCGCGGACGCCACCGAGCTGACGCGCCTGCCGCGCGTGGGCCCCGCGCTCGCCCAGCGCATCGTAGACTGGCGCCGCGATCACGGACCCTTCGGCTCACTCGCCGGGCTCGACTCGGTTCCGGGGGTCGGTCCCACCCTCCTCGCCGCGCTCGCGCCCTACGTCACATTTTCGGGGGCGATACCGTAGCTGACTTGACACAAGTCGCCGGGGAAATACCTTAGATTCTTCCACTTCAACGAGTTGCGTACGGCGACAGCGGCGGCCACCCCCGACAAACTGGGCGACCTTCTCGTCCGGGACGGCCTGATCTCCCAGGAGCAGCTGCGGAAGGCCCTCCAGGAGCAGAAGTCCAGCGGGATGCGCCTGGGCTATACCCTGGTAAAGCTCGGTTTCATCGAGGAAACCGAGGTCACCAAGACCCTGGCGCGCCAGTACCGGATGCCGGCGGTGGACCTGTCGCGGTTCGAAGTCGACCCCAAGATTCTGAAGCTGGTCCCCCCCGACATCGCCACCAAGCACGTCGTCCTCCCCCTGAAGCGGGAGGGGCGGACCCTCACCATCGCGATCGCGGATCCCAACAACGTCACCGCGATCGAGGATCTCAAGTTCATCACCCGCTGCGACATCTTCCCGGTGATCGCGGGGGAGTACACGCTCCGCACCGCGATCGACCGCTACTACCAGCAGTCCGACGCCGAGCTGCAGAACCTCCTGAAGAGCGTGGAGGCCGAGGGGGAAGAGGATCTGGAGGTGGTGGCGGAGCAGCAGGACGAGGACGTGAAGGCGCAGGACCTGGCCGACGACGCGCCGGTGGTGAAGCTGATCAACGGGCTCCTGACCGACGCGGTGAAGCGGGGCGCCTCCGACATTCACATCGAGTCCTTCGAGCACGAGATGCGGGTGCGCTACCGGGTGGACGGCGCCCTGCACGAGGTGATGAAGCCGCCGATCAAAATGAAAGCGGCGCTGATCTCGCGGGTGAAGATCATGGCGCAGCTGAACATCGCGGAGCGGCGGGTGCCGCAGGACGGGCGCATCAAGCTCAAGATGGGCGCGCGGGTGATCGACTTCCGGGTGTCGACCCTTCCGGTGCTCTTCGGCGAAAAGATCGTGCTCCGGATCCTGGACAAGGGGAACCTGACCCTCGATCTGTCCAAGTTCGGCTTCGAGCCGCGCGCCGAAGCGGACCTGATGAAGGCGATCTTGAACCCGTACGGCATGGTGCTGGTCACCGGGCCGACGGGTTCGGGCAAGACCACCACGCTCTACTCCGCGCTGTCCAAGATCAACACCATCGACGTGAACATCATGACCGCGGAAGACCCCGTCGAGTACAACCTGATGGGGATCAACCAGGTGCTGGTCCGCAACGAAGTGGGGATGACTTTCGCGGCGGCGCTGAAGGCGTTCCTGCGCCAGGACACGAACATCATCATGGTGGGCGAGATCCGCGACCTCGAGACGGGGTCGATCGCGATCAAGGCGGCGCTCACGGGGCACCTCGTGCTGTCGACGCTGCACACCAACGACGCGCCCTCCACGATCACCCGCATGATCGACATGGGGATCGAGCCTTTCAACGTGGCGAGCGCGGTGAACCTGATCGTGGCGCAGCGCCTCGTGCGGCGCATCTGCGTCGACTGCAAGCAGGAGTGGGACTATACCGACGAAGAG
>DASSQQ010000021.1:0-5846 GCA_035702425.1 Gemmatimonadales bacterium
GCTCATCGCCGGGCTCCCGCAGAGTCTCACCGACATCCAGAACGTGCTCGCCCAGTGGGCGAGCCAGTACCCGGTGATCCGCCGCACCGAGCTCGCCAATCCGCAGTCGGGCCTGGTGGCGAGCTTCATCACCGACGTGGCCCAGTACGTCAGCGGCTCGGCGCTCCCCTACGCGCGCGCCGGCGGCAAGCTGCTGGTCGAGGCGGCGAGCGTCCTGGTGATGGCGGTGTACCTGTCCAATCGCCCCGCCCTCTACCGCGACGGCGTGGTCTATCTGGTGCCCCCGGCGCACCGGGACGTGGCCACCCGCATCCTCGAAGACGCGGGCGCCACCCTGCGGGCCTGGATCGTGGGACAGCTGATCACCATGGTGCTGCTCGGCTTCCTCACCGCCGCCGGACTCTGGGCCCTCGGCGTTCCCTACTGGCTCGCGTTCGGGATGTTCACCGGCCTGGTGGCGATCGTCCCCTTCTTCGGCGCGTTCCTGTCCACGCTGCTCCCCGCGCTGCTGGTCCTCGGCTCGGGGGACTGGGGGCGCGCGCTCGCGGTGATCGCGCTCGGGGTCGGCGTGCACGTGGTGGAGGCGAACCTCGTCAATCCCCTGATCATGGAGAAGAAGGTCGCCCTCCCGCCGGTGCTCACCATCGCCAGCGTCCTCATCATGGGCACGCTCCTCGGCGGCGTCGGGCTGGTGGTCGCGGTGCCGGTCCTCGCCGTCGCCATCGTCGTTGTCCGCCACGTCCTGCGCGGCGAGATTTACGGCGAAGGCGGCCACCACGAGCCCGCGGTCCTGCGCCACAGCGGACAGTTCCGCGTTCCCCGTCCCCGCCCACCGGCACCATGAGCGAGCGAGCGGCGCACCGGTTTCTGATCATCGCCGACGGCGAGTTCGGCCCCCTCACGTCCAAGACGGCCAATTCCTGCGTCCGCTATTTCCCGGAGCGCATCGTCGCCATCCTCGACCGCCGCCAGGCCGGGAAGACGGCGCAGGACGTGCTGGGCTTCGGCGGGAAGATCCCGGTGGTCGGGGACTTTCAGCAGGGCATCACGCTCGGCGCCACCGCGGTGCTGATCGGGATCGCGCCCGCCGGCGGGCGGCTCCCCGATGAATGGCGGGGGTGGCTCGCCGCCGCGATCGACCGCGGCCTCGAGATCTGGAGCGGGCTCCACACCTTCATCGCCGACGATCCCGAGCTCGGGCCCCGCGCCCGCGCCAAGGGCGTCCGGATTCTCGACGCGCGGAAGCCCCCGGCGAAACTCCCCATCGCGGACGGCCGCGCGGCCGAAGTGGACGCGTGCGTGGTTCTCGCCGTGGGGTCCGACTGCAACGTCGGCAAGATGACCGCCCAGCTCGAGCTCCGGAACGCGCTGGTGAAGGCGGGCCGGCGCACCAGCTTCGTGGCGACCGGGCAGACCGGGATTTTCATCGAAGGATGGGGCATCGCCGTGGACGCGGTAGTGGCGGACTTCATCGCCGGCGCCGCGGAAACGCTGGTGCTCCAGGGCGCGAAGGACCACGACATCGTGCTGGTCGAGGGGCAGGGGAGTCTCATCCATCCCGGTTACTCGGGCGTCACCCTCGGGCTCCTGCACGGCTCCTGTCCCGACGCGATGATTCTCTGCCACCAGTCGAGCCGCGAGTTCATCGGCGACTACCACGGCCGGGAGCCGTGGGTGAAAATCCCGCCCCTCTCCGAGCTGGTCGAGATCTACGAGCGCGCCGCGGCGCCGGTGCGGCCGTCGAAAGTCGTGGGCATCTGCCTCAACACTTTCGACCTGGACCAGGGCGCGGCGCGGGCGGCGGTGAAGGAGGCGGAGCGGGAAACCGGGCTCCCGGCCACCGATCCGGTGCGCTTCGAATCGGCTCCCCTGGTGGAGGCGATCGCGCAGGCGGCGGATCGAAAGCGGGCGGCGATGGCCCGGACCTGATCCCCGGGAGCGAGCCGGCGCGGGAAAACGGTACGGCGGGCGGTGATCCGGTACGGGTCGCCGCCCGTTCCGCGTGTATCGATGACGCGTGCTCTCCCGGTCGGCGGTGGCCGCCGAATGGCGGCTCGCGCGGGCGCGCCTCATCCGTTCGCGCCTCGGGCTCTGGCTCGCCCTGCTCGCGGCCGGGCTCGCCGAGCTGGGCGCGCGCGCCGCGGTCCCCGATCCCGCCGGCCTCGCGGCGCGGTCGGGAATGATGGCAGCGGTCCTGGCGGTGGCGTTCACCGCGGGATCGGACGCGGACCGCGCGGCTCTGCCGCTCACCCTCACCCATCCCACCACGCCCCTCTCCCTCGCGCTCGGCCGCTGGCTGGGCGCGGTGACCGTCGCCGCCCTGCCGATGCTCGCCGCCACCACCGCGGTGGGGATCGCGCGGAGCCCGAGCCCGCTCGCGCTCCTCGCGGCCAACGCCGGGGGCCTCGCGGCCGCGGGCGCCGCCGCCGCGTGCGCGCTCGCGCTGGTGTGGGTCGGCGGGAACGCCGGAGCCGGGTTTCTCTTCCTCTATATAGGGGTCTTGAGCGGGCTCTCCCCGGTGGGCGTCCGGTACCTCGCTCCCCACGGCGCGCTCCCCCGCGCCGCCGAATGGATGCTGGCCCTGCTCCCCGCCCTGTGGCGCTACCGCGTGCTCGCGGCGGGAAGCGCGGTGGCCTGGCTGCACGCCGGTCTCTGGATCACGGGCGGGATCGCGCTCGCCGCGTGGAGGGTGAGTCGCAGGTGACGCCGGCGCTCTCGGTCGAAAAGATCGTGAAGGAGTATCGCGCGGGCCGGCACGCCGTCCGCGCGCTCGACGGGGTCTCGCTCGCGCTCCTCGCGGGCGAGATCGTGGGGCTCGTGGGAGCGAACGGCGCCGGAAAGACGACCCTGTTGTCGGTGGCCGCGGGGCGCCTCGCCGCCACGTCGGGCACGATCGGCGTGCCGGGCGCGGCGCCGGGGAGCGCCGGGTCGCGGCGGGTGGTCGGCTTCGCGCCGGACGGCGCGGTATTCCCGCCGACGCTCACCGTGCGCGAGGTGCTCGATTACTACGCGCGCCTCCACGTGTCGGGGCCGCGGCGCGCCGCGCTGGTGGCGCGCGCGCTCGAGATCGGCGGACTCGCCGAGGTGGCGGACCGCCGCGCCGCCGCGCTGTCGCGCGGGTTCAGCCAGCGGCTGTCCCTGGCGCAGGCGGCGATCGGCGCGCGGCGCGTGCTGCTGCTGGACGAATCCCTCTCGGGACTCGATCCCGTGGCGCGGCGCGCCGTCTGCGATCGGCTCGCGGCGCTCGCCGCTTCCGGCGTCGCGATCCTGCTGTCGTCCCACGACCTGGCCGCGGTCGAGCGTCTGGCCCAGCGGGTGATCGTCCTGCACCGGGGCCGGATCGTTCGCGAGGGCCCCACCACGGCGCTCCTGGGCGAGCGGGTCCTCGAGCTGGTGCTGGATGGTCCCGCCGACCGGGTTCCGCCCGGATTCCGCGTCACTCCCTTCGGGGTGGAGACCGATCTGGGTCAGGGCACGGTGGAGGCGGCGCTGGCCCTGGCGCGGGCGCACCGGCTGGCGGTGCGGGCCTCGCGGGTGCGGCTGCGGTCGCTCGAGGACGTGGTGCTCGACGCGCTGGAAGACGGCGCACGTTGACGCTCACCCCGGCCGTCCCTACGTTTCGGCATCGCTCGCCCCCGATTCGTGAAAATTCCGCTTTCCCCCGCCCGCGCCCCGAGCGCCCTGGACTTTCCGCGCTTCGACGGCGCGGAAATCGGGCGCGACCTCCTCCGCGCGCTCATCATCCTGGTGGTGGCGTGGCTCCTCTACCGCCTGGTCGCGCTCCTCACCCGGCGGATCGAGGCCTTCGCCACCCGGAGCGGCGACCAGAGCCGTCTCACCGACGCGGAACAGCGCGGCCGCACCCTCGCGGACCTGGTGCGGAGCGTGGCGCGCGCCGTCATCACCAGCGTCGCGCTGCTGCTCGTCCTCAATCTCTTCATCGACGTCCGGCCGCTCCTCGCCGGCGCGGGGATCGTCACCCTGGCCCTGTCGTTCGGGGCGCAGGGCCTCGTGAAGGACGTCATCGCGGGGTTCTTCGTCCTGCTCGAGGATCAGTTCCGGGTGGGAGACACCATCCGGGTCTCGGGCGTGGAGGGGCAGGTGCAGCACATGACGCTGCGCATGGTCACCCTGCGGGACGGCCAGGGGATCGTGCACTTCGTGCCCAACGGCGGCATCGCGGTGGTGTCGAACCTCACCCGGGACTGGTCCCGGGCGCTGGTGGACGTCGGCGTCGCCTACCACGAGGACATCGACCGGGTGCTCGCGGTCCTGCGGCGAGTGGTGAAGGAGTTCGCGCACGACCCCGCGTGGGCCGACATCGTGATCGGCGAGCCCACGGTGGCGGGGGTGCAGCGCCTGGGCGACGGGGGCGTGGACGTCCGGCTCTGGGTGAACGTCCGTCCCGGGCGCCAGAGCGAGGCGGAGCGGGAGCTGCGGCGCCGGATCAAGCAGACCCTGGACGGCGAGGGGATCGCGCTCGCGGTGAGCCGGCGGGTGCACCACATCACCGACTTCCCGCCGGGGCCGGGAGGCCGATGAGTCTCGCGCTCTACAACACCCTGACCCGGCGGGTGGAGCCCTTCGCGCCGCTCGCGGCGCCGCGGGTCACCCTGTACACCTGCGGCCCCACGGTCTGGAATTACGCGCACATCGGCAACTTCCGGACCTTTCTCTTCGAGGACCTGCTGCGCCGCTACCTGGAATATTCGGGATACCAGGTCTTCCAGATCATGAATCTCACCGACGTGGACGACCGCACCATCAAGGCGGCCGCCGCGGCGGGCAAGTCGCTGGACGCGCACACCGCGCCGTTCGTGCAGGCGTTTTTCGACGACCGGGATTTCCTGCGCATCAAGCCGGCACACGTCTACCCCCGCGCCACGGGGCGGGTGGGTCCGATGGTGGAGCTGGTGTCGACGCTCCTCGAGCGCGGCGTCGCCTACCGGGGCGAGGACGGCTCGGTGTACTTCTCCATCGCGAAGTTCCCCGGCTACGGCCGGCTCTCCCAGCTCGAGCGGCGGGAGCTCAAGACCGGCGCGCGGGTGGCGAGCGACGAATACGCCAAGGACGATCCGCGCGACTTCGCCCTCTGGAAGCAAGCGGAGCCGGTGGACGAGCAGGTCGGCGCGGCGTGGGACGCGCCGTTCGGGCGCGGGCGCCCGGGGTGGCACCTCGAGTGCTCGGCGATGGCGCTCTCGGAGATTCGCGCCCGGTTCGGCGTGGAGACGCTGGACGTCCACGCGGGGGGGATCGATCTGATCTTCCCCCATCACGAGGACGAGATCGCGCAATCCGAGGCGGCCACGGGCCGGCCCTTCGCCCGGGTCTGGATGCACGCGGAGTTTCTCTCGGGCGCCGACGGGCAGAAGATGTCCAAGCGCTTCGGGAATTTTCTCACCGCGCGCGATCTGCGGGAGGACGGCACCGACCCGGCGGCGGTGCGGCTTCTCTTCTGGCAGACCCACTATCGCCAGCGCCTGCACTTCACCCCGGACGCGCTCGCGGCGGCGGCGGAAGGCGTGCAGCGGCTCGGCACGGTGCGGGAGCGGCTCGCCGCGGCCGCCGCGGGTGGGGGCGGGGGCGCGAATGGTCCGCTCTCCGTGCTCGCTGAAACGCTCGACGCCAAATTCCGCGCGGCGCTGGACGACGACCTCAACGCGCCGCGGGCGGTGGGCGCGCTCTTCGAGTTCGTGCAGGACGCCAACCGGGAGCTGGACCAGCGGGCCGCGGGGGCCGGCGCGGCGCTCGCGGCGTTCGACCGGGTGATGGGGGTGCTCGACCTCCTGCCGTCGGGGAAGACCGTCGCGCCGGGGCTCGAGGCGGAGATCCAGGCCAAGGTGACG
>DASSQQ010000022.1:0-3102 GCA_035702425.1 Gemmatimonadales bacterium
ATCTGCGGTCCCGCGAATCGCTCCGTGGCGCGCGAGCCGGTGCGGCGCGCCACGGCCTCCGGTCCGCCGAGCCCGGCCGTGATCTCGCGGCATTCGGCCCGGGTGCTCGCGTCCATCCAGACCGGAGCGGTGGGGCGGGAGAACACGTTCTCGAGCTGGGCCGCGAGGGGGCGCCCGGAATCGGCGCGGTCGAGGGCCGTCGCCGCCGCCGCATCGAGATACACGGTGCCGTGCTGCTGCGCCGACCCCGAGATGGCCGCGACGCGCGACAGATCGAGCCCGCTCTCCCTCGCCACCAGCGCCATCGCCCGGTCCAGCGCTTCGACCCAGAGCAGGGGCGGCGCGTGGACCACCAGGGCGTCGTCGCTGCGCAACACGCCGCCCCGGGTCTCGAACTCGGGGAAGTCGCGGTCGAACTCGAGCGCGCGCTCGAAGACCACGTCTCGCCTTGCATCGTCCGCGTCGAGGACGATCACGCCGAGACTCTGCGTTCCGCAGTCGAAGCCCAGGTAGAGCGGCACGGCAGCAATTCTACGGCGCGGGCCCGCTTGACGCCCGCCCCGCGGAGACGCACCGTCCCTCCACCATGAGCGACTCTCTTTCCCGCCGCGACTGGATCAAGGTGATGGGCGCGGCCGGGGCCGGCGCGCTGGTCGCGCCTCCGCTCGCTTCCGGCTCCCTGCCGGCGGTCCAGTCCCCGCCCATCCTGCCGCTCACCTCGTCCTCCGGGGTGTTCATTCCCGGCCGCGGCAACGGCTTCCAGAAATTCTCCTTCGACTTTCCCGAGCCCTCGCTCGATCTCTGGGGACTCCAGTTCGGATTCCGCGTCTTCACCCGCGACAACGTCTACGGGCTCGACCTCGCGGGAATGCGGGCCGACGTCTCGGACGCCGAGGCGACCCTCACCGCCGACGGGATGATCTGGGCCGGCGGCCAGGAGCGCGGGCCCGGCAACCTCACCGCGCATTTCCGGAAGACCGGGGACTCGATCGAGTGGGACACGGCGGTCAACCTGGACCGGCCGGTGAAGAGCGTCGCGACCATCATCCGGGGGATTCCGCGCGGCAAGCTCTCTGCGGGAGGCGGCGCGCCCTTCGACCCCAGGGACGACGAAGTCCTCTGGGGCTACCCCTTCGGCGCGGGCGATCTCTTCGGCGGCAACACCGCGTGGGGACTGGGCACGCCGCTCGTAGCCGTGGTGCCGTCGGACACCGACGTGTGGGCCCTCTCCTCACTCGACTCCCGGGTCCGCGCCAAGCGTTTCTATCTCCAGCCCGGAGACGCGGGGTACCGGGTGGAAGCGATCTGGGAAGCGGAGGGGTGGAGCGATCAGCCCAGCCTCGCCGTCCCCACCTGGCGACTCGCGCGGACCAAGTCGCTGGACGACGCCGTCGGAGCCCACTACGCCCACCTGGAGAGCGCCTACGCGTTCCCCGTGTGGGAGACCCGGCCCGACGTCCCGGCGTGGCTGCGCGACGTGGCCCTCGTGGTCACCCTGCACGGCGCGCATTACACCGGGTACGTCTTCAACGACTTCGCCCGGATGCTCGAGATCCTGCAGTGGGTGGCGACCCAGATCCCCGCCTCCCGCGTCCTCGCGTTCCTGCCGGCGTGGGACGGGCGCTATTACTGGAATTACCCGCTCTATCAGGCCGACCCCCGGATGGGCGGTGAGGCGGGCCTCAAGCGGCTGGTCTCCGCGGGCAAGGACCTGGGCTTCCGGTTTATGCCGATGTTCGGGATGAACTGCGCCAACCGGAAGCACCCCGAGTTCGAGAAGATCGCGGACGCGGCCACGGCGCGCATCGACGGCGACGCGTTCAATCTCTCGTGGGTCGACTGGGACAACGACCGCCATCAGGAGGGGTGGCTCGCCTACATGAACCTGGGCGTGGACTCCTGGCGCCGCTGGCTCGGCCAGAAGATCGGGGACGCGATCGAGCGCTACGGGATGGACGCGTATTTCCTCGACATCTCGGGCGGCTGGATGAACAACACCAAGGCCGACATGCACGAGGGCACCCGGCGCCTGGTGGCGGACCTCCGCGAGCGCCACCCCGGAGTGGTCTGCTGCGGCGAGTTCAGCTACGACGCGCTGCTCTCGTTCATTCCTCTGTTCCACGTGTACTCGCCCCACTTCAAGAAGTACGCCCGCGCCTTCGAGCACCTTTCGCATCCGGCGCCGGGCCGCGGCAGCTCGGGCGTGCACGAGTCGGGGTTCGGGCGCTGGAACGCCGAGACCTTCTCGGTGCATCCGGGCCCCATTCCCACTTTGTCGGTCGTGGACGACACTTTCACCAAGTACCGCGCCGAGATGACGGGTGTCATCGCGCGGGCCAAAGAGATGGCGGGGATCAAATGAAACGTCGCGACTTCATGGCCGCGCTCGCGGCAGTGTACGCTCTCCCCCGGCGGTTGGGCGCGCGGCGCCTGGCCGCTCGACGCCTCGTCGCCGGACGCATCGCGCCGTTCGACCCCGCGCGGGTGCGCCTGCTCCCCGGCCCCTACGCCGACGCCCTGGCCGTCAATCGCCGGTTCCTGATGTCCCAGGAGCCCGACCGCCTGCTCCACATGTTCCGCGTCACCGCGGGGCTCCCCTCCTCGGCCCAGCCCCTCGGCGGGTGGGAGGCGCCGGTCAACGAGCTGCGGGGGCACTACACCGGCCACTATCTCTCCGCCTGCGCGCTGATGTCCGCCAGCACCGGCGACGCGGAGGTCAAGGCGCGGGGGGACCTGATGGTCGCCGAGCTCGCCAAGTGCCAGCAGGCCCTCGGCAACGGGTACCTCTCCGCGTTCCCCGAGGAATTCTTCGACCGCCTGCGCGCGGGGAAGCCGGTGTGGGCGCCGTTCTACACCATCCACAAGATCATGGCCGGGCTCTTGGACATGCACACCCTCGCGGGGAACGCGCAGGCCCTCGAGGTGCTCCAGCGGATGGCGCGGTGGGTCGCGGGCTGGACCCAGCCCCTCGGAGAATACGGGATGCAGCGGGTGCTGGAACGCGAGTACGGCGGGATGAACGAGATGCTGTACAACCTGTCGGCCGTCACCAGGCAGGACTGGCTGATGGACGTGGCGCACCGCTTCGACCACGAGCGCTTC
>DASSQQ010000023.1:0-9923 GCA_035702425.1 Gemmatimonadales bacterium
CTGTCGGAGCGCGGCGACGCCATCCGCTGTCTGGTCCGTTCGCCCCGGAAAGCGCAGGCTCTGGGCTGGCACGGCGTCGAAGCGATCGCCGGCGACCTGACCGACCGCGAGGCGCTGGAGCGCGGGTGCGCCGGCGTGGACGTGGTCTTCCACGTCGCGGGCATAGTCACCGCGCGCAACGCGGACGAATTCCTGGAGGTGAACCGGGACGGCGCGGCCGCCGTGGCTGCCGCCGCGGCCGCCAAGGGCGCGGCGCGCTTGGTCCTCGTCTCTTCCCTCTCCGCCGGCGGCCCCACGGTTCCCGGCGCGCCGATCGACGAAGCCCGGCCCCCCGCCCCGATCACCGACTACGGCCGCTCCAAGCTCGCCGCCGAGACCGCGGTGCGCGCCTCGCGCGTGCCCTGGACCATCGTGCGGCCCCCGACGGTCTACGGCGAGTGGGACCGCGAGTTCCTCAAGGTGTTCAAGCTCGCCCGCCTGGGCGTGGTCCCGGTGTTCGGTGACGGATCGCAGGAACTGTCGGTCATACATGCCGAGGACCTGGCCCGGGCGCTGATCGCCGCGGCGGGGCCGAAGGCGGCGGGGAAGGTGTACTACGCGTCCCATCCCACGCTCACCACCAGCCGCGCGCTGGCCCGGGCCATCGGGCGCGCGGTGGCCCGGCGGCCGGCGGTGGTGGGCCTCCCGGCGCCGCTGGCGCGCGGACTCCTCGTCACGATAGGTTCGCTGGCGCATCTCGCGGGCCGCAGCACGATGCTCTCGGCGGACAAGGCGCACGAGTTCCTGGCGCCGGCCTGGACCTGCAAGAGCGACGCGCTGACGCGCGACACCGGGTGGCGGGCGGGGGTGGATCTCGAGTCCGGGCTCGCCCGCACGGCGGCGTGGTACTTCGCGGAGGGATGGCTCTGAGAGTTTTCGACCGGCTGGACAGCGGCACCTACCGCACCATCGACCTCGCGACGCTCGCCTACGCGGGCGTGGCGACGGTGGCGGTGCTGCGCTCGCTCTCCGGCGAGGTGATCCCGGGATGGCCCTGGCTCCTCGTGGCCCACGTCCTGCTCGCGTTCCTGGTGTGGCTCGCGCCGCGGGGCCGGGCGGCGGGCCCGGTGGGCGAGTTCCTCGCCGACTGGTACCCCATGCTCCTCCTCGTCGCCCTCTACAGCGAGGTGGGCGTCCTCACCCTGGACGCCGGGTTCCAGAACGACCTCGCCGTCCAGCACCTCGAGCTCTGGGTTTTCGGCTCGGAGATTTCATACCGGTGGATCCGGGAGATGCCCAGCGTCCCGCTCTCCTGGTTCCTGCACTCCTGCTACCTCGCCTACTACGCCATTCTCTACGCGTCGCCCTTCGGGATGTGGGTGCTGGGCCGCCGGGACCAGGCGCGGCACACCATCTTCGCCGTGATGGTCACCTTCTACTTCTGCTACATCGTGTTCCTGTTCTTCCCGGTCGCCGGCCCGCGGTACGTGTTCGATCTCGCGCACAACGCGGCCACGCAGGTGGGGCCCGCGCGCCTCACCCAGTGGATTCTGGAGCGGGGCGACTCCTGGGGCGCGGCGTTCCCGTCGTCCCACGTCGCCGCGTCGGTAGTGGCGACCGGGATGGCGCTCCGCTACTGCCGGCGCCTCGGCCTCGTCCTGGTGCCCTTTACGGTGGGTCTGGTGCTGGCCGTGGTCTACGGCCAGTTCCACTACGGCGTGGACGCGCTCGCCGGTCTCGTGATCGCGGGAGCGATGCTCGCCGCGATGGCCTTCGCCAAGGCGGAGGCGCCGGCGGCGGAGCCCGCCGCGGTCCTGGGAGCGGTCGAGACCTAAGAGGCGGGAGCGCCCTTCGCGGCGTCGAGGATGCGCCGGCGCTGGCCGTCCGGCGTTAGCTCCGTGGCCACCGTCTGCCGGTACATCCGGCTCAGGAATCCATAGCCGCGCGGCTCGACCACGAGCCAGCGCTTCCACTCCAGATCGTCGAGCGCCGCGTCGAGCGCCGGTCCGTCGAGGCCCACCGCCCGCCCCAGCGTCGCCGCCGGCACCCGATCGCCGAGGAGGGCGGCGGCGCGCAGAATCATCTGCTCCGGCTCCGCCAGGGTCCGGAAGTTGACCCGCACCGCGGCGACGAAGGCCCCCGAGACCGGGCCGGGAGGCGTGTCCTGGTAGGTGCGATGGGGCGTGGGCCACGCCTCGGCGGTCCCGGAATGCACGGCGTGGATCAGCTCCACCGCCGACAGCGGGTAGCCCGCGGAGTCCGCGCCGACGCGACGGGCCACGCGGTCCAGCTGATCGGGCGGGTAGCCGGGGAAGGCCCAGCGACAGAGCTCGAGGAGTTCCGCGGCGCCGAGCGGAGCGAGGGCGAGCGTGGCACCGGGCACATCCCGGCCCACCCGCGCCCGGAACCGGTCCAACTCCCCGCTCCCCGGATGCGCGGGAACCGTGAGCACCACGCCCACCGGAGCGACGGGAAGGTCCCTCGCGAGAGCGGCGAGCGCGTGCAATGAATCGGCGTCGAGATACTCGGCGTCGTCGGCGACGAGAAGGACCGGGCGCTCCTCGCTCACGGCCCGCAGGACTTCGCTGAACGCGGGCGAAGGGGCGAGCGGCGACGCGCCCCGGACGCCGGGGAAGCGCTCCAGCCACTGCGGGGCCCGCGCCGCGATGCCCGCCAGCGCCTCGGGTGACGCGCCCGCGAGCCCGGGGGCCTCCCCCAAGCCCGCGCCGGCCAGCGCGGCGAGCCCCGCCCACGGCACCGCTTCGTCTCCGGGAACGAGACGCACCAGGCTGGTGAGAGCGCCGGCGAGCCGGGCGCGGGCCGCCAGCTCTTCGGCGAGGCGGGACTTCCCCGCCCCGGGGTCTCCGGAGATGATCAACGCCCCCGGCCGGCGCGTGGCGCGCACCTCGGCCCACGCGGCGAGGAGCCGCTCGAGCTCCCTCTCCCGGCCGATCAAAGGTGCCCGCCGCGATTCCACGCCCCGCTCCGAGCCCGTCTCCTTCCCCCGCCAGACCTTCAACCGGCGAACCTGCTCGGCCAGCGCGCGGGTCTCGGCCTCCGGTTCGGTCCCGACCTCGTCGGCGAGCGTCGCGACGAACGACTCGAACGCGTCCAGCGCGGCGGCGCGGTCGCCGGAAAGCGCGAGGCCGAGCATCAACACCCGGACGGCAGCGTCGGAGTGGCGATCGAGCGCGAGGGCGCGCCGGGCGAAGGCCACCCCGGCATCGAGGCGCCCGCGGTCGAGCTCCGCGGCCCCGTGACGGCTGAGCGCCTGCACGCCGCGCTGACGCCACGCGTCCCGCTCGGCGGTCAGCCAGTTCTCGAACCCGGTCGCTTCGGGGATCAGGAACCCGTCGAGAAAGGCGCCTTCCACGAGGCCCGCGGCGCCCGCCCAGTCTTCTTTCGCCGCGCAGGCGTCGAACCGGTCGATGTCGAGGTCCACGCTCCCGGGGGCGAGCCGCAGTGATCCGGCCGATGTGGAGAGACTGCCGCGCGGCAGATACCGCCGGACGACGTACAACGCCTGATTGAGCGATTTCTTGGCCAGGGCGTCGTCCTTCTCGGGCCAGAGGAGACCGGCGAGGTGTTCCCGGGTACGTCCGCGCGTCCCGCTGCGGGCGAGGTAGAGCAGCAACGCGACGTTCCGGGCCCACAGGAGCTCGGCGGGCGCGGGGTGGCCGTCCACCGTCACCTCCAGCGGTCCGAGGAGCCGGCACTGGATCACCGCGGGCACCCGCGGTGAAGACTGTCCGCGGCGGCGCGGAGCGCCGCGAGGGTCGGGTCGGCGCCTTCCCAGAACGCGAGAACGCGGCGCGACAGCCGGCAGCGCTCGGGGGCGTCGTGGGCGGACGCGGCGAGGCGGGCGCGGAGGAGCCGGGCGTAGGGCCCCAGCACCCAGTCCACTTCGGCCGCCTGCAGCGGGCCGTCCGGCCATCCGTTCACGTCCGCGTTCTCGTACCAGCGCCAGGAGCTGTCCGCGTCCTCGGGCCGGTTGAGCCGGAGGAACCAGTCACCGCGGGCGAGATGGAGCGCCGCGCGGGCGAACGGGTCTCCCCCGCGCGCGCTTTCATCCCAGACCAGGAGTCCGCCGCTCGAGTCCAGCGCGGACTGGAGATCGCCGTCGGCGGCGGCGTGGAAGGCGGCGAGGAGGGTGCCGAGCCGGGCGGGGACGGTGTCGGGCCCGAGGGCCGCCACGCCGCGCTCCCAGCGGCGCGCCGCCGCGGTGTCGCGCCGGCCGCGGGCGTCGATCGCGAGCGCCCACGCGGCGCGCGCCGCGAACGCGGGGTCGCGCGACGCCCGCTCCAGCGCCTTGCGGCCCGCGGCGACCTCGGGCGGCGGAATCACGGGATCGCCGAGCGCCGGGAGGAGGACGCGCCATTCCGCCGCGGCGAATCGTCCCTCCGCGGTGCCGAAGGCCAGCGCCGCGCGATCGAGCGCCTCCACTCCCGCCGCCCCGCGCCCCATCGCGAAGCGCGCCGCGGTCTGGGCCGCGTACCCGTTGGCGCGCTCCGCCGCCGGGGCGCCGCGCTCGCCCGCGAGCATCGCCCCCAGGGCCTCCTCGGTCCGCGGCAGCTCGAAGGAGAGCCCCCAGCGCACCGCGCGCCCCAGGTCGCTGCGCAGCTTGGGGTCGGGCGGGATGGTGGGGATCCCGCCCCCCGAATCCCCGCCGGAGCCGAAGCGCGCGGCGAACGCGAGACCGAGCATCTGCTGGATATCCACGTCGGCGTCGGGGCCGCGAAGCGCCACCAGTCCCGCCAATCGCCGGAGGGCGCTGTCCGCGGCCTCCGGCCGGTCGAGCCGGATCCGCGCCCAGGCGAGCCCGCTCCAGGCCTCGCCCTGAAACGAGTTGCGCCCGGTGGCGAGGCGGAGGACCGCCGCCGCGCTGTCCAGTGTCACGCCCGCGAGGGCACCGCGATGCAGCAGCTCCCAGCCGTAGAGCATCGCGCCCATCGCGTCCTGGGGATAGCGCCGGATGACTTCGGAGTAGGCCGCGGCGCGCGCCGACCCGGCGGGCGCGAGCATCGCGTCGAGAAGCGAACGATCGAGGTCCGACAGTTCCGCCGCGTGATCGCGCGCCAGCCGGGGCAAATCGACCGCCGCCGCGCCGACCACGCGGCGCCAGACTTCCGTGATCGCGAGCTTCCACCGCGCGTAGGCCAGCGATGAGTCGATGGCGAGGGCGCGCGCATAGTGATCGGCCGCCGTCCCCCAGGCCTCGTGCGCGAACGCGTCGTCGCCCCGGAACAGCTCGGCCATCGCCCGCTCGCCGGCGCCGGCGCACCCGCCCGGGCGGAGGTCGGAGGCGCGCCCCGGAGCGACGATCCGCGCCAGCTCCACGGCGACCCGGTAGCCGAGGTCGCAGGGATCGTGGCTCGACCCGGAGACGGGCGCCGCGTTCTGCGCCACGCCCCGCGCGTCGAACACCCGGGCCCGCACCGTGAGACTGTCCCCTCGCATCACCACGTCGCCCGTCGCCCAGTACTTCGCGTGGAGGCGCGGGCCCGCGTCCCGCGCCAGCGCCGCCGGGTCGGCGCGGACCGAGTCCCACCAGGAGAAGGAGAGCTGCGGGGCCACCAGCCGGAAGGCCGTCGGGGGGAGAAACTCGAACGGGTAAATGGTGGCGCGCGCGAGATCGTTGCCGAGGGTATCGGCGCCCGGGGGCGCCGCGAAGGGCAGCACGGCGAGGTCGGCGAGCGGCGCGCGCGGCGGCCGCGAAGCGAGCCACAGCGCCACCGCGCCCGCGGCCAGGGCCACGAATCCGGCGCCCGCCAGCACGCGCCGGCGCCGGAGATCGGCGCCCGCCAGCGCCCGTCCGAACGCCGCCGCATCGCGCCAGCGCCGCTCGGGTTCGATGGCCAGGGCGCGGCGGAGGACGCCGGCCACCGGCCCCGGAATCCCGGCGAACGACACCGCGCCCGGCGGCATGATCGCGGGATAGGCGCGCCCGGTCCACGCTTCGTACAGCACCAGGCCCATGGAGTACACGTCGGTGCGCTGGTCGATCGCGGGCCAGCGCCCGGCGGCCTGCTCCGGTGATTCGTAGCCCTTGGTGCCGCCCCCCCGGGGCGGCTCGGTGGCCGGCGAGCCGTCGGGCTTGAGGGGGATGGCGATCCCGAAGTCGGTCAGGACCGGGCCCGCGGGCGTGAGGAGAATGTTGCCGGGCTTGATGTCGCGGTGCACCACCCCCCGCGCGTGCACCTGCGCGAGGCCGTCGAGGATGCCGCGCGCCAGGTCCCGCGCCTCCGCCGGCGAGAGGGGCCCCCGGGACAGCCGTTCTTCCAGGGTCACACCCTCGAGGTAGTCCATGACGTACAGCGACAGGCCGCCGCGATTCACGACCCCGTGGACGGTGACGATGTTGGGATGGCGGAGATCGGCGAGGTAGCGGGCTTCCTGGAGAAAGCCCGCGGCCATCTGTTCGGTGAAGAGCTCGGGACGGAGCACCTTGAACGCCACCGCGTGATCGAGCGCGAGATCCCGCCCGCGGAACACGTGGGCCATCCCGCCGCTCCCCACCAGCTCATCGACGCGGTAGTCGGGAGCGAGGAGGGCGCGCAGGCGCTCGAGGAGGGTGGGCATGGGCCGGGAACATCCGGCCCGCCCACCCGGAAGTCAAACGGCCCCGCCAGGAGGGCCGGGGCCGTGAGGAATTCGAGCTGCGTCCCGAGTGTTACTGAACCGTGATCGTCATCTTCATGCCCAGGGCCACGTGGGGCGTGCAGAAGCCCTTGTAGGTCCCCTTGGGCGCGCCCGCGAACGAGACGTCGTAGGTCTGGTTGGGCGTGGTGAGGAACGGCGACGAGAGATTGTCCATCCGGTTCGGCATCGCGGCGTTCAGCACCGTGGCGGCGCCGCCGGGAATCGAGTCCGCGTAGAACGCCACGTTGTGCGGCCCGCCCGACGCGTTGATGAAGCGGACCACGTCGCCCGCCTTGATGGTGATCGCGGCCGGCGAAAACGCGGCCTGGGTCGAACCGTTGCCCGTCAGGCGGATTGTGTCCACGGTGCCCGTGGTCGCCGCGGCGGGAGCCGCCGCAGCCGGCTGTGCCGCCGTCTGATCCGCCGCCTTCTTCTCACCGCCGCACGCGACCGCCAAGGCCGCCGCCAGCGCGCTCAGCACTGTCACCCGCATTGCCCATCCTCCGGTGGTTCGTTTGCGAAAGGAATTTCGAACGACCGCAATATAGACACGCGGCGGGAGCAACGGAACCCGGTGGTTGCGCGTCGCACCGGCTCTGGCGAGTTTGTTGGCGCCATGGCCGAAACCCTCCCCACCATCGCCGCCGCCGAGCTCGCCCGCCGCCTGGAAGCGGGCGAGCCGGTGCAGCTGCTCGACGTCCGCGCGCCGGACAAGGTCGCCGCCGGCCGCGTGGCCCTGGGAGCGGCGCTCCAGTTCCGCGCCCTGCCCAACTCCGAGCTGTTCCGCCTCCCCGCCCTCGACCCCCTCCGGCTCGACTCCCGCCGGCCGGTCGCGGTGATCTGCGGCCACGGAAACTCCAGCCGCACCGCCGCCGCGTTCCTCAGACACCAGGGCGTGGACGCGTATTCGGTGGACGGCGGGATGGCGGCCTGGGAGTGCGTCTACGTCACCCGGGAGCTCGCCCCCACGCCCGCGATCGACCGCGTGATCCAGGTGGACCGCGTCGGCAAGGGGTGCCTCTCCTACGTGCTGGTGAGCGACGGTGAGGCGGTCATCGTGGATCCGGGGCGCCACGCCGAGCGCTACCGGCGGATCGTGGAAGACGCGGGCGCGACGCCGGCGGCGGTGATCGACACCCACGCGCACGCCGACTACCTGAGCGGCGCAGTGACGCTGGCCCGCGATCTCCGGATCCCCTACTTCCTCCACGCCGACGACACGCGCTCTCCGTACGACGACACCCCGGCCCGTCTCGAGTGCCGGACCGTCGGCGACGGCGACCGGATCGCCTTTGGCCGCGCGGTGCTGCGGGTGGAGCACGTCCCCGGTCACACCCTGGGGAGCGTCACGCTCCTCGCGGACGGCGCGCTCGCGCTCACCGGCGATTTCATCTTCGTGCGCTCGATCGGCCGGCCCGACCTGGGAGGCCAGGGAGCGGCGTGGGCGAAACTGCTGTGGCGGAGTCTCGAGCGGGCGCGGGGGAGCTGGGCCGGAGACCTGGTGGTGCTCCCCGCGCATTACTCCACCGAAAGCGAGCGCCGCGACGACCGCGCCGTCGCCGGACGATTCGACGCGATTCGCAAGGAGAACGAGCCGGTGGGGATCGAGAACGAAGCGACCTTCCTCGCCTGGATCGCCGCCCGGCAGGTGACGCCGCCCCCCGCCTACCGCGCCATCAAGCTCGCCAACCTGGGTCTCGTGCCCCTCTCCCCGGAGGACGCGGAGCTGCTCGAATTCGGGCCCAATCAGTGCGCCGTCGGCTGAAAGCCGGGAAGAGGGATTCGGGATAGGGGATTCGTGCCCGCCGGACGAGTCCCGCACCAGATCCCGTATCCCGTATCTCCAATCCCGGCCGTGTGCAACTCTCCCCGCCTCAAGCGTCTCTCCTGGCGTCCCCCACAGGGTGCACGCCATGCAGAGACTGACGAGACTGTTCGCGCCGCTCGCTTTTCTCCTCACCCTCGCCGCCCCCGCGGGCGCGCAGGGGTGGATCGAACCCGGTCGCCCCATCGTGTCGGGCCGGATCGAACGGGTAAAGAGCACGGTGGACGTCCAGGTCACGGGGCGCATCGCGCACGTGACGGTCGAGGACTACTTCCACAATTCCTCTTCGATGCCGCTCGCGGAAGCGACTTACCTCTATCCACTTCCGGGCGAAGCGGTCTTCAGCGGCTTCTCGCTCTGGCAGGGCGACCAGGAGCTGACCGGCGAGACGATGGACGCGGCGGCGGCCCGCGCCATCTACGAGGAAATCGTGCGGCGGCGCCGCGATCCCGCGCTGATCGAGCTCGCGGGCCACGGCCTGGTGCGGGCCCGGGTCTTCCCGATCCAGCCGGGCGAGACCCGCCGCGTCACCCTCCGCTACACCGAGATTCTCGACCGCGAGGGAGACGCGTGGCGTTTCCGGTTCACCGCCGGCTCAGGCGATCCCAACGGATCCGCCCCGCCTCTCACGCTGCGTCTCGCGGTGGACTCGGCGGACCGCTTCGGGGAGCCCTACTCCCCCACCCAGCGCGTGACCGCCACCCGCGAGGGTGGCCGGCTCGACGTCGCCGTGGCGGACTCCACCTGGCGCGGCGATCTCGAAATCTTCCTGCCGCTGGCGCGCGGCCTCGTCGGCACCTCGCTCCTGACCTACAGCGCCGTGGGCGAAGATCCGTACTTCATGCTCCTGCTCTCGCCCGGGCGCGCGGACGGCCCGCAGCTGCGGCGCGACGTCGCACTGGTGCTCGACATCTCGGGCTCGATGTCCGGCGACAAGATCGACCAGGCCAAGCGCGCGCTCACGCAGACCCTCCAGGGCCTGCGTCAGGGCGACCGCTTCCGGCTGGTGGCGTTCTCGAACGAGGTGCGCCGCTACGCCCCGGCCTGGACCGACGCGACCCCAGCCGCGATCGCGCAGGGCGTCGCCTGGGCGCAGTCTCTCGCGGCCGACGGCGGCACCAACATCGCCGGCGCGCTGGCCGAGGCGTTCGCACAGCCTCCGGCGGAAGGGGCCCTGGGCCTGGCGGTCTTCCTCACCGACGGGCTCCCGACCGCCGGCGAGACCGATCCCGAACGCATCGTGACCCAGGCCGAGCAGACCCGCGGCGGGTTCCGCGTCTTCGCCTTCGGGATCGGGAATGACGTGAACACCTATCTCCTCGACCGGCTCACCGAGCGCGCCCACGGCGCGACGCAATACATCGAGCCGGGTGGCGACATCGAGCGCGCCGTCGGCGCGCTGACCGCCAAGATCTCCACGCCGGTGCTCACCGATCTCGCGCTGGACGCGGGCGCGGCCGAGGTCTACGACCTCCAGCCC
>DASSQQ010000024.1:0-2020 GCA_035702425.1 Gemmatimonadales bacterium
TCAGGCAGGCGGTCCAGACCTGCACCGTGTGAAAGGTGAGGCGATGACGGTTTGCCGCTAGCCGGCGATCCGCTGCAGCAAGATCACGCCCTTCTCCGCCCCCTGCACCTCGCCCCGGAGGCGGACGGTGACGCCCAGTCCCGGAATCGTCAGGATGAGCACGTCGTTGCGGAGCGGCGCCTTCTGCGCCATGTGGAACTGGATCACGTCGCCCAGCAGCAGCTCGGCGCCCGAGATCTTCACCTCGCCGCCCCCCTCCGGCACCCAGCGCACCCGGTACTGCCCCGCGACCTTGATCTTCGAGGTGAGATCGAGGTCGAACGGGCCCTTGGTGAACTCCGCCACCTGATCGTCGGCCCAGATCTTCGCCGGCGCGTTCCAGGTGGCGGGGGGCGCGCTCCCGGTCGAGAACGCGGCGATGCGCCGGATCTGCGGACTGCCCGCGTGATCGGTCACCACCAGGCGGATCGCCGTCACCGTCAGGGGACCGACCGGGTGAATGCGCTTGTGCCCGATCGCCGTCCCGGTGCCGAGGGGCACCCAGCCGCGGGCGGTGCGGCCCTCCAGCCGATAGCCGCGGACCCGCTCCCCGGCCGCGATGTCTTCCTCGAGGATCACGTGATCCACCGACGCCGCCGGTTCAACGTCGAGCGCGACGTTCTCTCCTTTCCCGAAAGTCTCGGCCACACTCTTCCCGAAGCGGCGCTTGACCTCCGCGCCGAACTCCGCCGCGCGCGCCGCGTCCGCCGCCGCGATGTGACCGGTGCGGTCGGGCGGGATGTTGAGCAGCAGCTGCGCGCCCCGCCCCACCGAGCGGTAGTAGATCTCGAGCAGGGCGTCGAGCGAGAGCACGTTCTTCTCGTTGTCGGTGTGCCAGAACCAGTCGGGGCGGCGGAGCGAGACGTCCACCTCGTTCGGCAGCCAGACGTCGCCCGCGGGATCGCCGTGGAGCGCGGTGGCGATTCCCGTCGCCGCGTCGGCGCGCGCGACGCCGTTCCAGCAGGGATAGGGCGCGAAGCCGTCCTCGTTGCCCACCCAGCGAATGGTGGCGTGCGGCCCCTGGAAGATCATCGCGTGCGGCGCGTGGGCGGTGAGGATGTCGCCCACGGGCACCACGATGCTCCCGTCGAACCAGATCTCGGTGATGGGACCGTACCGGGTGAGCAATTCGGTGAGCTGCTGCCGGTAAATGGCGTTGTAATTGCCCTGTTCCTCCGGCGTCTTGCAGACGCCTCCGCCTCCCGCGCCGAAGGTGTCGTCCCGGGGGGAGAGGTAAATACCAAGCCCCAGTCCGCGTTTCGCGCAGGAGGCGGAGAGATCGGCGGCCACGTCGCCGGCGCCGCTCTTCCAGGAAAGTTGCCGCACGCCGTAGCGGCTGGTGTCGGTCTGCCAGAGGCAGAACCCGCCCACGTGTTTCGCCACCAGCACCACGTAACGCGCGCCGAGTGACGCCGCGACGTCGGCCCACTGCTCGGTGTCCACGTCGGGCGTGAGGGCCGAGAGCGGAGTGGAGCGGTCGTCGTACTCCTTGTCCTGCCAGGTATTGGGCGCGAAGTGGACGAACATCCCCACTTCCAGGTCCTGCCAGGCGCGCTGGTCGGGGGACGGGAGCGCCGGCACCGGCAGCGGCGCAAGCGGAACGGAAAACGGCGAACCCGGAGCGAGAAATCCGGTCGCGAGCGCTCCGCCCGCCGCGCGCAAGAACTCCCGCCGGCCGGTCACCGGCCGCCCGGCTTCGGTCCCGCCGCGGCGTCGAGGAGCCGGGTGAGCGCGGGAAGCATCGCGAATCGGAGGTGGGCGTGCGGGGCCGCCGCGCGCTGGAGCAGGGCCTCCTCTCGCGCGCGCCACGCGGCCGGCGCGCGCTTTCCCCGGGCCAGGTAGGTGAGGGCCTCGAGTCCGGCTCCTCCCAGGTCCGCGAGCTCCTGGGCCAGGATCACGGCCTCCCGCACCGGGGGCGCCCGCCGCGCGACCGCCTGCACCAGAGGGAGATTCCCGCGCCAGCCGCGGAATGCCGCGGCCA